>JBHLNS010000003.1:0-149103 GCA_048941285.1 Promethearchaeota archaeon
TTCATTTAACGGAAGTTTACCGTAATCCAAGCTTACACCGGTAAAGATACGATTTGCTAATATATTATAAAGGTACAATATATTTTAAATTTTTTTGTTTATTAGCAGAAGCTTAACTATTCTTTAATAAATTTTCGTAGTTTAAAAATCTCTATTAAAATTAAAGGATATCATTTTAATAAGAGAATTTAAGATTTAAAATGCATCTAAAAGATAAAATTGGAATTCATTTAGACCAAATTAAACAACTTAAAGGTGTAGAAAACGCGGTTTTAACTCAACGAGATGGCAATCCAATCCAATCCACAGGAGTTTGGTTTTCTAAAGATGAAATTTTTAATGTAAGTTCAGCAACCAGTGCTATCTTTAATGTAGGAATACATTTACACCCGAAAGATTTAAAATATATCCTGATAGAGGGAAAAAAGGCAAAGATTTTGATTGCTCCTTTGAATAGTCCCTTACACAGCTCATTAAATAAAGTATTAGAATCACAGGGCATTTTAGACACAAATCATGAATTTTTTATCGCAATTACCGCCCAGCCAAATATAAATTTAGGAGGAATCTTCTTACAAACAAATGAATGCTTAAAAAAAATTAAAACGACTCTGATTACATCAGGGGAATCCTTTAAACCTCCATTAATTCAGTTTAATAATCAGAAAATACAAAGTATCATAGAAGGATTTAATGTTAAAGATACTGAAGATTTTGATCTAAGATTGTCCTCCTTTTCCTTAAGCTTTTCCGAAACGATATCTCTAGAATTAAGAAAGGTCCTAAAAAATATTTCTGTTACAATTCCAGATTTAAAATATGCTTTTATAACAATTGAAGGGGGGTTTATCGCTTCTAAAATCCTAAAAAAAGTCGATAATGACACTGAAAAGCTAGATAAGATTTCAGCAATGAGTTATTCTTTATTCCAAACTGCTAATAGATGCGCTTGGTTGTTGAAAAAAATGCAAGCGGAGAGAATTCTTCTAGATTGTCAAAATTCATTTCAATTTATAGATGGATTAGGAAAAGCAATTTTTAGTACAGAAATTGGTAAATTAAGGCAAAAACTAGGGTTAATACGGTTAATACTTCCGCAATTTTCAAATAAGATTGATTCTCTTATTAAAAAGGCATCAGAAATTCAAGATCATCAAACTTTTGATATTAAGAGAATGTTAGGGGAATTAGTAATAAAATAAAAAGGTGGGATCATGAATTTTTTTGAATTTTTAGATCGGCTAAAACGTAATAATAATTCAGTAATTTTGTATTGCTTATTAAATAGATTTCCTATAATAGTTTTAGGTGAAGATCCAGATAAAATCGATGACTTTTTGATTGAACTTTCTGAATTGGTTCATTTTCGAAAAGAATATGTATTCTATACTGATTTTGTTTCAAGGGAAGATTATGAAAATCTTATAACAAATGAAAATGTCGATTATAACTATCAACGTGCCCATATTAGATGTCCAAGCAATGTTTCATTCAAAGCTTTAAGTCAATTTGATAATATATATTCATGGCTCATTGGATTAAAGATTCCCGAAAAAAAGGAAGAACTAAATTATTTAAAAAATTTAATTAAAAGAAATACGAATAATTTACTTTATATAACCATTACTAAAAATAGTATTTCAATAGAAATTGAGGGCTTTAATCAAAAAGGGATTGATTTAACACTTGAACAAAACATCTTTAAAAAAATATCTCAAGATACTGAAAAATCGATTGTAAAAATGAAAAGAGTTTTATCAGATAAAATAACTACAAATCAGCTTGATAAGGATTTGGTTAAAACGTTATTAGATTTTGAAGTTGAAAAAAATGAATTAAAGAAAAATATTTTTAAAAGAGAAATTCAGAATTTTTATTCCGGTTCAAAAAGAGCCTTTTTTATTCTATCTAGATTAAATTTGTTGAATAATATCGGAATTCAGACACGTGTTAGCAGTAAAACCCTCTTAGAAACAATTGATTATGAAGAAGCCCCAATAGAAAGAATTTGTTCATTTATTGAAAAAGAATGGGGAGAAAATTATTCAAATTTAATTGAAGATGGAAAGAAAGCTATTATGGGTGATAAAATAGTTTCGCTTTGGGGTTAGAAAATAATATGATTTTTAATTACGAAAATAAAACTTTACAAGTCAAGATAGTGTATTATGGCCCAGCGATGTCAGGGAAAACTACATCAATTAAATCGCTTTTTGCGTATTTTAAGAAAGAACATGCCGTTAAATCTATTGACAGTTCTGTAGGTCGCACATTATTTTTTGACTTCGGGGTCTTACAATTTAAAGGGATTGAATGGAGTTTGAAATTATTGATTTATTCAGCAACAGGTCAAGATTTTTATGCAAGTACACGCCCAGCAACATTAAACGGAGTAGATGGATTAATTTTTGTTGTTGATTCACAATTTAAATACTTAGAACACAATATTAGATCTTGGAATGAATTAAAAACAATATTCGGATCTGAATTATATAAAATTCCGATTGTAATATCAATGAATAAGAGTGATTTATTGGGTTTAAATAATTTAGAGGGAAACGGATTTTTATCTTATATCGATTTTAATAGATTTAAACATATTTCATTTAAAAAAACAATCGCAATAGAGGGAAAAGGAGTATTAGATACTTTTAATGAATTAATTAAATTTTTATTTCCGCAGTTGAAGATTAGTCATAATATTAATAATTAAATCATAGACTAATTTTCATTTTCAACCTTTTCATACATATTTTTTGAAATTCTTTTTATGAAACCATACGAATAAAATTGTTTAAGTAAATTTCTTACTTTACGCACTTCTGAGGCATCAATACCTAGAACACTCATTAATTGAAAAATTGAAAATTGTTGTGGTAATTTATCCTTTATATTATTATATAAGCCCGTTTTTAATTCACATATATTTGTTATAATTTAAACAAACTAAATGAAAAAAGCTTTTTATAATTTATTTAAATTACTATAAATTTATTAGGTGGAGTTTAGGTTTTTATAATCCTCAAAGTAACTATAATATATCATCCCTACTTATAGTAGATCATCCTTGTTTAGTTTTTTTCATCGAATATTTACAACCCTCATTAACTCCATATATTCTCCATAGAAATTATTAATTCTGTTGTTTAAATAAGAAAATGCAATTTAGTACTAAATTTTAACAGATAATGTATACTTACTTTATAGTATTTATAACTCACGAAATTCTTTAAAATTATCTCCAATAGGAGCTTCTCCATCACCATATATCTGGTATAAACCTGTTCTTCTCGCACATTCGGAGAAGCTACGATAAACATTTTTTCGTTGCTCATATAATGCACAGCTTTTATAAACTATAGGATTCCAGAGATATAATTCATGATCAGGCTCATACCAGAGCTTTTCATCTTTTAATACCTGTTTGAAATCTTCTTCTCCTATGACCTCTGAGAGATCTTGTTTATTTAGCATTATAATTAAAGGAATTTCCTTAATTAATTTCCCTCTAGTAACGTTTTTCAATTCTTTTAAAGACTCTATATTATCTTCAAAAAAATGTGTTTGAGAATCTACAGTAAATATAACCCCATCAGTTCCTTTGAATATTTTTTTTCTTAAAGGCGAAAATCTTCTTTGCCCCGCAACAGTATAGACATGATAAAACACTTTTCCACGACTTTTTTGTTTTGTAGATTGGAAGATTCCTCTATCAAAATATAAAGTTGAACCGGATGCCATGGATATTTTTGTTAAATTCCCAGTCGGTTCAATATCTTTTACATTTTCTTTGGTAAATCTATAAAGGGTGTCTACAATTGTTGTTTTTCCTGAACCAGCCATCCCCCAATATAAGATTTTTATATAAACCTTATGATCTGCTGTAAACCGCACCATTAAGAATCTTACCTTAATTATTAAATTTTACAGTAAAAAAAATGTTCCTTTGGATATATTTCGTGAAGAATTTAAATAACGAAATATTCTATTAATTTTTATTTTAATATATTAATAGATATTATTATAATTTAGTATTTATAATTCCTTTGTGATATTTTAACTTTTTGCCTAAACTAATTATAACAAAAATAAGACTTTGTCATTTATGAAAAACATAAAATAATTCATTCAAACTCAATATAAATTTTTCCAAGTCTAATTTTATAATTACACCATAAAATTAATTTACTGTACCTATCTCCAATATGTCCTTCTCGAATAATGAAATTTATAACATCTGAGTACATAATTCTTCTTCTCCCTTTTATTTTCTTCTTAAGTATTTCAATAATATGTTCTAATATTTTAGAATTATTGATTGAAAGATTTTTAATTTGATTTAAATTATTAGATGTCTGGCTCATTACAATTCAGGTCTATTGGGTAATTTTTTTTCATGTTAAATCAACATGTTAAAATTAATATAGATCTCAATTAATACTTATAAATTACAAGATTTTTACTTTCAATCTTCTCTCTCATTCTCTAAATAATTTCGTTTTATTTAATAGGAAAGTAGTGCTTACTGAAGGGTTTGTTATTCTCCAAAATCAATATAACACAGTTTTAGAATCTTAAACTTAATACAACACTTAAACGTGATGAAAATTAGCTCGATTAAAAGTTATAAAGAAGAAAATGATAAATGTCCTGAATGTGAAGGAAAAGTAATTGTAAATAGCTATGAAAAAATCTGTAAAGAATGTGGCTTAGTTATCAATAACTTTTTTAAAGAATCTGCTTTCATTTTTAATGATTTAAAAATTAAACATGGTTTAAATAAACAATATGTTGCCTTAGGTGAACGAACTGACTTCATCGGGGGCTTGGGTTCATTTATTGATTTTGAAAAGTCCAAATATTTAAAAGATAAAAATGGAAAACTTCTTCCTCCGAATGATCAAAAATTATTTAGGAGATTAAAAAAACATTACGCTCAATTTTTACGTATTAAAAACCATGAAACAGAATACAGAGTGTTTAACATTTTAAACAAAATTACATTATTTCTTAATCTTAATAAAAACATCCGAAATAATGCTGCTTACTATTACAAAAAAATAATCAAAACTGAAGAAAAAGTAATCAATAATATATCTTTGATTGCGTTTTGCATTTTTTTTGCAGCAAGAAAAGAGTTCCATAATGCTCCTATAACTATTAATGAAATTTCAAACGCGTTTCAAAATTTTGGGCATCGGGTAAACCCGCGATTAATTTTAAGGGATGGAATAAGGTATAAACGTCATTTAAATCATGATACAACACCTCATAAAAGCGAAGATTATCTCATCAGATTGATAGATGAAGTAATAAAACATAAATCACTAAAAGACAGATTAATAAGAAAAGAAGTAATATGGTCTGAAAGTGAATTTCAAAATCAGTTGATTATGAAATGCCGTGAAATTTTAAAAGAATTACCCATATGGCAAAGAGGTGGCCGAAATCCTTTTATTTTAACTGGTGCGATAATATATTTAGCAGATAAATTATTAGCTAAAGATTATGCCCAAAAAACGATTCTCACGCAAAAAATTATCTCAGAAGCTACTAAAATTGCAGAATATTCAATAAGAGACCACTATGTAAATCTTTTAAAGCCAATGTTTATTGGGTAACTCACATTCTAATAATTTTATTAATTTTCAAATAGTTTTAATCTACTTCTCAATTAATTACGATGAGTGATTGACCGAAATAAAAGATGAAGTTAGAGTGTATCAAATTTTTTAAATTATATAAATTTAATATAATTAGCGTTATAGAATAAAATACACATTTTTTGCTTCTGTAGTGTAGCACGGTCAATCTACTATAGTTTCCTTTGGACTATGGTTTGGATTACGCATACGAGGCTCTCACCCTCGGGACCCGGGTTCGAATCCCGGCAGAAGCATCAATTTACTACAATTATTGTTATGAGAAATTTTGAAGTTTAGTTATGTCAATTAATAAATAGATCTAAAAGATATTTATATGATTATTTTTCTCTATAGATGGAAATTTTATTAAGTATGTCAAGACAATTTAATAAAATATTTGTATAACTTTTAATTACAGATAATTCAGTTTCACTACTCAATTTTATAGTAATTTTCTCTATTTTCTCAAATACAACGGATTCTAATGAGTTTAAAGACTCAATTTTTCTATTATTGAGATGATTTTCTTGTTTTTTTTGATAAATATCTGCTTTTTCGACTACATTTGCTTCATTTGAATTATCTTTGACCATTAAAACAGTTCTATTGCAGGTTGGGCAAAACTTATTACCATCCTTATTACGGAAAATTGGGTTGTTACAAACAGGACAAGCGATATTTAGCATAGTATTTCCAGATCTAAGAAGTTCTGCCATTTTTTTGATATTTTCGTTTATTCTGATCACTACCTTTATTATTATTGCAATTTAAATTAAAGAATGAGATTATCAAATTTACTTAATTTTATTCATTTTCTCGAATTTTTAATAAATTTACAATATACCCTGAGATTCGATTTCTTAAGTGTTTTGAATCTACTTCGAGATATTTATCTAACAGTCTCTTGTTATTTTCAAAATCAGTTGTAAACACATTTGGGTATTTGTTTATTAATTCTTTCGAGACATTTTTAATTAAAACAGTTCTTACTTTACCCATCTGAATTGCATCTATTAATCTTTTCTTATTTTGAAAATAAATATTTGATAAAATAAAATTTTTTGGAATTATTTGAGTTTTTATAGTTTTAGCTAGAACATTATGGTGTGAAGAAAAGATATTTAGTGATACTCCCAATCTTAATATTAGTAGAAATTTTAAGTGTTATTAATTTAGTAAATGCTTTTGATTGTAATCTAATATGTCTAAACACAAATAAAACCAAATATTATAGAGATGAATTTGTTAAAATAAATGCCTCTTGGATTATGAATTACGATGATAAAACAGAAATTGCTTATACCCAAATTCATATAACGGATTTTTTTGATAATTTTGTTTGGAATTCATCAAAATACTACCAAATTGGATTACATCAAGGGAATTGGACTGTAAATTTCGAAGATTTGAATTTAAGTATAGAAAATTCATCCCATATTCTTTTTATAAAATTTTTTGTATCTTTTTTTCATATTGATACTTCAAGTACAATGTGTTATTATCTTGAAACAATAGAAATTAGAGTTATGAAAAGAAATATATCATGTGAATTAATTGGATATAAGGATCAGATAAAAGTAGGCGAAGATTTATCTTTAATAGCTAAATTTTATAGTAAATTTTCTGAACATAATCAATTATTAATTAATCAGACAATAGACTTTATGGTTTCTTTTAATGATTTAATTATATATCAAAAAAATTATATGACAAATTCATCGGGTGTTATTCAGATTTACCTGATTTCACTCAAGCATTTAAAGCTTGGGAAGAATATTTTAACTTTTTCAATCACAAATAACAATTTATATAATGATTCAAAATTTGTATATGAAATTTACGTCGATAAATACGACTTAGTCATTGAAGTTGTTGATTTTAATAATAGAATAGAAATTGATGAAGATTTGGACATAAAATTATCTCTCCATTATAATATTAATCAATCAGATATAATTTTAGTAAATTATAAAATATTGATAAAGATTTTTGATAATAAATCATTAACATTCATCAATGAATATTGGACTGATAAATCTGGAGTTTTAGAAATCTCAATTTCTCAAAATTCCTTTAATTATAATCAAGAGATAAAAGATTTCATCATTAAAATTTTTTTAAATGAATCAAATTATTTTAATAATGAAACTTTAATATTGAATCTTGATGTACATCAAAATATTTATTCAAAAATATTAAATTCATTTCAAATGAAAATTTTTTCTTTTACGTCAATTCTTATTGCCATTCTAATATTTCTCTCATATATAATCATTAACAAAAAAAGTAAAAATGAAAAAGCGCTTACCGAATTGATCATTAGATATTAGATTAGATAGAAAGGTCATTAAAATTATAAGTTCTCTATTGTTGTTGTAAAAACAAATTATTCTTGTATCAAAAGATTTTTTTTAAAAGAAATTGTATTTTTCTTTATTATAAATTCAGAATTTAATGTTAAAAAATTAATACTCTGTCTTTTCTTATAAACGAATGGTTTCTTAAATCTCCATAAAATCCCATTATATGAATTATATACATATGGAGTACTTTGAAGAATTATTAAAAAGAGAATCATTGTTCAAGGACGAAGGTAAACTTGATATAAATTATATTCCAAATAAATTACCTCATAGGGATAAGGAGCTTTCATTGTTGTCCCAACTTTTTCTAGGATTAATTACTAATCCAAATTCAATATCGAGAAAAATATTAATAACCGGAAAAACTGGTATAGGAAAAACTGTTACTGTAAAATTGTTTGGGAGAATATTAGAAAATGTTTCAAAAAGACGAGATATAAATATAAGATATGCTCATGTCAATTGTAGAAAAGAAAGAACTAGTTATAAGGTCTTAATCCGGTTAATCCAATTGTTAAATTCTCAATTTCCAAAAAGAGGTTATTCTTTACAAGATTTATTAGATGTCTTAATTGAAATTCTTAATCATTATAATATACATATATTAGTTGTTCTGGATGAATTAAGCTACTTAATAAACAAAAATGAAGATTTGATTTATTTGTTAACAAGAATCAATGATGACAACTCTAATGGTGACCAAAGATTATCAATAATCGGAATTGTAAGAGATCTCTCATGTTTGAATAATTTAGATAACAGTACAATGAGCACACTACAAAGAAATATATTAAAATTTGAAAATTATTCTGAAGATCAGATTTTTAATATTTTAAAATACCGAGTAGAAGATAGCCTTAAAAAAAATGTATTATCTGATAAGTTGATAAAAATGATAGCTGAAATAACTTCTCGTTCGGGGGATGTAAGACACGGATTGAATATTATATGGAGGTCTTGTAAAATTGCTGAAAGTAAGAATCTAAAATATATCAATGCTGAATGTGTTAGATTGGGAAACCAAGATCTACTCCCTTATTCTACATTAGATGTTTTAGAATACATGAGTTCTCAAAAATTATCATTCTTACTTGCTATTACCAAAGCTTTATATAACCATGATAATATTAAAATCACTTTTAATGAAGCCTTAAAAAGATATTACATGATATGTGAAAATATTGGACTAAAACCAAGATCTAATTCTCAGCTTTGGAACTATCTACAAGAATTTAAAAAAGATAATCTTTTAGAAACCAGAATTCTTAGCGAAAAAATTAAAGGTAGGCAGACTATCATCGCAATTCCTGATTTAAGTTTGCCTAATTTAGAAAGAAACACAATAGAAATGCTTAACTCCAAAGGCTTTAAAATATGATTAATAACCAATTAAAAAATAAAAATTTAATTGAGGATTTATTAGGATCAAGAGCTAGAGTTAAAATCTTAAAAATTCTGGCTAAATTTGATGAATTAACAATTTCATTAATTATTACAAAAACCAGGTTAAATTATTCCTGTGTTTTAAAACATCTAAATTTTCTAATATTGCATAACTTAATTCAAGAAAAGAAGTTTGGTAGAATAAAAATCTTTAGGTTTAAATTAGAAAATATGAAAGCGAGGAGTCTTAAAAATTTTATAGAAATTTGGGAAGGTGATTATTAGTATATGGACTTATTGATTTTATCTTTAACTATAATATATTTAAGTATAACATTTTTCATAACTTCGTATTTTGATATTAAATATCGTAAAGTCCCAAAAAAATTTTTTAAGTTAGCATTTGTCTGCATTACTTTTCTATATATAATTGAATATTATAGAGCTCCGCATCATTTCTTATTATTTATTTTTGTCAAATTTTTTTTTTTTTAATTGTTTTTATCCTTTCTTTTCTCTTATTTATTTTAAAAATAATAGGCGGAAGTGATGGGAAACTTATAATTATGATTTTTTTAATTCACCCTTTAAAATATGTAAATCTGTTTTTTGTTTTTTCATTTTTTTTATGGTTTTCATTATTTTTTATTATTTTATTCTTGCAGAACTTTATTTTAAACTCTTTATTTAAAAATAATATTGTATTTATATCGTTCTTTGACTTATATTCAAAATTCTCAGTCTTTAAGAGATTATATATCAAAAGTTTTTTCAAATTCTTAAATTATTCAAAATTGAGTGATTACAAAGAAGAAAAAATGTTCCTTAAATCTCTCTTGTTAGTTTTTAATAATAGAGAAAAGAAATTTCAGGTATTAATTCAATATAGACCTCCACTTATTTTATTAATTATCTTTACATACTTCATTTCTTGGTTTATTAGACTAGCGATTAATTAATAAATATCGAATTAATTTTAAATTTAATAATTTTTATTAGATTAATGAACCATAATAATTTTTAACGGGAAAAATAAATAATGGAGATAGAAAAAACTCGAGAAACATCATGGAAAATTCAACTAAAGAATAAAAATGAAAATATTGAAATTACTTCTGTTGAAATTAGTGGTGAAGTTCGCATAATTAAGTTGGCACTCCTAAATAACGATAAAACAGTTAAAGTTGAGATGAATAAAGAAGAATTTTTTAATTTTCTATCTTTAATCTCTGCATTTAAAGATGTGGTTATCGGGGAAGAATCTCTTACAATTGAGGAAGAGCTAGAACTAATTGATGACCGTCAAAGCGAAATTCAACAAGAAATCCCAAAATTAGATGATAATTTATATCAATTACATACTGATACTGCTGAAAAAAACTATGAAAATGAAGATGAAGAATTAAACCCGGAAGAATGGGATCCTTGGTAAAAATTCTACTTTATTTTCTCAATTTTATACTCGCAGAATTCTAAGTTTAGATCCTCTAAACAACATTGAGTTTCAGAAACATTTACTTTATAAAGGGCAAATTCTCCAATGCCTGATAACATTCCCGTTATAAAATAGCAAAAATATTTAGATTTGTTTTCCAGTTGTGATGAAATATTATGAAAGAGATTTAAGATAATTAACTCCTCAGTAATTTGTTTTGGCACAAAACGACCCCATCCATGATTACTTAATATATTACAGCATTGATTAATTAAATCTTCTAAGGTCTTTGGTTGTATATTTTCATCCCAATCTTGTATTAGATTCCAACCAGCCTTCTTGCCAAGCCAAACTAATAATGATTTTACCCCTTCTCCGTAAATAGATGATAAGATATCAATTACTTGAGGAGGAAAAAACACAAATCGATCATTATAGAGGTGATATTTACCTTTATTATATTTAAGTCCTTTTAATTTTAAACCTCTCATAATTATTATCAGCTTTTTTTCTTATATAATATTTTCTAACACTGCTACTATTTATAAAAAATTGATTTTCAAGTTTATAAAAATAATTTTGAATAATTAAATTTATTAAAAATAATAATACGAGCCCTTTAAATAATTTCTAGAGCATATTGTTCAAGAAATGTTAGAATTTAATATCTTATTATTTGAAATTTTATTAATTTTAAGTATTTTTATTTTTATTTTCATATATTCTGCATTTTCTGTTGATATGCTTACAACCTTAGTTTCTCTTTTAATTTTTCTAATTCTATTAATTCCTTTTTACATAGGACTAGAAAGATTGGAAGTTATAATATATATAAACGATTTAGAATCTATAAATTTTTTTAAGTTAATTTTCTTTTATTCAATACTCATAAATATCTTTATTGGATTATTTCTAGTTGTTCAAACCATTTACCTTATCGGTTTTTCTTAATAATATAATAAGGCTGCTTTAAAAAAAATTCAATGCATTAATGTAAGAAGAAATAAAGGTTAGAATAAAAATTAGGTTAGAAATAATAATAATAAGAAGCTTATTCTGATAATTAATTACTTTCAAGAAATAATTAGAAGTAATTGAAATACTTGATATAAAGACAATAAAAATCAATAAAGTATAGTAAAAATTCGCCATATTGCTAAAATCAATTAAAAATGTAGGATTAATTGAATTAATATTCCTTGTTATTAATAGAAAGAAAGGAACCATACCTGATATTCCCCCAATTAATATTGGTAAAAGAAAAATAAAGAAAAATATTTTAAATTTCTCTCCTTTCATTATAATTTCGAGTTTTTTTTCAAGCCTTTGATGATTATAAAGTATATTTAATATTTCTGTAATTTTTTCGTTGGAATAATATGGATTTTCTGTAACAAATTTTTCGATAAGATCTAATATTAATGAGCATCTTTTTGAGTTTAATTCTAGTTTAAAATATTGTATCATTTCATAGAAGGAACAATTGAAATTCAATAGCCGAGATAATTGATTCTTAAGAGTTTTCCCTAATACTAGAAATAAATTTTTATTCTGTGAATATGATTTTAGGAAGGCTTTTTCAGGTGAAAAATTATTCTTTAAATTTGCAGCAAAACTACTTAAAAATAGTAAAAATTCTTTAAATTTTTTCTTTTCTACACCAGAATAGTCATTTAAGACACCAATCATATAGGAATTTACTTTTATAAATTTTCGGCATAAAAAATTTAAAATTAGTAAAAAGGAAGGAATTAAGACCATTAGAGTGAATATATTTACTAATTGAAATAGAATCAAAAAACATAGGCCAATTGGAAAAAAAACACCAATAAAAAATAAAATGCTTATTTTTGATTGAATCTCTTTTAAATAAATTCTAAAATTCTTTTCTAACATAGTTTCTTTATCTTTATCAAATGAATAGTCAAAATCAAAATTATTAATCAATAGATTGTTCAAGTATAGATTAAAATCCCTTGATGGTGTTAAAATTCTCATCAGTTCGTTTTCAGGGATTTCGCCTTCATGAATTTTGACCAAAATATTTTTGAATTGATTCTGAATTGGAAGATTATATTCTTTAATTAACTTTATAAAACTTAAATGAAAATCAGAATTAGATTTTAATGTTTTCCTTACTAAAGAAAAATGTATTTTGATTAAATGAAGCATAGCATTAATTTCTACCTCTTTTTTTTTAATATCATGGAAAATGATTAAATTGAATCTATAGGAGATAAATAAACTGAGGATTATTGAATATAATATTATTATGAGAATATTGAATTTTATAATAATGATTGATAAAAAAAACGAAACACTAAATGATATTATGCAGATTATAAAACTTGCTCTATTAACGTCATCTTTATCAATTTCATATAAATTTCTGTACAATTGACTATAATGTTCATTCAACTCCTTAAATTTTGTCTTAGGTAAATAAGGATTTTTGAACTTTTTACAAAAATTAACGTAATTCTTAAGAGACTTCATATAATTTAGAATATTAATATAAGATAATTAAATTAATTTTGATAAAAGACAAATAATGGGAGATATTCAAAAGATATGACCCTGGAGTAATTTCTTGAAAGTTTTGCTTGACAAAATACCCATCATATTCTTTAATTTTAACACAAAGTTGATTTTCTATTAAAAATTCATATCTGGCAATGTTAGAATATAATGTCAAATTTAAATTAGATGGATATTCTATATTCCGCAAATATGTCTCATCTTGATTTTCTATTACATGATTAATTCCTTGGTCAATTTCGTTAATAAAAAACATATAATCTTCTAATTCATTTCTTCCATTTTGATTAAATTCTACTATAGTCCCTAAGAAAGGAATTAATATAGAAGAAAAAATTGTAAGTGTAAAAATCCCAAAACCTAATAATAAGCTTTTTTCAATCAGATTTGTCATATATTTGAATAACTATCTATGAATTTAAACCTCGATTCTTTTTCCAAGTATTCCAAAATTGTTTTAATGCGTCAAGCGAGATTGTTGAATAGTATGAAATTCTATGAAAGAATTCAATTAATTGGAAATTATCTATTTTTTCAGATTTTAGTAAAAAATCAAAGATTTCATTATATATTTTAATTAGGTATAAGAATTTGTCCATCGTTAAATCCTCATACTTTTTTATATCTAAAAATATATTTGTTTCATTAAGAGCTTTTTTTAAGGTCCATTTATCTGTTTGAGGATTGTATTCGAAAATAGTATTGAATAGTTTGCCTTTAGATTTGTTATATTTATTTATTTCAAAAATTCCTACGATTTTTCTTTCACTATAATTTTTTTTCATCAATATGATAATATCTAAATCATTAAGGCATGATTTATTTATTTTGAAGTGATAAAGGAAACGATTCATAAGGGAGTTAATATTTTTGGAATGTATCGTCTGGAATCCTCTTAATCCGGCTGCTAAACATTGGAACATTGCTTCAGTTTCCTCTTTTGTAAGAATTTCGCCCAAATATATAATATCCGGTGTTCTATGTAGAAGGGTTTTAATCTGGTTACTTTTTGAATATTTTTCTATGATCGATTCTTCTAATGAATCTACTTTATATTTTAACTGATGTTTGCCAAATTCAATTTGGTTTAAAGATTCAGTAATATTTTCAACATAAATCTTTCTAAATTCTTTAGGGGTTAACAGATCTAAAGCATTAATTAGAGTTGTTTTTCCAGTGTCAGTTTCACCTGTGACAGTGATGTTTCTTCTACGAAGTAAATTGAAATACAAAAATGCAGCTATTAAGGGATCTATCGTCTCATTTTTTAGTAGATCTTGTATATTGAAAATATTTTTATTTAATTTTCTTATATCTAATGCAAAATTATTGATTTGAATTGGCTCAATATCAATAGAAAATCTGCAATAAAAATATTTATTCTTAATAACAAATTTAATTATAGGATTCTTAAAATCAAGCCTTTTTCCACTATATAATCTAATCAGTGCTTTAATACGGTCAAGTTCTTTTAAATTAAATATTATATTCGTTCGACAACGACCATAAAGTTGATGATTTATGTAAATTTGGTCCTTAGGAGAATCTAAAAATATCTCTTCTATGAAATCGTCAATTAGTAATGGAAAGAGTTTGTCTAGGTTCAGTTTCTTTATAGCTGTTAAAAACCCAATCTTTTTGCTAACAGAATTTGAGAATTCAAATTTTGATTTTAATACTTTTAAAGATTCATTCTCATAGAATTCTATTAATTTTTCAAGTGGGACTATTTGATCAAGTTCAATAATCTCAATATTTTGACAGAGATCTTGTATTATTTTTTCAAAATAATTCTCTTGCGCGCCCCCCTTAAAGAAAAAGTCGACACTGTAACTTTTTTCAATTTCATGTTCTGTCTCAAAAATAAGGACATTAAAAATATCAGAGCTACCGAGATAATAATTATCTAATAATTTATTATTTCTATTTAAAGCTCCGTTTCGAATTTCTTGAATATCACTTATTAGTAATGAGGATCCTGAAAAAAGATATTCATAAAAATTCTTGTTATTTTTATCTGTTTTTGTTTCTACTTTAAAATTTCTATATTTTTGAATAATACTTAAATCATTTAATATTTTAAGAAGGAATTTTATAGAATTTTTAATTATATTATAGCATTCTTGACAAAATGGATTATTAATACTTTCTTTCTTTAGATTTACGATCTCTTTTTCATAGATATCATAAATTAAAATTGGATTGAAATATTCGATTTCTCTAATTTTGTACATAGAGGAAATGTTTGGAAAAACGTTGCATTTAAATTCCTTATAATGACACTTTTGGTTCCTAATTTTTTCAATTTTAGACTTGGTTCTTTTAATTATTTTTAAAATTTTGAAATAATCTAAAATTAAATTAAATTGACTAGAATTAATTAAGAGGCTATTCCATAATATTGATATATAATGAAACTTTCGATTTCTATATTTAAATAAAGTCTCGAAAAAGCATTTCATACATTTTTTAGATTTAAAGAAATTGCTCTCCTTTTGGGCACAATTATAACAATCTAGAATTAAAGTTATTTCTTTTTTCCCGGTTAAATTTTCTTTTTCTCTAAAAAAACTTGATTCTTTCAAAGACATTTAAATATTGTTCTTTAAAAAAAAATTTAAATATCCCTATTTTAGCTCTAAGCGATAAAATTAGATTTAAATGAAAAAATTTATTTATTTTGTAAAATTCATTTTCAAAAGTAAATGTGATAGACAATGGGTCATAGGAAAAAACACGCACCAAGGCACGGATCATTAGCATTTCTGCCCAGAAAAAGGGCTGTACAAATGAAAGGCCGAGTTCGAAATTGGATTGATGGCCTAGATGAGGTTAAATTTCTTGGTTTTGCAGGATTTAAAGCAGGTATGACTCATATTACATATATAGAAGACCAAAAAAACAGTCCATACTATGGAAAAGAGTTAATGAAGCCTGTAACCGTCATTGAAGTCCCTCCATTAATTCTCATAGGAATTAGAGTTTATAATGAAGATGAGTATGGTAAATACATTATTGCAGAATTATATACTAATGAATTTAATAATTATTTATCACGAAAAATAAATCTACCAAATTTGGAGAAAAAAGCGAGTAAAGATACAAAAAAAGAAATATTGAAAAATTTGAATGAAACGAGTGAGATTAGAGGAATTTTTCAAACACAACCAAATAAGACGTCAATCCCTAGAAAAAAACCTGATATTATTGAAATAAAAATAAATTCAACAAATCAACCAAAAGAAGAATTTAATTTTGCATTTAAAAACTTAGGGAAAGAAATTAAAGCTCGAGATGTTCTAACTGAAGGAGAATTAATTGACGTGATTGCTGTAACTAAAGGAAAAGGATTCCAAGGCCCTGTGAAAAGATTTGGAGTAAAAATACTTACTCGAAAGAATAGCAAAATAAGAAGAGCTGTTGCATGTATTGGGCCTTGGCACCCTGCTAGAGTCCTCTATACCGTTCCACGAGCAGGTCAATTAGGATTTCATCAAAGAACAGAATATCATAAAAGAATAATGCAAATAGGTGAAAATGAAGAAGAAATAAACCCCAAAGGAGGGTTTATTAGATATGGAAAGATTCGTGGAGATTATATCTTACTCTTGGGGTCCATTCCAGGGCCTAAAAAAAGATTAATTAGAATAAGAAAAACGATAAGACCATTAAGATCTTTTGATGTAAACGCTCCGGAAATTACGTTTATAAGTCGAGAAAGTCAACAAAGAAGATAATTTTAATAATTCTGGTGATATTATGGAAAAAATTAATGTTTATAATTTGGATGGAAAGAAAAAAGGACTTATCGATAAGCCAAAAGTATTTGATGTAAAACCTCGAGTTGATCTCATTCAAACGGCAAGTTTGATATCGCAGAGTAAAAATAAACAAATGCAAGGAAGAGATAAAAGAGCAGGACTAAGAAATACTGCTGAGGGGTGGGGGACAGGACATGGAATATCGCGAGCTCCTAGAATAAAAGGTAGTGGATTTGTAACAGCAAGAAATGTAGGAAGGGTACCATTCGCTAAAGGAGGTAGACAAACACACCCTTTAAAAACAGAAAAAAAAATTAAAAAGAAAATAAATAAACAAACAAATAAACTCTCTATAATCTCAGCAATTTCTGCTTCTGGTGATATAACTTGGGTTAAGAAAGGGGGTTGTATTATTGAAAACGTTCCCGAAATTCCTTTAGTTGTGGATGATAAAATCCAAACAATAAGAAAAACATCAGGGGTCTATTCAACCTTATGCAACCTTGGATTAAAGGAGAATCTACTTAAAATAAAGAAAAATGTAAAAATTAGGGCAGGAAAGGGTAAATCTAGAGGTCGTAAATATAAAAAAAAGAAAGGGCTTTTAATTGTAATAAAAGATGATTTTGGAATTATTAAAGCTTCAAGAAATATTCCGGGAATGGATGTTATTAAAATTGAAAATTTATCAATTAACAATCTAGCACCTGGTGGGACATCAGGGAGATTAATACTTTGGACTCAATCGGCTATTAATGAATTACACAATTATGAGGCGTTTGTATAAATGGAGACGTTTTATAAAATTATTGAAAAACCATTAATTACTGAGAAAACTTTTGATTTAATTGAAAAAGAAAATAAATTAGTGTTTATAGTAAAAAGAAAAGCAAATAAAAATCAAATTAAAAAAGCCATTGAAAAGTTGCATAATGTAAAAGTAATAAAAGTCAACACGATGATTACCCCTAAAGGGGAAAAAAAAGCATTTGTTAAACTGCATCCCGAATATTCAGCTCAAGATATTGCAATTGACTTAGGGATTTTTTAATTAATATTTCTTCTAAATTCCTTAAAATTAAAATTTTGAATTTCTTTTGCATTAATGACTTTAAGTTTCTCTATTAATTTTATAGACTTAATTTTTTGCAATTCCATATTCCCTAAATAATTTAATATTAAAATATAAATAAAATATTTAGGATGGTATTTTTCAATGATTTTATAAATGTAATTACAATCCAGTTTTTCTAATATTAAAAATAAATAACTTTGCTCAATAACAATTAAGTTTTTGCTTAATCTTATGTATTCTATTTGATTATTTAACAGATTTTCTTCAAAATTTTTATTCATTTCTAATAAATTATGAAAATCAGATGGGATATTAGAATAAAACAAGTCAAAATAATTATTATAAAAAAAAAAAATGTTATTAATTCCCAATCTCCAGAGAAAATTAGAAAATGTCTTAATCTTAATATTTTCTCTTTTCAATAAATTAGAATGAAAAAAATTGTTAACCTTTTTCTCAATATCAGGAGGGGTGTTTACATCATCAGATTTTAAAACAAAATAAGGTGAAATTCTAATGTTATCACGATTATCCATTTTAAAATTAAATATTAAATACCCTTCCTGCCCGATATTACTGATAAGATTTAAGAAATTTGATATAAATAATTTTTTTTTTTCAATTAGATCAAAATCAATTATAAAAAAGTCTAAAACATTTGATTTATTCTCAGTCGATATTACAATAGAGTCAAGACTTTTTGTTATAGTTGGATTAGAACTGAGATTTTGGAAAATAATTGATAAAAATCTCTCTTCTAAGACTTTTTCTCTTAAAATCTTAATTTTATTATAGTTCTCCTCTAAAGTTTGTTTTAGCATATTAAAATTTTTAATTATATTTTCTTTTTTACTCTCTTCAAAATTAAGAATTATAAGTATTCTATTTTTATCATTTGTGTCTATTTGAATAGAGTAATATTGAATTATTCTACGGATTAGCAGTTTATTTAAGACAGAATCCAATAATTTATAATTTTGACATTCTAAAATTGTAAACGCGATAATTTTGCTGTTTTCTTTTAAACTCTTGTAATAAATTAAATTATTCTCGATAAGATATGAAAAAAGTTTATATTTAGTCTTTTTTACCATTTCATTAATATTTCTAACAAGATTTATAAAAACATAAACATTTTCTTAACAACACTATTATCTAAAATCTATAAGATTCGTGTTTATTAATAAAAAACTAAATCTAGCTTAATTATTTGATTAAATCTTAAAAAAAGACTTAAAATCAGGCTCATTTTATAATTAATTAAATTAAACTTGAATTTTGGTAATAAATTTGCTAAATGATATAAAGAATTTTCTTTTTAGTTTAAATCCGGATATAATAGTTCAAGCACCTTCACGGATTAACTTAATCAATCCTTTAGATGCTGTAGAGGGGGATTTTTGGATGCCATCTGTAGCTATAAATGGGCTAAAAAACCCTCTATCTGTATTTTTATATATCAAAAAAAGTGAAGGAGATAGCCGATTAAAAGTATATAATATAAAAAAAATGAAACGCAGATATTTCTTTGAAGTAGGAAGTGAGGAAATTCTTTCAAAAAATATAAAGGATGTCAAATCTAAACTTAAAGGACAAAATAAACTGATTTATGCTAGCATTTATAGATTTTGTAAAATGAGTTCCCATTTTAAAAATTCTTTTTTAAAATCAAATATTGAAATTGGATTAATGACCACCATTCCTGAAAAAAGCGGTCTCGGTGGGAGTGCGGCTATAATAATTGCTGTGATCTTTGGATTAGCTCAATTTTTTGATTTATATAATAATATTTTAAAGTTAAAAAAAAATGAATTCCCAATAAATAAAGATATTATAGCAGAAATGGCCACAAAAATAGAGGATGAAGATTTAAAAATTACCGCAGGGTATGGAGACAGATATGTAATAAGTAGAGGAGGTCTAAGTTTTTGTTCCTATTATGGAAAACTCTATCATAAAAACATAGCAAAAGAGCCACTAGCTATCTACGATAGAATCGATGATACATATGAACTAAATGAGATTCCGATAATCATATGTTATTCTGGAGTGCATCATGAGAGTGGAGATGTACACCGTAAATTAAGAGAAATTTATTTGAAAAATGAACCACTCTTTTTAAATAGTTATAAAAAGTTGGCAGAAATTGCTTGGAAATCTAGATTTGCATTAATGGGACATGATTGGCCTAAACTAGGAAAATATTTCAAAGAAAATACAAGAATTATGAACTCTTTAATGGAAGAAGCTGGATTTGAATATGGAATTGGATTAGTAAATAATATTTTAATAAAGGTAATAGAAGACCATCCAGATGTCTATGCTGCTAAATTAACAGGCGCAGGAGGAGGTGGGTCTGTTTTTGCTCTAGTTAATCCAAAGAGTATAAAAGTAATCGTAAAATATTGGCAAGATAAGTTAAATGAATTAGTCAATGATAAAGTTATCTTTGCATCAAAATTTTCATCATATCCCATAGAGATAATGAATAAATTAAGAAGTACTCAATTTTATCTAATAAAAATTGATAAGAATGGAGTGAAAAAGTTATAATTCATTAAAAATTATATAATTCAAATTTTTTGGAGATTTAAATTGAGTAAATTCGAAAGATATTCAAAAAAAGCTGAAATTTATATATACCCTCATAAACATTGTAAAAAATGCGGAGAAATGATCACTGAGGCTTTTACTTATTGTGATAAATGTTATACTAGTTTAAAAGAAAAGAAAAAAAGAAGATTATTTAGAAGAAAGAGTAAAGAATCCTAATTAAATATCTGTATATTTTAAATTTCAAATTAAAAAACTAGAGATTCAATCTCTCTAATAACCAATCTTTATCTAATAAAGCCAAAAAAGGGCCTAGGCGTGGACCACTTTTCTTACCTAAAATTATTTGATAAATTATTTCAAATAATTTTCTCGGAGGGATATTTACTTCATTTTTTGCTATAGAAAAAATCTTATTTTGAATTGTATTGGCATCTAAATCATCATTTTTTACAAAATAATCTCTTAAAAGATGGACCGCTTTAATTTGATTATTATCCATTTTACCCAATATTTTTTCATCTACTTCCTTGGGAATCGTAAAAAACTCTAACTTGCTAGTTATATCTTTTTTAATTTTAGGATCTTTTTCAGTGTCCAATATTTTTTTTACTTCTTCAATCCAATTACTTGTTTGGGAAAGTAACGCGTTGAATTCTTGTATAGTTATTACATTACTGAAATTATGGTTCTTCATATAGGATTTTGTTTTTTTGTAGAGTTTCTCTAAACTTAAAATATTTTGAATTTGGGCTAGAAATATTAGAAGCTTTAAAGGAATTCTATTTAACTTTATTTTAGGAATATCAGTTATTTGGGTTAATGGAAATATATATTTTAAAAAATTATATTCCTCATTATCTTCAGACTTTTCTAAGTCATAATAAATATCTTCCATTCTTTCATAATAATCATAATATTGGGGAATTTCCTCAATCCTAAAAGTAATGTGTTTTAATGGATTAGTTCTTAAGATTATTGTCCTATATATTCTAGGATCAGCAATTTTTAAATAATTCTTTGGAGTAAATACGTATCCTCTAGATGTCCCCATATCTTGGTCACCTAATCTTATAAATTCATAGGGTACTTTAACAGGACCTACATAATCATATATTTTTTGGCATAATTCAATTCCTGTATCATAAGCACCTCCTTTAACGCTATGGTCTTTACCTGCTGGTTCACATGTAGTTTTAAACAAAGCCCATTTAGCAGGCCAATCCACACGCCAATTTAGTTTTAATCTCCCACTCCAAATAGAAATTTTTGCTTTATATCCGCATGCTTCACACTCATATGATACGGTTTCATCGTTTGGAAAATATTCTTTTATTCTATTGGGCTTAATAGATCCTTCTCTATCTCGATGTTGAATTCTATTACAATTTTCACATATAGCCATAACAGGCATCCAATCTTTCTGCATTTCAATGAATTCTGCTTTATCCTCTTCTTTCAATGTAGGAATTATGTACTTTCTTAATATTTTTTTAATTTTTTCAGTGTTTTCTAAGGCAATTTTGATTTTTTCTTGCATTTCTTTGGTTTTATATAATTCATGTGTCCAAATTATTCTAATTTTAATTCCAAAATCAGGAAATACTCCTAATAATTCATTCCCAAAATGGTGAGCATAACTCTCACATTTACAATTATCGTAAGGACATGGAATCATGGCAAAAGGCTTCCCTAGGTGTTTAGTTTGAAATTTCTTGTCGATATATGGAGGAAACCGTTTAGCTGCATCCAAACTGTCAAAAAATAATAGGTTATTAACAATTTTATTATCTTTTTCAAAAATTCTTCTTAAAGCATCACAAATTATTATTTCCCTTAATATTCCTAGATGGATGTGACCTGAAGGAGTTTTACCTGTTGATAGAGTGATTTCATTAGGTTTACGTATATTAATTTCTTTGATAATTTCTTCAAGCCAATGAGTTGAAAAATCTTTATTCAAAATCTGTTCACTAAAACACTATTTCTTTAATGAGGTAATATTTTCTATTACAAAAATTTTTCTATTATGCTTAATTGTATATTTAACGGAAATATATCATATTTTTTATTTTTACTTTTGCTTAAAAGTGAATTTCATAATGAGAATTGCTGTTTTAAATAAGGATTTCTGCAAACCTGATAAATGTAGCCCTTTTGGAGAGAAACCATGTATAAAATACTGCCCAAGAGTAAGAACGGGAGATAAAACAATAGTTTTGAGCCCAGATGAGAAATCTGTTATAATAACAGAAAGTTTATGCTCTGGAGAGGGTATTTGTATTAAAAAATGTCCTTTTAAAGCTATTAGCATTGTAAATTTGCCGGATCCTTTGGAAAATCAAATGACATATAGATATGGAAAAGATCAATTTTCGTTATTTCGAATTGCAATCCCGAAGAAGGGAAAAGTTCTCGGAATCATAGGACAAAACGGTATTGGGAAAAGTACTTTATTAAAATTACTTTCAAATGAATTAAAAATTAATTTTGGTAGATTTGGTGAAGATACACCAGATTGGAAAGAAATAATTGAACGTTATAAAGGCTCTGAACTTCATCAATATCTCGCTGAACTTAAAGATGGTAAACTTAAGATTATACATAAACCTCAAAACATCACTGTGATTCCTAAATTTGTTTCTGGGAAGGTAATAGAACTTTTAGAGAAAAATGATGAAGAAAAACAGCTAGAATTTATATCCGAAAAACTTAATCTTAGTGAGATATTACAAAGAGATATTTCCATATTATCTGGAGGAGAACTGCAAAGAGTTGCTATTGCTGCTGCTTACCTCAAAAATGGAGATATTTATTTGTTTGATGAACCAAGCTCATACTTGGATGTAAGTGAGCGAATCAATATGGCAAAATTAATTCGAACTTTATCAGAAAAAAATAAGACTATAATTGTCGTTGAACATGATCTTGCTATTTTAGATTATTTGAGTGATTATGTTTCGATTTTATACGGACAACCTGGTGTATATGGAATAATCTCCCATCCTCAGGGTGTTAGAGTTGGTATCAATATTTATTTAAATGGATATATAAAGGATGAAAATGTTAGATTTAGGGAAGAACCTATTATTTTTCATGAACGCCCGCCCCAAGAATCACTATTCAGTTCTGGAGATCTTATTTTTGCTTATGATGATATTAAAATTGCGTTAGGGACATTTCATTTAGATGCTTCTGGAAGTGAAATTCATGCTGGTGAAATAATTGGGATTTTAGGCCCAAATGGAATTGGAAAAACTACTTTTATTAACACTATAGCGAATAAAATAAATAATGATAATACTAGTATAATTGATGATACTGATCTTTTTCATAAAGATTTATCCCATAAATTACAAGTTTCAATAAAACCCCAGTATATTAAAATTGAAGAAGAAGGCCAGGTTTCTAATCTTATTACAAAAATTAAATTAGCTCCCCATTTGAGTCAATCTTATAAAAATAGATTAATTAATTATTTAAACTTAGAAAATATAAAAGAACGAAATCTTTCAGAATTAAGTGGGGGTGAGTTACAGCGAATTGCAATTGCGAAATGTCTTTCTAATGAGGCAGACATTTATTTATTTGATGAACCTTCAGCATTTTTAGATGTCGAAATGAGATTACAGGTCGCTCAATTGATAAGAAAATCTATTGAAGAATTAAAAAAATCAGGATTCGTTGTTGAACATGATATCATAACGCAAGACTTCATCGCTGATTCAATATTGGTATTTGAAGGAATTCCTGGAATAGAAGGAACGGCTTTACCACCTCAAAACTTAAGAGATGGGTTTAATACATTTTTAAAAGTTATGGGGATCACCTTTAGGAGAGATTCTATTACGAAAAGACCTCGGGTAAATAAATTAGGAAGCAATAAGGATGTGTATCAAAAACGGATAAATGAATATTATTACATCCCCAAGTAAGTTTATTAAAAATATGATATTTTTATTTAAATGTTTTCTAATCATTAACTATTTTTTATACTCCTTAATTTCGACTGGAAATTTTTTATTAAATCGACTTAAATCAGACAATTCTAGCTTATTTAGTTTTTAATAATATTATTTAAATAATTTAAAAGAATAAATAACTGGGCCCTATTCTAAAATTTATTAGATAACCTAACTATACTATTCAAAATTTAAGTTTGCAGTGGAAAACTAGGAGTCTAATATATTAATATTATTTAATTAACAATTTATAGAATACTAAAGAATACAAAAAAAAAAAAATTTAATCTTTAAATTTCCAAAAAATGAGTGGCCTTCCTCTTTTTCCATCATTACGAGAAAATTTTTCAATTAATTTCCTTTTTTGGAGTTTTATTAAATTATCATAGATGGTTGTTCTCGGAATTCTTAATTCCTTAACTAAATCTCGTCTTGTTAATGGGCCATCATCTTTCAAAGTTTTGATTAAATTAAATTGAATAGGTGATAAAAAATCTTTAGTTTCATGATAATTTTCTATTGTGGTTTTGTTAGCCATTTAAAATTCCTCCACTCTTAAATTAGATTTAAAAACGACAATTTTACGACGATTTAATTTTTTATATGAAAAATTTTATTCTTATAATCTAGTAAGTTCTATCTAATATATAAATGATGCTTATTTATGCATTATTATCATCAATTAACATAAGATTTAAAAATGAATGTTTTTCTATAAATATTGTAGAATTACTTATTTTAAATAATAAAATGACAGAGACTACAAGAACGACAGTTACGCTAAATAAGAGTTATATGAAATTAATTGAAGAATTAGTAGACGTATTTGGGCCAACAAGAGCGCAAGTAATTAGTAATATTGTTGAATATTTTTTTAATGATAGTAAAAATGATTCACTTCTAGAAAAACTAAGAACCAGGAAGACAAAAGAAAAAATTCCTGAGAAAGTAGAACTTGATAATAGGATTAGAAAATATTTGAAAAGAGCAGACAAAATTCCATTTAACGTGTTTATAGAACATTTAAAATTAGATAACGAATTCGTGATAAATAATCTAGATGAATGGGGAGAAAAATATAATTTTAGGCTAATTGATAATAAAATAGTTAAAGAATAGTATAAATTAATCTTATTACTCAAAAATCATTTACGAATTTACCCAAACAAATTGAAAAAGTCATTAGATAATCCTACTGTCCAATCTAACAATGAAGTTACTACACCTATTATAATGAAGAATATAAATAAAGCAAATCCAACTAATAGAGCATACTCGATAAAACTGCCACCATATTCATCTGAGATGAATTCTTTAATTTTTGATCGAAATCTTTTAATAAAACTTTTAATATTCATTCTAAGTTATTTTATCAGACACTTTTATAAACTCAACTAATTTTAAATTAAAATTGAAATGAGTTATTTAACTCTCTAAGATTTCATAAATTTTCGCTAGGTCTTTTTCTGATGCTTGTGTTCTCGGTATTTGAATTTGAAATTTATTATCATCGAATTTTCTTGGAATTATGTGAACATGAAAATGTTTGATCACTTGACCCGCTGCAATAAAATTATTTTGAAGTATATTATATCCATCTACATTTAGAGCTTTACGAATTCTAATTGCCAAGAGCTTTGCTACTTTATAAACTTCACTAAGATCATTATCTGATATGTCCTCTAAATTTGAGTAATGATTCTTTGGAATAATAATAGTATGACCATTAGAAATTGGAGAAATATCTAAAAAGGCAAGAGTAAAATCATTTTCAAATATAATCTTTGAAGGGATTTCTCTAATCACTATTTTACAAAAGATACAATCTTTTTCTTTCATGTTTTTTAATCTTTTTTTTAGTTTAAGATATTTTTAATTTAATTTAAATATTTAAATTTAAAATTAAAAAATCTGTACTCAGTTTTATCATATTAAAACACTCAAACTTTTCCTATTTGCACTCAAATTAAGTGATTAGAATGTTATTTCAAGAATTAAGAGATTTATTAACGAATAAATTATCTCCAAAAGTTTTTAGACTAAACTCAGAGATTTATGGATTACATTTTGATAAAGTTGGATATGATAAACATATAAAAAAGGTTATGTTAACAATAGATCTTAGTCTAGAAGCAATCCATTTTGCCTTAAAAAACAAAGTCGGTTTAATAATATCACATCATAGCTTAGTTAACAAACCAATAAAAAAGTTTAATCAAATTATAATAGATAAATTAACATTACTTTCTAAATACCCAATTTCGATATTTGTCCTAAACTCTTCATTTATAGCGGCAGAAGGTGGAATTTCAGACACAATAGTCAATGTTCTTTATTTAAAGTTAGAAAATATACTAGATATTAAAAGTCAAGATGGACGAAGAATCCCGATTGGCAGAATTTGCACATTACTTAACTATCCAAGCGAAAAAGTCCCATTTACTTTAGAAGATTTATTAAACCGGATAAAAAGGAATTTAAATTTAAAATCAGTTCCATTTGTAGGTGATCTTGGAAGAACAATAAAAAAATTATGTGTTATAGGAGGAGACATATCAAATTTTAAGCTTATTAAAAGAGCAATAAATCTTGGTTGTGATTCTTACATTTCAGGAAAGATTAATTACTTTGATGCAACAATTGCTAGAGATCTTGGGATAAATCTTATAGAAGTCTCACACTATAAAAATGAAATTATTGCGATGAAAAAATTGGGTCATTTTTTAAGTTTAGAGTTTCCTCAAGTTGATTTTGTTTTATTTGATTCTAAAGATCCTGTTAAAACCTATATCTAAATATGCTAAATAAAAATTTAAATTTCTTAAGAAATAAATTGAATTTAAATAGTAAAAATTATACCTTATTTTTATAAGAATTTGAGTGAATAATCAATGCCGATATTAGAATATAATGGAAAAAAACCTAATATTAGTCCAAAAAGTTATGTGTCGCCAATGGCAACACTCATTGGAGAAGTAATCGTTAATGACAATGTTATAATATGGCCTGGCGCAATTATAAGGGCAGAAAATTCACCAATTAATATCGGTGAGTATACAACTATTTTCGATGGTGTAATGATGTTTACACGTTCTCAAAAAAGTTCTATTAATATAGGGAGATATTGTATAATTGAATCAGGAGTTACACTTTTAGGTTGTTTTTTAGAAGATTATGTCCAGATAAAAGAAGGAACATTAATATATGATGAGGCATCAATAGGAGAAGGAGTAATCATCCTAAATCAAAGCCAAGTTCCGCCTGGCCTAACAATTCCTGCCCGAGTAGTAATGAGAGGAATTCCAGTTGAACCAGTAAGAGAACAAACGCGTAATGATGTACTTAAGCAAAAGGAAAAAGCTGAAAATTATGCTCAATTATTTATGAAAATTAAAGATCACTTACCCAATGCTCAGAGTTACCTATTAACTTTACCAGATTTTATAAAAATATTGTTAAAGAAAGAAGATTAAAAAAAAATATTTATTTAAACCATTATATTTAACATTTTTACAAGTTCTTTATATCTTGAACGAAGAGTTACTTCAGTTACACCAACTAGGTTGGCAATATCTTTCTGAGATATCTTTTTATCTTTCTTTTTACATACTAAATATAGTGCTCCAGCGCATAAACCTTTTGGATCTTTTCCACTTGTAGAAAATTTAGATGTAAAATTTTGTAAAATCTTTATTGTTGCATTTTCTGCGTCAGCATCTAATTCCAGTTCTGCTATAAATCTTGGAATAAGAGAAATAGGATCTGTAGATGGGGCTTTTAAATTTAATTCTCTAATTAGCGTTCTATAGCATCTCCTCACATTCTTTGCACTTATTGAAGTTTGTTCTAATATTTCTTGTAATGTTCGTGGGATTTTTCTTTCCCTACAAGCAAAATACAAACACGCAGCCACCATTCCATTAATAGATCTACCACGTAGCAACTTCTTTTTAAAAGCATCTATATATAGCCGAATTGCTGCCTTTTTAACATGATTTGGCAAATTGAGATTACTTCCAATTCTTTTTAATTCTGTTGTGGCGATCAACATATTCCTCTTATCCCATGTCATGCGAGAATTCCATTTAGCAGCTCTTTTTAAATCAGGGCTTTTAATATTTGCTTTATCGATAATCGTACTTAATCCCATATCTGGTAATAATATTGAAATTGGAGATCCAGTTCTTTCTCTACTTTCTTTTTCTTGTTTAGTAAAAGCTCTTTTCCCACTATGTGAAATATCAACAATTCTCTCGCTTATAACTAAACCACACTGTCCGCAGACAGTTTCACCCTTCTCATGAAGTAAAATAATCTTACCCCCACATTCGGGGCATAAATTTGAAAAATTACTTAAATCTGATTCAACTTCCATAATATTAACCCTATTTTATTTTTAGAAGTATAAAAATTCCCAATATTCAACTATTGAAATTTTCCAAGCAAATTTTAACCCGTGTACCGAATAAAATATTGTTTTTAGATTGAAAAACTATACGTGACTGAAACTCAAATATATTCTTTGATGCAAATAATATAAATATAAGTATATTATATAAATGTTTCGCTCAGAATCTGACTGTATTCCGAATTTGTAATACAATTTTCGTAAAAATTAGTTTTTTATAAGAAAAAGGGAAGACAAGCGTTAAATCCAAATAAAATGCCTTGCATAACACCAGAAATTAACCACAAAAATACATTTTTAGGATTATTAATCAAACGGTTATTATTAATTAAATACCATACACTTATTAATACCGTTAGCAAGGCCATTAAAGATCCAAAAGAAAAACAGTAGTATATAGTTACTTCATGGGGAAATTGAGAAGCGCTAATATCAGCAATACGATTTAAATAATAAGGATCGATTCCACTAAATTCAAAGAAATTATAGATTAATCTATCAGGTAGAGGATCCAAAATCCAAATTAAAAAGTATGTTATATAATTAAATAAAATACCAAAAGCTAGAACAATATAAGAACATCCTAAGATTAATCTTGGTTTCATGAATAGATCTTCTTGTTTTTCCTTACTAATTAATCTAGATTGTCGATAAACACCCCTTAATCTTAATAAAGTCAAAATTCCGATAGTTAAGATAATAAAAACAAAAATATATTTCAGGTATTGACATAAAATTAAAAAAAAATTGTTGAAAGCAATACAGAAATTCTCAAGTCCTTCAATGATATCTTCAAATACATCTCCTGTAGAGGTAATTTTCTTAATGAATTGTCCATAAAAAAGCATTACATAATAATATTAAAGATAGCGTATTTAAAGTCTACAAAATCTCTAAAATTAGTTTATGTAATTTTTTCACACTCTTCATTAATAACTTTTATTGTTGCGTTGAAATCTTGCCACCAATCTTGTCCTTGCTGTGAAACTAACATAGGATCAACTTTTCTTGAATCTAAACATCTTATTTCCTCTGTATGGGCTTTAATTTTTCCTTTCCATATTTGAGAGATGATGTTTTGAAGATTAATTTTTACTTTTTTAACTAGTTCTTCGTAGGGAACCGAAACATCTTCTGTTTTTTGCAGTCTTTGAAGTTGGTCAAATTTTACTTTTTCTTTTGCCCGATTTAAATCACTGCAACTAATTTTAATAGAAAAGGGTTCATCTGATCCAAATTTGCAATATTTTTGAATATCGCATAAAGAACAATAGCTTTCAAAGCTAATTGTATAATCCTCTAAACCTACTATTGAATAATTTAAAATTCTAGGCATTGCTAATTAATATAAAATACTACGTTTTATCTATTATATTTTAGGTCAAAAAATTTTTTAAATACGATTTATTAAAATTAAACATCATTAAACGTTTTCAAAAATATAGATTTTCATACTGGGAACATTCCCGCTTAGGGAGAGTGGCTTAGCCTGGTATAGCGCACGGCTGATAACCGTGAGGTCGGGGGTTCGAAGCCCCCCTTTCCCATTATTTTTAGCTTGAATTAATTTCAAGAATATTCATTTATTTTTTTAATTATCTTACTCTATTATAAATTTAGATATGAAAAATATTATAATCTCTGGAACGCCAGGATGCGGAAAAACCTCAGTAGCAAAAGAAATATGCAATTTTTTGTCAGCTAAAATGCTTTCTTTGAACGAATTAGCAATTTCTGACAATTTTTCCTTTGAATATGATGAAGAAAGGAAAACCTATATAGTAGATTTTGAAATTTTTTTACCCTTTGTATTGGAAAAAATCAATGAGCTTCAAAAAGCTAAGCTACGATTTCTAATAATAGAAAGTCATTTCTCTGATATTATTCCAGAAAATTTAATTGATTTTGTTTTTATTTTAAGATGTGATCCAGATGTATTATACAAAAGATTAGAAAAAAAAAATTACACTCAAGCAAAAATTATAGAAAACATTCAAACAGAAATTTTAGGTAATTGTGCAAATTTTTTTATCCAAAAACAGCCTAAATTTCCACTTTTTGAAATTAATACAACAAATCTTAGTATTAATTCAACAGCAAAAATTATTGTAGATATCGTGCTTGGTAATAAAGATGGAAATTTATATAGAATAGGTAAAATAGATTGGCTGGAAAAACTTTTTCAAGAAAATCGTTTAGAAAAATTTTTTGATTAAACATTTAACTTAATCGAGGGGCAAAATATGAAATGGGAGATCTCAGATTTTGATGCTTTAGGAAGAATTGGTAAATTAAATGTAAATAACAAACAAATGACTACCCCCAATTTATTTCCTGTAGTTCATCCATATAAAAACGCTATTTCAACTTCAGATTTCAAGAAGATCGGAGCTCAATGTGTCTTTACAAATGCATATATTATTTATCAGAATCCTCAAGTCCGTGAGGAAATTTTAAGAAAAGGTTTACATTCGCATTTAAAATTCGATGGAATAACGGCTACTGATAGTGGTGCTTTTCAAAAGTACATGTATAATAAAGAGAAATTGGATATTCAAGCGGTAGATATAGAAAAGTTTCAAGAAGATATCGGTACGGATTTTGCTGTAATTTTAGATGAACCTGTCCAACCTGATGATGATTATGATATCGCTAAAAAGAAAATTGAAATCACTTTAAATAGGGCTAAAGATAACATTAATAGAAGAATTAAAGACAACTGCCACTGGTTTGGCCCAATTCACGGCGCTAAATTTGATGATTTATTAAAAACAAGTGCAATTGAAATGGGTAAATTAGATTTTGGAGTTTATGCGATAGGGGGTTTAGTTAAATCACTTTTAGACTATAGATTTGATTTAGTGATTAAAATTCTTCTGAATGTTAAAAAAGATATAGTATGGAATAAACCCATTCACATGTTTGGATTGGGTTTACCTCAATTCTTTTCCTTAGCTATTGCATGTGGTTGCGATTTAATGGATTCCGCTGCATACATTTTATTTGCAAAAGAAAACAGATATTTCACTTTATCTACAGGAACGAGGAAATTAGATGAATTGGAAGAGTTTCCTTGTCATTGCCCTATATGTTGTGAATATAACCCTAAGGAAGTGTTAAATTTCGATGAAAGTTTGCGAACTCAGCTACTTGCTAAACATAATTTATACTTATCTTTTTCAGAGTTAAGAACAATTCGACAAGCGATTAAAGAAGGTAACTTATGGGAACTTGTTGAACAACGGATTAGAAATCACCCAGCACTAGTAAAAGCGTCAAAATTGATTAAACACTATTTAATATTATTTGAAGAACATGAAAAATTGTATAAAACGCACGGTAGGTTATATTCCTCTCCAGAGAGCGTAGAAAGACCGCTTATTTATCGCTATGAGAAAAAATTATTATATAATTATAGAGTTCCAAAAGATGCAAAATTTTTAATTATATTGCCTGAATTAGATATAAAGGGAGAAAAATCTCCAAGCATTAAATATTGGTTAGAAAAAATTAATAATAACTCAATAATCCCTAGAAAATTTATTCACGTAGCATTTTTTTCTGATATTTATGGAATTATACCATTTGAACTTAGCTCATCTTTCCCTATGGGACAATATGAATCAATAGATCTATCAAATGAAAATGATATAATATATCAAAATTTCATGCAAAAAGTAGATCTCTTCTTTAAGAATTATTTCCAATATTATTCAAAATGTGGGATAATAATTCCTGAAGAATTTGTTAATCAATTTAATGAGACTGTTCATTTTTCTAAAAAAAATCTCTTAAATAATATAGTTGATAAATTTAAATCTAAATACAAACTAGAGATTACTATAAGTAATGAAGTGGACTCCCTCCTTAATTTCTTTAAAAGTGATTAAATGAGAACTTTAGAAAAGATTTACGCTTTTGGCCATGAAAATATCTTAAGCACTCATAAAACAACGATAGAACTTACAAAAGCTAAGTCATTAACAAAGAGAGGGAATTGCATAATAGGGATTAACGCTACAAAAGCTTGTTTTGATTTAAATTCTATTTTGAAAGAAAAAATAAACAATGGAAAAAAAGTAAAGGTCATATTAGAAGTAGATGATCTCCAAGACTCCTTCCATGGTTTTGGAAATAAAAATTTAAGATTATTAGATAAAGATGATATAGTATTTCGTAAAAGTGGTCATATATGTAATAGAACTGTACTTATTAACTGTTCAAAATCATCAAACGATATTAATCGTGAATTAATTGAAAAGCTAAAAGTTCCAGGAAAAAAATTATCAATAATATTTGAGATGAATGAGACAGATGGATATCAATAATAAGCAAGAAATTACCTATATTAAATTGAATAAGAAAGATGGACAGCGTTTCATTGATTTCATAAAAAAGAATTTTAAAAAGATTCAAATTATTAATCACAAATTTAAAATATTATATGAAAATGATTACATTTTATATCCAATAATACCAAACCAAGAGTTACTCGAAAAAGTGAAGAATTTAATAGATAAATTAATTATTTTTGAATTGAATTCTCAAGTAGGAATACCTAATGAATATTATAAATTTAGAACACTTCGAGAAGCTTTGGAAGGTAAAATTCTAAATGAATATTTAGATTTACTTCCAAAATCATATGATATTATCGGAGATATAGTTGTAGTCGAGCTTGATAAATTCCCTCAATTATATGGTGAAGAATTTTATAATTTCAAGGATAAAATTGCGAAGGCGATAGTTGATGTCAATGATTATATTAAAACAGTATATGAAAAAAGAAGTGAAATAAAAGGAAAATACCGCTTAAGAGAATTAGCTCTTTTGTATGGTGAGAATAAATCTGAAACGGTTCATAAAGAAAATGGTTGTTTTTTCAAACTTGACGTTAAGGATACATATTTTACTCCAAGATTGGTTTTTGAAAGACGAAGGGTTGGTTCAAGTGGGATAAAAGAGACTGAGTTGATTATTGATATGTTTGCTGGAGTTGGAACATTCTCAATCCAAATCGCGAAAAATAAAAATGTTAAAATTTATGCTTTTGATATAAATCCTGAAGCATATAGGTATTTGAAAGAAAATATTAATCTCAATAAACTTAAGGGAGAAATTTTCGCAAATAATATTGATATTAAAAATCTCCTCAATCCTAAAAACGATTTAGGAAAAAGGTTAATGAATAAAGCAGATAGGATTATAATGAATTTACCTGAAAGTTCAATCAAATTTATAGATGTAGCTTGCTTCTTAATGAAAGAATCTGGAGGAATATTACATTTTTACCGATTCTCTGACAAACCAAATCCAATAGAAAAGACTTTATCGGATCTTGAAAGTGAACTTAGTCTTTATAATTGGGAGATTGAATCTATTATGACTTCTAGGATTGTAAAGCATTACTCACCTAAATCTGAATTAGTTGTCATAGATGTGAAAATAAAAGGTCAAAATAAGATGCGGGCCTAGCAGGATTCGAACCTGCGACTTTCGGATTAGAAGTCCGACGCCCAATCCAGGCTAGGCTATAGGCCCTGATTTTGGTAATTTAATGTCTTATACTTATTAAATTATCTAAAATAATGTTTAAACTTTATTATGCCCTAAAGTAAATTTTATCCATTTTAAGCATTTATGTAGTAATTTAAATATAGAATTATAGAATATTTTTTATGTATCTTCATAATACTATTTATATTCAATGCCCATCGTGTAGAACTGATATACATTTAGATTCAAAATGCAATTCTTGCTATGTTTGTGGTAGATTATTTAACTCTTTCGAAATTTATGATATAAAACCTAAAAATACCTAACTTTTTTTATTTTATAAGTTAATTTAAAAAATAGTTTAGAGAGAATTAAAAAAATTTTAAGATAAAACTAATTTCTTTCTTAAATAGATTTAGCGAAAAACAAGAAATAGATATTTATTCGCATAATTGGATATCTTAAAAATTATTACTTCTTATCAATACTGGGCTGAGATTTATCAATTGAATAGTCAAATGGCGTACCACACATAGGACATAAATCTTTTTTGAATGAAATTTCAAAATCTATACATAATCTACAATTAGGACATCTAATTAATTTCATAAAATTTTATCCAAAATTATCTTTTTAAACTCCAACATAAAAAAGGATTCACTCAATCTGAATTTTTCAATTGGTTTAATTATATAATCTGAGATAAAGTGATATGCTTACTTACAAAAAGATAGAGAAAAAATCTAAAAGGGAAAATATTCAAGATACGATTAAAAAAACAAAAAGTAGATCAAACAATTATGTTGTATTCTCATTGGTTTATTTCATCATTAGTTTGATTCAAATCTACGTTCTTGTTTACATCCCTTTATTTCATTTCGATGTTTTAAATGTAGATAGATCCAGCTTATCTTTAGTACAGAGTTTATCATATCTTGTTTTGTTTTCCTTTCCCGCTTTGGGATTATTTTTTGATAAATATTCAAAATATAAGAATAAGATAATTGTTTCATTCAGTTTTGTCCTATCTTTAAGTTTTTTAATGTTTATTATATATAATCAATTTCTTCTCAGTTATGCCATATTTTTAGTTCTATTTCTGATTAGTCAAGCAGTAATAAGAACTGGAATGTCAAAACTACTTTTAGAATCTACTGATAAAAAGAGCGAAAGAAATCTAATTATATTAATCAATTCCTGCTCCTCAATAGGGATATTACTCTCTTCATTTCTCTTCAAATTTTGTGTTAAAGAAATTGAATCTTTAGATTTTTGGAATATTTTCTTTGTAGTAGGATGGTTAATAACTTCCCCCTTATTAATTATTTTTATTTTTATGAGAAAAACCTCTTTAAAAGAACCATATCAAGAAACCCCTAATGAAATTCTTGAAAAAGAAGATTATTTTAAGCTTTTTTCACCTTTAATAATAACTCTTATATTTTTGGCTTATTATTTTTTATGGGGTGATAAATTAATGTCATATCCTTTCAGTTCTTACATTCTATCCAGATTTGGGCAGATAGGTTTTACTCTATATTCAGATTTTTACGTAATTTTTACTCTTTTTAACATAATGGGTTATTATCTAGCAAAGCGAATCCTAAACAAAATAAATTTCAACGAAAATCCAACTATTAATCAAAACAAAAAGTTATTTCAGATTATTATTTTTCTAACGGTAATCTATATGGTTAGTTTAATTCTATTGCTTTTTTCAAACATAATAATTCTACTAATTACATATTCCTTTATTTACTTCTTAGGTGGATTGTTTGTAGTACTTTACATAACTCTTTTTCTCCAAATCTCCAGGACTAAAAAAAATCAAAATTTCATCTATTGGTTAATGTCATTGTCTTCTAATTTGGCTAGCATTACTCTTATACCACTTGGTACGCTGTTGTCTCAATATGTACAAATGGAGATCTTAATTATTATGGTTATTTCATTAACATCCCTATCGATTATATTCATTTTTTTGTTAAAATTTTCTATCATGCTATAGAATTTTAATCAACTTTAAAATCCATTTAGAATTTTTTTTAAATGTAATTATCCCTTTGCATCTTAAGTGAGAATGAAATATGCTTTTATGATTATTTTTTCATAAAATAATTGTATCCTTGAATAAATTCTGTTTTATTAAAATCTCTTAAGGAGTCTTCTTTATTTTTTATGTTGTAATAATCAGGATTTTTTTTTGAAAATTGAGCTTCAAATACTTTTAAAAAGAAATTATATATTTTTCTGTAAAGCTCTTTAATTTTAAGATTCTTACTTGGATCTACATATATTGCTTTAAAATATTGGTCATCATCATATCTTTTCCACCAATTAGGATAATAAATCGTTGCTCCATAATTATTTTCTCCATTTAGATATGATTCTGAATTGGGATATGCCACATATTTATTAAATTTTAAATATATTTGATATTTTTCTATTAAAGAGCTTCCATTGACTCTCTTTTTCAAGAAAAAATCAAAATTTTCTCTTAATGTCATTTTATCTTCTCCTGGAACTCCAAATAAGATATTAAAGTATGGCATCATTCTCAATTTTGACATAACCTTTATAATATGCATTGATTTTTTTAAATAATAATTGATATTATCATCTTGTTGTTTTATTGAATTACCTAGCAATTTACCCATTCTAAGGAGCATTTTTTTAGATCCTGACTCAAAACCAAAGTATGGTGTTACATTCGCTTTCTTGTAATACTCTGCCATCTTTAATGGAAACATATCTATACGTTCTGCTACCCAAAATACAGTAAAATTATTAGTTAAGATTTTTCTATTTTTCTCTAACTCATTTAAGAATTTTAATTTTAGTGATTTTTTTGGTATAAAAAGTTCATCAGAAATGTATAAAAAATTATTTTTATTCCATTCCATATCATTTAGGATTTTGATTTCTTTAATACTCCTTTCTATAGATTTAAATCGTATTAATGAAGGCATTACTTTATTTCCAAGAGAATTTGGGCAATAACTACATTTAAAATAACACCCTCTTGACAGATCTAACCAATAAACTAATCGTTGCTCCCTGTTAAAGTCCTTTTTATAATTACTTATCAAATCCAAATTAATTATAGGAAGATCGTTAAGATTTTCAATATATTCAGATTGCAGAACATTATATTCACTTTTTGTTTTATTTAATAGAGAATCTTTTGAAGAACGCAATATTTCATTAACAAATTTGTAAAATGGGATCTCCCCTTCACCTAAAACTAAGTAATCTATAATATTGATGGATTTCTTCTGTAGGGATTCCTTGATCTCAATTGGCATATTTGGAGTTTGAAAATCTTCTGGACAAGACGAAACATGTGCACCTCCAACAATAATAAGAATTGATTTGTTTATCTCCTGTTTTATAATCGAAGCTATTTCCAAAGTACTAAGATAGCAGTAAGAACTATAACAAGAAATTGCAATAATATCAAAATTAAATTCATTATATGTTTTTTCTATTTGTTTTTTTAAAGCTGGTCTATAGTTATTAATATCAGTAGGATTTATTTCCGATATTCGCTCAAAACGTAAATCTAAGTATTTTTCTTCTATTTTCGACAACAAATTTTTACTATTCAAAAAATTTGATATTCGACAGAAGTATGTGAGTATCGGTTTTGGTGATTTCCCCCACGTTTCATTAGGATAAATATATAAAATTTTTAACTTCATATTAATGCCCATATTTTAATATTTTATTTAAAATAATCAAATTTATTATATGAAAGTCCTTATAAATCTGCTTAATACTATTATTGTCTAGCTTGCTTTTTATACTCCACATAAAATAATCTCTTTAAAGAGATTTATTAGTTTTTAATTAGCAAAAAAAGAAATAGAATGTAAATGTCAATAAAGACTTTACATAACAGGCCAATCCTCATAACCAGGCATATCACTATTATTCTTTAGTAACTTTTTTAAACTAAACTAAAAATTAAAATTGTTTAATGAGTGATTTAAAAATTCTAGAATCCCTCTGCACTTCTATACAAAAGATCCGGATAAATTTTTTCAAATTTTTTTGTAAAAATTTTGTGATTCATCCAAATCTTGTCCTTATTATTCCATTTAAGATTAATTAGTGGATTATAAGTATCTAAAAATTTTAGACTCCCATAAATTTCTTTTAAGAGATTCATACCATTAACTAAATCTGTTAAAATAATGTAATATTTGATTTCTAAATACTCAAATAATAAGTTAAATAATTTAAGGAATTCATCAAGCTCGCATTGAGGAAAATATAACTTAATCATTAAACCGTTTTCAAATTTAATTTCTTTATTAAATCCGTAGATATAAAATTCTCCTGCTATTTCATAAATAAATCCATAATTGAAAAAGTTAAAAATATTTATAATCGTTTGATTCAATCCTGCTTTCACATTAGGTAAAATTATATAGATTTTATCTTGAAAACCTAAATTCTTTATTGAAATGTAAGGAAATATTAAGTTCTTTTTAAGCAACTCAGAAAAATTTTTGACCATTAAATATTTCTGCGTTCCTAAAAATGACTTTATATCCAATGATTTCCATGAATAAATTTCAGTTAATGCTTGAAAATAAAAAGAGTAGGGGTTAAATTGATCTGGTATTGATGAAGGGTCAATATTAAATTGATTTAATTTAATCGATTCACGTTGATAAAGCTGATTAAAAAGTATATTTTGCATATATATTTTAAAATGATTTGAATCATAATTCCAGCCATTAGGCTTTAGGTTGTGATTAAAATTGAGAATTTGATAAACACGCTTAATGAAAAATAGGCAATATTCTTTAATTATACGTTTAGTTTTTGTATACCAATTAAGATGTTTCATATTAGGATTACCATGAGGGAAAATATATTTAATTAAAAAAGAGTTTGTATGATCAATATTAGTAGGATATTTAATGGATTGAAAAGTATTGATTAGGAGATGTTTAAAATCTATTTCGTCTACATTAGAAGGGTGTATATACAAAAAGAATTGATTTAATTTAAATGCTTGAAAGTTCGGAATAAATTTAATAGATTTAATATAAGTTTTAAAAAAAGGAGCTTGTTTTAAATCCTTAAACTTTTCTGTGTTAAGAAGACTCACTGTGAGATTTTCATTGAGGGTTCTCAACTCATTTAATCTATTTAGATTGAAATCTGGTTGCTCATATGAAATACGATTATCTACGGCTTTTATTAGATTGAAAATATTACTTTCTTTTGACCAAAATTTATCTTGAGACGTAAATTTTAGTACTGGCAATGATTCAAATGATTCTCCTAAAAGATTTTGTATATAAAGAAAAATTTGTTCAAATAAATCTCTAGTATAGAAAAACTCGCCTTTATCAAAATCATAAAAATCTTTAATTAACACAAAAGGTACTAGACCACTTGTAAAATATCTTTTAAAACTGATAAGATCTTTATTAAAAATATTATAAAGAATCGAGGTTAGCATTTCCTTTTCTTTAATATTCAGAAAATATATAAATAGAATAATATAGGAATCGTTGTTGAAAGAATTTCGTACTCTATCTAATAATACTCTCGGAAAAAATCTAATGATTTTTTCTAATTGGATATTTACATTAAGTGTATCTTTCAATAGCAGAATTGGATGATATTTAGCAAAAGTACTTGTAATTATTGTCTTAATTAATCCGGGTATAATTAAATCTGTTTCAATAAATCTTTTAAATATGGAATCTAGTTTTTGATTTGTGATTTTATATGGCTTAAATTTCTCAAAAGATGCCTTTAGTTTCTTTTCCTTTGTGTAATAAATTTTTTCTGGAAATTCTTCATTATTAACAATTTCTTTCATTGAATCAAGGTTAAAAATCTTAAGTTTCTTACAAGAACTAAAGAAATTAAAAAAATAGTAATATTTCTGTTTTAATACTGTAAATTTTTCAAAATTTCTAAAATAATGGTGAAAAAAATCTCGAAATACTATTTTTTGAATATCTTTATTTTTGAGATATAAATTCTCTTCAATCGATTGAGATATTTTGTGTCTTTTCATAAATTCTTGTAATTTATTTAAGTTATTAATTTCAGGATATTGTCTAATTACATTTTCAATTAAATCCAAATATACTAATGTTTGTTGGAGCGTATCCTCTATATAAAAAAATCCAAACTTTTGATTAGTTTCCAAAAAATCTAATAATTCCTTTCTTAATTTTGGATCTTCATAGAATATATTAAGAGAAGATTTTAAGTTTGAAATTAATAATCTCTCACTTTCAATATAATTTAACAACTCATCTTTAATAGATTGAAGTGTTTCTACTCTCTGTTCAAATCCGAAACCTGTGAGGCTGGTTTGCCTAGCCCTTTCAAAAATAACCCAATCCAGCAGATTTAATCTAATCAATCTTTGAGGTTTACCATAATAGCTAGTAAATTTAAGTTCAAGACGATTATCATAATCTTTATGATTTGGATTTATGATCTTATTTAGTCCTTTTAGGTATTCTCTAAAATAATTCAAATTTATAAAGTTGTTATACTCTAACCAAATATAACAATCCGTATTGGTAATGTATCCATGCATTTTTAATTTTTCAATTAATTTCTCCAAGTCTTTTAGATAAATTCTAGGTATTACAACTAAATTAAATACTTCTGTTGAAAAGCCGTTTCTTACAAAAACAGGATTATGCAAAAATGGGATTTTATCTATGATATTAGAAATATCATTTTGATTTAGAATAGGGTGGAACTTTAGAATCGAGATTAACAAAGCAATATCTAGTTTGTGAAAATCTACATGAAATGATGGAGAAATTATTGTATACTTGTTAATCCAACGCAGATTTTCACTAAATTTTCTTTTGCTTAAATCAGTGGAAAAAAGTCCTTCTTCTTTAAACTTTTGAAAATAATCTTCAAATTCGATGTATTTTTTAAATAATTTTACTTGATCAAAAATTTTAATAAGAATTCTAATAGTCTCTACAATTTCATCATTATAAAGAGATTTTGAAGTTTTGTAGATAAATTCTTCATAAAGAATATCATAAAAATCATCCATCTTATCATGAATTAAGGAGATATTTCTATAAATAAACTCAAAAAAGAATTGTGTTGGACTTTGGGTATTTTCTGTTGCTTCAAGTTTAAAAAATTTATTCATCTTATCAAATTGAGCTGATAAAAACTCATAATTGATAATATTACTTCGAACTAATGTTTTCCATTCATCTATCACCTCCAATTTAAAAAGATCACTTTCTATTATTTCATGAATAACAATTTGGATAATCTCTCTTTCTCTTAATTCATATGGGATAAAATTCAAGTAAGCCTCTCTGAGGAGGATAAATTCCAAAAATTTCAAATATTTATCTGAAATATCAATCTGAGTTTGATTATTTAGCAGTGTTCTACTTACACCAAGATTAAAGAAATCCTCTGAATATTCTTTTTGATCAATAGAAATATTAATTGTGACATTTGGATTAATTGGAGCTAATCCTAAATAATTTTGAATTTCACTTAATAGGATAATGAATATATTGTTAATATCCTTAACTAAGAGGTCTTTTGGAGTAGTAATCAAAATATCTAAATTCAGAGTTTTCATAAGAATCCTATTATTTTTACCCCTTTTAATAATCTTTAAGTGAAAATAAATAAATACAATTCAATTCTTAATCCTCGTTAAAATATTACCCATAAAATATTTAAAAGTTTAGCATATTTAAAAGAATTTTTAATAAGAAGATCTTGATAATCCATTATTTTAATCAAAAAATAATGTCGGGAGAGTGCAGATAATTAGGTTTAATAAATTAATAAATTGTTAACATATTGTTTTTAATAAGTGAAATTCTTTAATTTAATTTAGGATTTATATTAACTATAATAGTAAGATTTGGTAAATTAAAAGAGAGTATTAAAATTGTACAAGCTTAAGATAAAAACTTTCATCCATCAAAATATACCTTATTCTTTTAACTGGAATAAAGAACACCATAAAGAAAAATACTCTCAAATTATTTCTAATCGCGATGAATTAAATAGGCTAAAGGTACATTTTAAAAGAATCTATGAGGGCGTGATCCCTAATAAACTATTTAATTCAAGAGAATTTCCAAGAGTCTCTCAATTTAAAATCAGAGGGCTTAAATCTTCTTTTATTAGAAGTTACAGCAAAAATCTAATTAGATCCGGCAAAATCCGATATTATGATGCTGAATCAAAATTACCAAAGTATGCTCAAAAAGTCTTTGAAAATTTTCAAGAAAATGATATTCCGGGAGTCCCTGGTCATGAACCAATTCTAAAAAACATTTTAATCAAGGATAAGGACGCAGTTGCAATAGAGGTTCCGATTTGGAAAAAAGATGAAAATTTTGCGATTACTGGCCATATTGATTTAATTCAAATTGAAAATGATATTGTTAAAATAATTGATTATAAACCAGAGGGGAATTTCTTGCTTTCTCTCCCTCAGGTTGCCATGTATGGGTTTTTAGTTATGTCTAAATTAAACCTTACCAAAGTTAGATGTATTTCTTTTAATAAACGGGGAGCTTGGGAATATGAACCCAATATTTTAAAAGAAGATATAAAAGAATATTTGATCTCCCAGCATATAGAAAAACGCCCTTGGGAGCACTTTATTTAAATCATTTAATAATTAAACTTATTTGCCTTTTGACTTAGAAACTTCCGTCTTTTCCTCTGTTTTCAAATATCCCCGGAGTAGATAATAACATAAAAGGATTGAGATAAGCTCGACAATAATACTAACAAATGAAATGATTGGACCATTATATCCTAAATATCTTAAAAAAATGGCACATGCTAAACCACTAGATGCTAAAATCACAAGAAATAATGCTTTAACTATCTGTGAAAAGGAACTTATTATATATCCAATTTCTTTTTTAATCCATGATAATACTGAAGCCATAAGAATCCAATATTTGTATCTAATTTTAGTAAAGTAAGGAAAGAATATTTTAATATGTTTTTTATTTCAAGATTAAATTTCAAAATAATATGTAAAAGAATTTAATCATATTATCTTCTTGAAGAGAACTACTTTTTACTTTTAAACTTGGTGTACAATGCTTTATCTAGGAACTTTCCAATTTTTATAGCAACCTGATTACCAATTTCATATCTTTCTCCATCGAGTAATTCCTTCTTTTGTCCAGGAGAAGAAGCAATATTAAGCCTTTTCATTAAAATTTTTTCCGTAATATCAATAACCATTGCTTTAATCTTTCCATAATCAGGTAATTTAATACCTGGATCAAAATTTTTAATTTTATCTATCGCAAAGTTAAAAAATTCAGAGATTAATTCAATTGGGTCTCCTTTTAATTCACTATGAAGTTTAATATTGTCAGTGGCTATTTTCGTGTCTTTTTCCTGCCAGTATAATTGGTTTGGGTTAATTCCAGGACTATTAATTCTCATAAGAGAACTAGTGATTCTCCGTTCAATCCAGTTTAAAGTGCTTATTTCTTGAACTTCTCGGATTTTTTTAGCCTTCTCCTCTTTTATTTTCTCTTTAGTTTCAATTATACGTTCAACTTCCGCTTTACGACTTTCTTCGAATTTTTCAAATCTTTTAATTATATCATATCCAATACAATATGATATTGGAGAGATAATGTCAGATTTTAACTTTAATTCCGCAACATCTTGATATATTAAACTGACATTATTTCTTAATTCAGAAACTGCTTCTTTTAAAGAGCTTTCCATCACTCTTGCTAATATAAATCCATTAACTAGAAAAGGTTGGTTGTTGGCATCAAATACAGTAACTAATTCTTCTTGTCTTTTATTTAATCGCTTAATTATCAATTCCTCAAGTTTTATTTTTATCCACTCTTCTGAATCAGTAGTACCGTCAATTTTTTTTAATGCTAACAAAAATAAAGATCTATCATTGGATACCTTAGAATAAACTTCTATTATCCTACTAAGCTGTCTTAAAATCTTAGATAAAATATAGAAGAAAATGTCTTTTGCGATTCTGTTTATAATCTCTTCAAATTCTAAAATGAATAATATATGACTGTAATTTTTGAGTTGTAATTCACCTAAAAAGACTTTATCAATCGCTTGTTTTTTTCTAATGTACTGACGCAAGTTATTAATGTTTATTCCTGCTTTTTCTTCTAAAATTCTTAATAAAGTTTGAGTTTTACTTGGATCTTGACTCAATATGTTTAATAAATCGAATTCGGAGATCTCTTCGGATTTATTTATAATTTCATTAATATCTTGGAAACACCTCTCAGAAATGGCCTTTTTAGCTAAATATATTAAGTTTTGGTCAGCATCATTTAAAGATACTATATCTAACTTTTCTATATTGTATCTAACCAAATTTCTTTTCACTTGGGCTGTAAGATCTTCATCAACATTTAATAGATGTAGAATGTTGAATACACCATATTTTTTTAGAGTATATATTATATCATCAAATCCACATTCATTTATACATTGTAGGAAGTAGATAAAATCATTCGGCTTTTCTTTAAGCTTTTTAATTAATGTAAATTTTAGAAAATTAAGGATCTTGATTTCAAACTGGTCATAATCGATTTTTTCCTCAAGGGCGCTTTCAATTTTATATATAAGATCTTTTTTAAGATTATTTGCTTCAATAAATACTTTTAATCCAGGTATTGAAATGGGAAATTTGTTAAAATTATAGTCAATGACTTTTCTCTTTATCATTCTTACAGGCATTGCTTCAATTTGCAGTTCTTTATACGATTTAAATTCAAAATCTGTTCGGATTTTATCTATCAGTCTTTGTAAGGTTGCTAGTTCTATGAATTTATCTTCCTTTTCTTCCAATTCCAGTTTTTTCTCTAATTCAACAGATATATCTCTAAAAGCAGCAGATTCTTCTAATATTTCTCTTTTAACTTCATTACCGAGACCTATTAAATCACCTATTAAATCATAAAAGTAGAATTGGGGATAATTTAATATGATTTCTTGCAGTTCCCTTTCAAAGTAATCTTCAAGATCTTTCAACATTCTTTGCTTTTGAATATCTTGGATTTCTTCCTTTCTTTCTGCGATCAAAAAAGAAATAAATCGATTTTCTAAGTCATTTATTTTGTTTAGAAGATTAATTTCTAAACTTAAGGAATTCTTTAATAGTGAATTAACCTCATCTATAATAATTTCTTTTTCATTGAGTTCTAAACTTTTAGTTGAGTCGTATGTAAATTTATCCTTATCTGTAAGCTTCTGAACTCGGATTCCTAAACTGTGATAAATATGAATACTAGCAGTAGCAATCAGTAAATCATTAAAGCTAGTTTTCTGACTAACAAGCTCAAAGATTTTATTTTTGTCAGCTTCCCTTTTAAAATGTGAAATTATTAAATCAACGGTTTGAAAAAATCTAAATGTACTTTCAACTGCATCTTTTTTCCTTTTAACACCACTAATCATAATTCCTTCACCCATTCCCTATATACTTCCTTAAAATTATCTGACAACTCGAACCGAGCATTATTATGCCAGAATCTGAAATCTAGCACATGATAAAGATCACTATTAAATAATTCTTTTTCTTCATTTGTTAAAATATGTTTTAAAATTACTGTTAACGGTCTCGGTACTAATTTTGAAAAATATTTAAGTTCTGTATTTTTTATATAATCATAATACGTCTCATTCTCATCCAGATTTAAAAAGTTTAAAGGTAAAATATTTTCTGGTTGAGAATTTAGATTATTTAGATCATTTTTTATATTACTTTTCACATAATTCGGAAATTCGGTATTAATATCAATACTCAGTTCATAATTTTTATAAAATTCAAACAACAAATTTCTCTCTTCTGGATTGGTTAGCTTTGCGATATATGTATCTAAAAAATTTAAGAAATTTTCGATTTTTTGCTCATTAGATTCTCTTTCTTCAAAATATCCTATAAAATCATAATAAACTTCGTCTAATGTCCATGCCCTTTGTTCTTCTGGTCTTAGATACTTTTTAGAATAATCAATGATCCAATTTAGAACATAAAATTTCCATTCTAGATTGATTCCACCTATTCTCTTTTCTAAAAACCTGTGAAACCTATTTGAAAAGCTAACGGGGTCGCTAATTTCTTTATCAGGTTCTTCTTTTATATAGCGATTTATTGTAGAATGCCTTAAAACGTAACTTAACAAATAATTTAATTCGGTTGAAAATTTCTTAAATTTTTCAATATGATTTTTTATGCTATGTATTTTAGATTCCATTTGAATTTCCGCAAAAGAGATTAAATCTTCTATTTTCAGATCAATATCATTAAAAAATGTATCAATACTCTTGTTAACTAGGAAATTAAACTCTTTTATTAGTTCGCTCTCATTAAATTTAAGATTTCTATTTAAAAGAAGTGGATGAGTTTCAATTTGGTTAAACAGAAATATCTTAAACTTATTTATTAGCTTTTGTCCTAGATTTTTTGCTGGTTTTTGTTCTAGGTTAAATTTTTCAAAGATTTTAATCATTAAATCTATTATTAGAGTTTTCAATCGTCGATATGAAAGATATCTTGGAAGAGATACTCTGATTAGATTAAGGCCTTTATTTATAATTTCTGAAAAGTAGCTAAAAACTGAGCTTAATTCTACTATTCTTAGACTCACTTTTTGAGTCATTGACTGCTTTATAAACTTTTTTGCTATTTTCCAGATCGGATAAAAATCTATGCTTTCTAATTTTCCTTTATTCAATATAAAGTATTCAAATTTGTTTAATAAATCATCAAGATCCCCCATTTCCCCTGTGCTAAGAAAATTTTTAGAGTATTCTAGGAATTTATTTAAATGTGTCTCTAGATCAATTAAAAATGAATTTACATTAGAAACAAACCATTCTGCCGTATGTGGTTCATTTATATTTTTTATTTTTAGTGTAATGTAATTAACTATGAATATAATTATTTCATCCAGAGATTCATCTATAGTACCAGTATTTGCCAAATTGATTAGATTAGTTCCTAAATTTAATGTCTTATCAACAATAAAATTAACACTTGGCTCTGATATTGAGAATTTAAGATGCTCGATTGCCTGTTGGCCACTGAAAGAAGTTTTTATTTTTTGAAATTTTGAATTATACAAATTAATTTCCATAGGCTTTTTATACCATATAAACTCAACATCAGATACAATTCTAGCATAGGTGTTTAACAATTCTTCTTCAGTTGGTAAAGTTTTACTTATGCCAATTAACTTCTTGTTCCATTTGTCTTCAACTAGTTCTCCATAAAGTTTCTTATTAAATCTCGAAGCAAAGTTATTATATATCTGTTTTTTATTTTCTTTATTTAATTCTGGACGATCAGAAAATTCTTCTACTTCAAAAAAAAGTTTACTTATATTATTCAAAGATTCTCTCGATTTGTGCATATCTAAAACACCAGTCTCTGGTTTCAAAGCAAGTAATAGACTTTCACAATCTTTATATCCACCCGGCATGAAAATCATTGATTGTGGGTAAATATTTATCCGAGCACTCTTTTCATCAACATTGTATAAATCAAACTCAATACTGAATACTTCTGACCCTGTATAATCTCTTAAAATTGCATTATACATAGTTAAATATTTAATAACTTCTTGAGATAGTTCATTTACTTTTTCTCTTGTAAGTCTTCCAGGACCAATTACATCTCCAACAATCACATCATTTGGAGAAGAATAACCAAATATCAGAGAATACTGATAACTTATAAATTCGCGTGTTGTTATCATAATCTAATTTCATTCACTTATATAATTGTTAAATTAATCAATTCAAAGGATAATTAACCTAGCTATAAACCTTTAAACTAAATTTATTGCCATGTTAAATATTTTAAGTTTATAAAGTAATAAAATTTATTTTTGAATACTAAATAAAGTACGCGTTTAAAAATATTATAGAAGAAATAAGACATTTTTCTAATTAGTTATTCAATCTTTTTTTTTTAAACTAACCTAAATTCGATCTATGATTAAAAGAACAAGAGTGCTGAATCACATAATCCATAATTATGATGGCTCTCCAAGTTTTAGGTAATGATGCTCATAATTAAATAAAACTTTTAGTTTCGAAAATAAAAATATAATAAGATAAAAATTATTATATTTATAATAATAATAAAATCTAAAGCACAAAAGGTGTGGAGATATTCAATTTGGGTCTGACTTAGGAATCAACCAAGATGATATCGAAAAAATTAGTCCTCAAATTACTTTTATAACTTCAAATGCAGATATTGAGGCCATTGCCCTTGTATCTCAAGAAGGTTATCAAATAGCATTTAGTGCATTACCACAATATCATGTTGATGGAGATCAATTTTGTGGGCTCTCAAGTGCCTTATTAATGACTGGAAGATCAACTATTCAGACATTATTTCAAGAAGATTTGAGTGAAATTATAGTTCGAGCACAAGATGGTTATATAGTGATTACAAATGCAGGTAGATTAGTAATTGTGTGTGCAGGAACTATTATTGATACTTTAATGAAAACTGTGAAAGTTATGAGGATTGCTGCTAAAAATCTTTATAAAATTTTCGAAGATCGCTGATTTAATTTACTTTTTCAATAATTTAGCAGATTTTTCTAATATTATAATTCTCTAGACGTTTGAAAATCTTATTGGCCAAGAAAATCTTAAAATTAAAGCATCTTTTAATAATTAAAATTATTTTAATATGATCATTTTTGAATGCTCTTTCGATAATAATTCTTAGTTATTTATATGTTTACAGCATAATTATTCTCTATATTACTTATTTAGCAAAAAAGAAAAGAGAAACTGGTGCTTATATAAATAATTTAGTCAATGCCTTAATTCTTATTATATCTCTCACAATAAATGTAATTCTAATAAACATATTTAACCTCTATGACAGAGAATTCATTAACTTTCCCTTTAACATTTTAACGATTGCATTTATCTTATTTTTTTTACCAATGTTTTATCTATTTATTTATCGAGAAAAATCTAAAATTAAAACCAACAAAAGAAGGAATAGGTACCTTGAATCTCAACAATTCACAGAACTACCTCTCAAATACGATATATATAGAAAATTAAGCCATTTTGTTGCATTAGGAATAATTTTTTTCTATTTTACTTTAGGGTTTATACTTCAAAACTTTTTAATAATTGTCGAAGGAGATATAATGATTTTTTCCCAGTCCTTAGTTGTCTTTTTAGTAATGATATCTTTGATAGGCCTTTTAACCGCTGATTTTATTCGGATATTAACGCCTAAATTTTATCCATTAAAACAAGTTAATCAAATATTAAGAGAAAAAGAACTACATATGAGGTTAGGCCCTCATATTTCTATGAGCATCGGATGTTTTTCAATAATTTTATTATTTGGCATAATTCAACCCATTGGGCCCATAATAATCTGTACTTCTATGGCAATGTCTATTTTTGGAGATGTTACAGCAAATTTAGTAGGACGAACTATAGGTAGCAGAAAGATTAGAAAAACAAACAAAACTTATGAAGGTTTGATAGGGGGTATAATTGCTGCCTTTTTATCAGGCGTGATTGTGTTATTAATATTAAGAAATTATTATAGATTCAGTATTTTAGGATTATTACTAATTCCTTTTATAGGAATATTAATAATTGGAATAATAGATTATTTGGATTTAGAGATTGACGACAATTTAACATTTAATTTTTGTGTATCGACAATATTATTTTTTTGTTCATTTTTAATATTATAAGAGAATTATCATAAATTTTTTCAATCAAGATAGTTTTTTTTATGAAAATGTTAGAAGAAAAATTGAAAATTGATAAAATATCTAAGGGTACAGTTATTGATCATATAGATGCCGGATATGCTATAACAATACTCAATCTTACTGGCTTGGATGAATCTAAAAATTTAATGACAATTGGGGTTAATGTTTTATCAAAAAAATATCAAACAAAAGATATAATTAAAATTGAGAATGTTTTTTTAAATGAAACTCAAATGCAACAAATATCTATATTATCTCCTAATGCTACAATTTCCCTAATTGAAAATTATAAAGTGATTGAAAAAAAAAAGGTGGAACTCCCCCAGATAATTAAAAAATTAATCTTATGTGTAAACCAAACATGTATTACTAATTCAGAAAAAGAGCCTATAGACACTGAATTCTTAGTTTTAGAAGAAAAACCTTTAAAAATTCAATGCATTTACTGTGAACGTATATATAAATTAGAAGAAATCGTTTTCACTTCAAAAGAAAAGAAAGAAATGAAAGTAAAACAAAGAATTCAATTATAAAGAGAAATAAAATAATTCTATAAAAAAATTTCAAGAACAGAAGAAAAATTTGGAATAAAATTAAGTATTGTATGAAAAAGCACACCCACGATCATAAATAAGAAAAAAAAAATACCAATCCCTGGCTTTATAATATTCTTCCAATTCCACTCTTCTTTGTCGTATTCATATTTTAGAATATTAAAACTAACGATAAACGGGAATAAAAACCACCATAATAACATCCACATTAACATAAACCAACCAATTAATCCAAAAAATAAACGCCCTACAAATGCACTTAACGCTCCAGTAAGCGCTCGAATCCAATAAAGTTTTGTTTCTCTCTCAATTCGTAGATCAAATGATTTTAATGGTTTCTTTTCAACTTGAATTGATTGTTTTTTTTGTTCTTTCCTTTTCTCTTTTAAAAGGCGTTGTCTTCTTTTCTTAATATCTATCTTCTTGCGCTTTCCCATAATTATTATTATAAATATTATTTATTATAAAAATCATTATGCATTATTAATAAACTACAAATCAAACCTAATATGATTACTCCATCTACAGAATTTACTAATTTTGACGTATTTGCTATTGTAAAGGAATTAGATTTAATATTATTTAATGCTACGATTCTAAATATATATGAAGTAGAAGATATTTTGATATTAAAAATCAATACTAATATTGGGAAAAAAAATTTAATTATCAAAAAGGATTCAAGGATTAATTTAACTGAATATGATTATCCTATCCCCCAATATCCAAGTCAATATATAATTTCGCTAAGAAAGTTATTGAAAAACCGCAGAATCTTAAAAATTTCGCAATATCAATTCGATAGAATCATTATAATTGAATTGAGTTTCGATTTAGCCCGATCATGGAAATTTGTTATAGAACTATTTAACAAGGGTAATTTCTTGTTATTGGATGAAAATAATATTATAAAAGTGGCCAAAAAATATAGAAAGTTTAGAGATAGAGATATCCTACCTAATAAAGAATATCTTTTTCCTAAATCTCAAGGAAAAAATTTTCTAACTTTAAATAAGGAAGAATTTAAAGCTTTATTTAACAGCTCTGATCTGGAAATTGTCAGGGATCTCTCAAGAAGTATACATATTTCTGGATTATATAGTGAAGAAATATGCCATAGAGCTAAAATAAATAAAATAAGCCTTGGAAAAGATTTAACTGAAGAACAGTACGAAAATTTATATGATTCCTTCAAAAAGTTAAGAAATCAATTATTATTTGGTGAAATAAATGCCTATATTGTATTTGATAAAAACGATAATCAAATTTCAGTTCTACCCTTTGAAATTGAAATTCTTTCACAAAATAACAAAGAATATTTTCCGTCATTTAATGAAGCTGTAGACAAATATTTTTCCAAAATTGATTCTGAAGCTCTAAAAGGGCCCAAAGATCAAAAAATTGAAGACCAAATTAAATCTCAAGAAAAGATATTAAAAAATCAAGAAGAATATCTTGAAGAACTCAAAAAAAAAAAAGATGATTACTATAAAATTGGCGAATTAATTTATGCTAATTTAAATTCCTTAGAAAAATTAAAAGCTGTAATCTTGGACGCAAAAGAAAAAGGGTATTCATGGGATATTATTAACAACAAACTTAAAAGCGCAAAATTAGAAAATTTAAATGGTACCGAATTTTTTGAGAAAATATTCCCATCAACTAATGAATTTTTGATAAATGTTAATGGCAATAGTGTTTATCTGGATTTAAAAGAAAGTATTGGAGAAAATGCGAATAAAATCTATTCTAAAGGAAAAAAAGCGGATAAGAAGTTAAAGGGAACTATTACTGCTATTGAAAAAACTAGAAAAAAAATTGAGAAGTTAAAGCTTGAACGAGAATTAATAGAAGCTGAAGTTGATTTCTTGATTAAGAAGCCTAAGAAAAAATGGTATGAGAAGTTTAGATGGTTTTTATCGTCTGATGGATATATAGTCATAGGGGGAAGAGATGCAAACTCTAATGAAATTATTTTTAAAAAGCATATAGAGCAAAATGACTTAATTTTTCATACAAATTTTCCAGGATCTCCATTAGTAGTAATTAAAAATCCAGATAACAAGAAGATCCCTATAAGTACTATTGATGAGACCGCACAATTCGTTGCATCTTATTCAAGGGCATGGAAAGAAAACTGGGGGGTAGTTGACGTATATTATATTCATCCAGAACAAATTTCAAAAAGTCCTCCCTCAGGGGAGTTTTTGCACAAAGGTTCTTTTATAATATCTGGTAGGAAAAATATCATCAAAAATGTTAAAACTGAATTGACGATTGGACTAAAATTTGACGAATTAGAAGCAGAATCTAAAAATGATCATAAAATATTTTATCCTAAAATCATTTCTGGTCCAAAATCTGCTGTAACAGCGCAGACCAAAAACATTTTAACAATTATTCCATCAAAATCAGATGGTTTAACGAAAGGAAAGTTAGCTAAAGAGCTCTTGTCGAAGTTCCACAGAAATTTAGAAAAAGAATTAAGAATTTGGATTAAATTATTATCTATAGATGAAATTCTTCTTTCTTTACCTAGTGGCATATCAATAATTAAGTGAAAAAAATTAAGCTGAGGCAACCCAACTTTTAATTGTTGTTATATTTGCATGGTTATCAAATAAGATACCATTAATACCCATATCAATTAACCATTTAATCTCAAATATTGGATCTTTGTAATGTATAAAATCCCATGCTAAAGCTTTTATTTTATAATCATGACAAATTTCAATAAATTTTTTAGAAGTTAAATTTGATCTTAAACTTATAAAATCAGGTTTAATCTTGAATTTTGTAGGACTATCAAATTTCAAAAATTCACTTATATCAAAATCTAAACCTTTAGTAAGATTATAACATATTCGACTATTGTGGTAAACTTTCTTTATTTCACCTAATTCATTTAAGTTCCTCCCACTAAAAATGCAATCTTCCAACAAGTTATAATTTTTAACAATACTTAATACCTCCTCTTTTATATTATCATCTTTCAATTCAATCATAAATAGCGTTTTTCCTTTTAATAAGTTTAGCACCTCTGATAAGAGAGGAATAGTGTTTTTATGGTTTTTAGTTGATATATTTTTTATTTCACTATAATAAAGATCTTTTAACAAACCTGAACTATTTGTCGTTCTATCTAATTTAGGATCATGTAGAATCACCAGTTTATTATCTTTAGTCCTTCGCACATCAAATTCTATACAATTAGCGCCATATTCTATCGCTTTTTCAAATGCATTTATTGTATTCTCATCAAAATGCGTTCTAGTACCTCTGTGTCCTACGTATAAAAATTCTGATTTCATAGCAGAACTTTTAATAATTGTTTTTTTATTCTTGAATTAAAAATAGGTATATTAAAATAATTGATATACCAATTAGAGTAAGAATAAAAACAGATGGGTTCAATAGAGTCTGGCCAATAGAAAAAATAACCATTAAAAGTAAATCTTTCCAATTTAATCTTTTACCGATTAATTCTTTATAATTCGCATAACTAGTAATAATAAATAGAAAAAACAATAAAACAACAATTACTTTTATGGTAATATCAATAAAAGTCCATAATAAATCAATATTCATGAAAACTGTTATTATTTCAGCATTAAAAATAATTGACACTATAAAAGATACGCATCCAAAAATGGCTGATATAATTATTGATCTAAACGCAAAATTTTCATCAGACCGATAATTCTTATTTTTTTTTTTATTTATTGGAGGTTGTTTGGGTATTTTTGACATGTTATTTTCTATATTTTTTTATATTTTCTTTTAGTTTAAAAATTTTATAAATGTAAAAAATTAAAACAAACCCTAGAATGCTAAATACTATTATAGTTAATATATAAACAACAATATTGATAATTGAAGGTATTTCCGGGGATAATGATTTAATATTGATGAGAACTATTGTACTTTTTTTAATTCCATGAGGGTATATTGGTGTATCTCCATAGGTAATATTGAAAGCATATCCACTTCCAAAATCTAATGCCGCATCATCCGCATTTGCATCGTATCCTTTAATAGGTAAAGCAAACTCGTAAGTAGAAGTGAGATCTTCTAATTCAGCAGCTCCCTCACCATTTATTTCTGTATCGATTAAAAAAACACCATCAGTAACATTATAATCATAATAATTATATTGATTTACAGATATGTTGGTGAACTGAATTATTTTAGCATCAATAAATTCTTCTTTATTCTCAGAAGAACTATTTGACACGATAAGTCCTATAAACTCATTTATACTGTGATGCCCGAGCAACAATTCGAACTGAACAGAAATATAAAGATTTATATCATCTTGCATAACCCATAATTTGATAGGTAAATCCTCTAATAAGATATCAGTTTTATAAGCCTTGTTCCACTCTTTTGTTGAGAGATCGATATACCCATCAATTACGGGAGATTCTCCATATTTTGAGTTGATTTCCTTAGTGGCACAATAACCGTTCGCTAAAAAAAATAGGGACACTACGGTTATATTAATAAGCACAATACAAGTTAATACTTTAAAAAACTCTTTCTTCAAGATCAAATAGCCATTTATTTTTAAAAACTTCTATTTTCTGTAATGCTAAATATAAAAATTGATAATTAAAATTTAATTTAATATTTTTCGTATAAATTTTGTATATTACAAAAAATTCGACATCGAATTTCGCATTTAAAATAAATATTAAAATTTTAACGCTCTCATTAACCTACTTAAAAAATCTTTAATTCAGTTAAAAAAATTTGGAAGCAAAACAATACAGTTAAATTTATTTAGATAAACTATAATATAATTCATCAGACGCTTAATATCTCGCCTAGCTTCTAATGAGTTCTTGTCATTGTACTCAGCGAAAGGTTTAGGACCAATAGCAACCAATATACCTGATAAATCTTTTTCTCGTTTAATGAAAAACCAAAAAGGATTTTGTTTTTCATTATCTTTTACTAATATGAGCATCCAAGGATTTTGCGTCCAGTCTTCATCATTAGGACCAATTACTTTTTCAATTGTTTTCTGAATTTGATACTTTTTAGTCATTTTTATTGTTTTAGTTAACGCATTAAAATAACTCCGTTTTATTTTTAAATAACCTCCAAAATATCCTTTAGCATCAAACAATTCTAGCTCTTTCTTTTCTCCATCTGGTAATTTCAAAAATACTCTCCAATTATCAATCATAGTTTTATTCGTGTTTTTTAAGTCCAATTTCTTCTATTTTTATTTGTTTAAATATCTTTTTAATCTTATTTAAAGATGCTTTTAGCCCAATAGCTTTAGCTTCATCTAAATTTAAATTCAAATAACATTCATAGTAAAGTTGGTTTTCAATAATTATAACTCCTGAAGTATGAATAAGCTGACAATTTTGAAGAATCTCAGAAATTTTAGCAAACATTTCATTAGAAAATTTAAATGCTGAAAATGTTACCTTTATGACTTTATCTTTTTTTAGTGGATATATTGAGAGTTTCATAGAGTTCTCTATAATTGATTGAATTATTAAAAGATATGGATTATCCTCTAAGTTTTTCATGTCTAATAATGAAAGTTTTAAAATACTTCCTGATAGATCTCTAATACGTTGTATATGGGCTTTAGTTAAATTGTATACCTTCATCTTTATTTAAATAATTAATTTTTAATCTAAATCAATTTTTTCTTATCAATTCTCTTTTTTAGTGAGAGAATCGTACCTGAAGTTTTATATGGTGATAGAATAACTCTTATTCCATCGATTTCTTTTACAAGACTTAAAGCAGAAATTAATGTTTCTTTCGTCTGGTGAGAACATCTAATTATTCCAAATTCTTTATCCAAATTAAGTTCTATTAACCATAATCCAATTTTATTTGCCTCCTTTAATCCAAAATATCTCCAGATGGATTGCCAAATTGATTTTAAAAGTGAATTTTGAGAAATTTCTATTTGATTTTTTTTAATTATTTTAAAAAAAATATATCTTTGTCTTTCTTTTCGGCCGATTATTAATCACCATCTTTAATTAATCTAATTTCTGGTTCAAGTATATTATTCCCGTGTTTTGCGACGCGTTCCAACAATAAAATTGGGTTTAACCTAAAGATTTTTTTTGCTTTGTCTAAAGAAACATCTAAAAGAGAATTGCAGATGCTTATTAAAGCTCTAGGGTGTCTAAGATCATATAAATCATCAAAATTTCCACTAACGATGCAATTTGCTTTATATTTTAAAGCTAACTGAATAAATCTATAGAGATTTCTGAAATTTTTTGATTGGTTTGCTTTGTTTGATATCATGATTGAAGCTAGCGAAAATTCCAAAAAAGAGTTATTCTGTTTAGTAAGTGAAATTACTCCTGGAGTTAGTGTTTTAATTATTTGAGGATTAGAAAATGAAATAATATCAACTCTTGAATCTCTCGCTGCCTGTATTTGAACCTCTTTATTAAACGATTCAATTGAAAGGATGTCTGAAAAGTTATTAAATTTTTTAATTTTTTTTTTAAAATCCTCAAGATTATTTAATCTTAAGTTAATTCGAAAATATATGTTCAGTTTTGAATTATTTTTTAATTTTTTTTTTATATCTAATGGAATGGTATTCGAATTATCTTTGGGTTCCAAAATAACATTTTTAATCCCTAGCTTTTCGCAAAATTCCAGTTTTTCACGAATTTCGGCTTCATTATTGAAATCTAATGGTAGTCTTGATTCAAAATATGACAAAAATGTTATAACCTCAAAAACTGCTAAACTTTCTATAATTATCTTAAGAATCGTAAAAATAAAAAAATTTTATTATAACTAAATATTTAAAATGTTAGTTTTTGAATTCATGTGAGGATTTTTAGTGGTTAAAAAAAGAACGCTTTCAGAAATAAGAAATAAAGTTGAAGATGGTTCCGCTGTTATATTGACTGTTCAAGAATTAATAGATCAGATAAGTGAAGGTGAGAAAGTTAAATTTGAAGATGTTGATATTGTTACAACAGCAACAAAAGGGCTTATGAGCGGAATTATGGGGATTTTCTCTTTTCGCCTCTCACCACCAAAAACTTTAAGAAAATTTACTGAAGTTGATATTAATGGTATACCTGCTTTTCCTGGGCCGTGTCCAAATGAATATTTGGGGATAGTGGATCTAATTATCTATGGAACTACTCAAAGTCGTACAAAAGATAATTATTGTGGGGGCTCTTTATTTAGAGAAATAGTTGAAGGAAAACCTTTACAAGTCTTAGCCAAGAGTGCAGAAGGTGAAACCGTAGAAAAAGTTTTAAAGTTAGAAGATATGCAATTTGCTAAATTAGTCGGAACAAGACAAGCAATTAAGAACTATAACGCAATGATTAATTGTGAGACCTATAATGTTAACACAATTTTCTCATGTCTTCCTTTTCCCCCCAATAAGACAGAAATTACTTTTTCTGGATGCGGAGCCCTTAATCCATTTCAAAATGATCCTGAATTTGAATCTTTTGGAGTTGGATCTCCTGTTCTTGTAAACGGAAATATTGGATATCTTATGGGTCCTGGAACACGTAATTATATCGAAAAACCTAACATGATGACTATCACTCCATTTGAAGGAATGAAACCAGAGTATATGGGTGCTTTCAAAACATCTTACGGATTAGAACCTATTTGTAGTTTAGCCTTACCTATTCCTATTTTAAATGAAAATATATTCAACAATATAGTAAAATCTGATAAACTAGTTAAGTTAACTATTTTAAGTCTTGTAGGACGTGAAAAAGTAGGAGAGATTACTTATGGTGATGTATGGGATAAAAATTTTCATATGAGGTTTGATCCAAATGCGTGTAAAAATTGTAAAGAATGTAAAGCCATTGATAAATGCCCTACTGATGCGTTTATTATAAAGGAAGGTTGGATCTCTGCTATAGACCGATCTCGTTGTTTTAATTGCGGTAATTGTACTCACATATGTTCAGAAGCATTTCAATTAGATCTTAAAAAAGTTAATTTCGATGATAATGAGGTTCCAATTGTTTTAAGGCAATCAGATAGGTATGGAGCAATAAAATTAGCAGAGATGTTGAAATCAATGATATTAAAAGGAGAATTTCCTCTAAAAAAACCGATTAGTAAATTAAAATTTGCAGAAATAGTAAAATAAGATTCAGCATATCTATAATGACAGAATTAAAAATAATAAAGTTCGATCAAATTGGTATCCTTGTTAAAAATATTGAGAAAGCAGCAGAATTCTACAATGCAATACTTGATTTTAATGGAAAGATCAATATTGTGCAACAAACCAGCACTGTAAATTATAGAGGGAATGAAGTAGAATTTAAAATGAAAAAAATAATGCAAAACTTTGGTGGGAAACAATTTGAAATTATTGAAGTATTGGAATCTACTGGCGATCATTTATATTCAGAATTTCTTAAAGAAGGAAAAGTTGGACTACATCACTTAGGTGTTTATATTAAAGATGCTGAGATCCTAATTCTCCATTTTAAGAATAAATACAATATAGACGTAATTCAATCAGGAAAAGTTGGAAGAGTCAAATTTTATTATTTGGATACCAAAGAAGTTTTTGGGTATTATCTCGAATTGATTGAAATTTAATTTAGACTTAATTGTTGAATTTCTTTTTTAATAAACTTTTTTTTTAATTTGTAATAGGTCTAATTATGTCAAGTCAAATTTTAGATGGCGGTGATTTGGTTGTTAAATGCCTTCTAAAGGAAGGAATTACTAAAATATTTGGTATTGTAGGCGGGGAATTATTAAGAATTTATGATGCTATTGAACGATGGGGTAGAGAAAAAGGCTTAGATACAGTAATGGTAAGGCACGAGCAAGCTGGAGGCCATATGGCAGATGCTTGGGCGCGTGCAACTGGAGAAATAGGTGTGTGCCTAGGAACCGTTGGTCCCGGCGTTACTCATCTTGTTCCCGCTGCTGCAGCAGCTAATTCAGACTCAATTCCTATGCTTATAATTGGTGCGCAAATAGGAAGAATGTTTGAAGATACTGGAATTTTACAGGGTGGTATCGACCAAATTGCATTAATGAAACCAATAACTAAAGCACAAATTCAAGTTGAAGAACCAGGGGAAATTCCTCATGCAATTCAAAAAGCTATAAAAACAGCCTTATCAGGAAGAAGAGGTCCAGTATATCTAGAATTCAGAGAAACTGCATTAGTAAGAAATGCGACAGAAGCGGACTTTAATAAAATTTTAGATCCAGAAAAGTATAGAGCATTGCATAGACCTAGTGGGGCTTCAGCAGATATTAAAAAAACAATTGAAATATTAAAAAATGCTAAAAAACCTCTTTTAATTGCTGGTGGGGGAGTAATTGCCTCAGAAGCTTCAGAGGAGATAAAAATCTTTTCAGAGACATATATGATACCAACAAGCACTACAATTAACGGAATTGGTTCAATTGGAAGAGATAAAAAGAATTTTTTAGATTCTTATTTAATAAATAATGCTTACAGAACTGCTGCTACAAAAGCTGATGTAGTGTTATCATTTGGATGTAAATGGGATTATTCAATATTTTATGGAGCATCCCCAATGTGGAATCAAAATCAAAAAGTTATCCAAATTGATATAGATCCTAATGAAATTGGCAAAAATAGATCAATTGAAATAGGCATTATTGGTGATTGTAAAGCTGTGATTAACCAATTATTAAATGAAATGGAAAAATCCTTACCAAAAGACAAAATATCTGAATGGTTGGAATGGAACATGTATTTACAAGAACTATGCAAGAATCAATTAAATACGAATTTAAAAATTCTTGATTATAAAAAATTACCAATGAAACCAGAACGATTAATTTATGAGGTTTTCAACTATATCCCTGAAGATGCGCAAATTGTGCTTGATGGTGGAGATATTGTTGTATTCTCTTATAAGTTTATAAACTTAAAATCTCGTCCTCCAAGATCAACATTTTTCCCAATTTCTATGGGACATCTAGGAGTTGGAATTCCCTATGCCATTGGTGTTAAAATGGCAAAACCAGATAAACTTGTTGTTTGCGTTAACGGTGATGGAAGTTTTCTGTTTAATGTACAAGAATTAGAAACAGCAGTACGACTAAATTTGCCAATAATTGTGATTATTGCTAATAATTGTGCTTGGGGAATGATAAAGAGCAATCAAACAAAAGCGTTTAACAAAAGGTACTGTGATGTCGATCTACCCTCAATTGATTACTCTGAAATTGCCAGAGGATTTGGATGTTATGGAGAAAAAATAGAAAATCCCGAAGATATAAAACTGGCTTTACAAAGAGCTATTGAATCTAAAAAACCTGCTGTTATTGATGTTAGTATTGCCTTTGAAACTCCCCCTCCAATGAAATTGCTAGCGCAATATAAGAAAAATAAAGGTTTATTTGGAAAATAAAATCTAATAAATAGTGATATATTGTGATAGAAGAAAAATTTTTGAGTGGAAAAGTAGCTTTAATAACTGGAGCTGGTAGTGGTGGATTTGGTAGAGAAATGGCAATAGCTTTTGCAAGTAAAGGGGCAAATATAGTTATAAATGATATCAATGAGGAGGGTTTAGAACAAACTCATGATATCCTTCAAAAAGAATATGATGTTGAAATTCTTATAGCAAAAGCAGATATTTCAGATTCGGGGCAAGTACAAAAAATGGCTGAGATAGTTTTTGAGACGTTTGATAACATTTTCTTATTGGTTAACAATGCAGGAATAGATGGTGGATTATACCCCTCTTTAAAAGCAAAAGAAATGATCTATGATAAAGTTATGGCTGTTAATTTAAAGGGTGCCTGGAATGTAACTAAAGCCTTCTATAGACAAATGAGACGACAAAAAAATTTCATCCCAATAGCTGGAAAGATCATTAATATCGCTTCATGTGCAGGAACAGCCAATGGTACCAATCCTTATTTAGGCGTTTATAGCGCAAGCAAAGCTGGATTATTGGCTTTTACTAGATTATGGGCTCTTGAATTAGGTTCAAATAATATTACAGTAAATGCAATTTCACCAGGTGTATTTTTAACTCCAATTTATAACAATGATCCGAAACTTATCAGAGATTTTTTAAAAACTAGAGGTGTTAAAATACCTATAGACAAAATCGGCGAAGCTAAATGGGTTGCAGATGTTGCCTTGTTTTTAGCATCACCAGCTGCAGATTATCTCACTGGCCAGAATATAATTATTGATGGTGGGATGACTCTAAGTGTAAACAAATTATAAGTTCTTTAATTTTTTAAAGTGAAGGAAAAGTAAATAAAAATTTATTTACCTCGACCTTTATTAGCTCTAATACTTGGTCTTGTTTTTTCTGAACCCCAACCCTTCTTATGTAATCCCCGAGCTCTTTTTCCCGCAGATGTAAGACCACGAGTTACTCTTTTTGCATGTTGTGGTTCAGATATCCAATTAATTTGGGGATCTGACTTAATAACAGGATGATTTGGATCTACTAAAATTGTCTCGTAATACCAATGTTTACCATCGGAATATACTTTGTAGCTATTAAGGACCTGCATGTTTGGATACTTTCTTTGAACACGTTCTTCAGCAATCCATTGAAGATTTTTACCAGTTGTGTACTTAGAAACACCCATTGCTCTTGGTTTTCTTCCACGTTTTGGCCGAATTTTATGCATTCCCCCTTTTCTTATTCTAGCTCTAACGATTATAAATCCTTGTTTTGCCTTATAACCTAAAGTTCTTGCCCGATGTATGTTCGTTGGTTTTTCAATTCTTTGAATTGATTCACCCTTTCTATATTCAATTCCACGATACCAATGAGGTGTTTTATAACCTTTTTCATGCTTCTCAAAAGTCTCCTTTACATAACTATATCCAGACTTCAATTTCTCACTGCACTCTTTTAGATTGTTATATCTTCAAAAATTTACAGAAATTAATTAATTTTATTATTTTCTATTATAGTAAAAATTTTTGGATATTCTCTAATTATATTAATTAGTAATTTTTTAATCATCATTCGCTTAAAAAATCAAAAATATATTAGAGATTTTATCACTATGAAAAAGAAAAATAAAAAAGTTGAAATCGATGAATCAAATGGTTTAAAAATATCTTACGATAGAGATGATCTTAACAACAAATTTCCTCATTTGACTGAAGAAATTTCACAAAGAAAAAAATCAATAAAAATTGAGGCTATAGATATGAATGTAGAGCAAATAAGTCACCAAAAACCTCAAGATTCTAATGATTTATGTCCTAATGAATTATATAATCCTGGTGTGATTGACTTTTTAAGGCGATGTACAAAAATTGAAGAAGCAATTGATATTTTAGATTACTTAATGAAAAGAAATGAGATTAATCATGTAGACTATACTAAATATAAAAATATAATTTCGCATGAAGGAGGGTTAAAGCAACTTATTGATCAATATGGTGGTTTAAAAAAACCGGGATATTATATGAGAAAGTATTATAAAAAGGAGACTAAAAATCAAGAATTAAATAGTAAATAGAATTAATATCAATTGACAGATGATGAACTTATGACAAAGTTAGCTACTTGCTCGGTAGCGATGACAATGTCGCCCCAAACTGATGTCATAACATATTAATTCCAAAATCTGCTTCTAGTCTTTTCCAAAACCGAATTCCTTTCTCCGTTAAAAAATATTCATCATTATTTTGATTAATAAGCCCTAAATCACGCAAAACGGGTATTCTCCCATTTATACAAGAAATTGGCAAACCAGAGAATAATTTTATTGTTTCAAAATTTTTTGCCCCATTATTAATAGCAACTAGTATTTCAATTCCCATGTAACCTAAAAGATTTTTTAAATCTTCATGAGTTTCTTCATTTTTTGGCATTATTATCCGTTCTTATAAGATTATTTTCTGAATTACTTTTTTTTAGAATTTTTCCCTTTTTTGTTTTTTGTAGATTTACTATTTTCATTTCTATCTGTTTTATATTTATCTGCTATCACAGATTCAGTTTCTTTTGGCAGTAATTTTCTCATCCATTCAGGAAATGCTGTTGTTATCTGCAAATTGGTCTTTAAAACTATATAAGTTTCACTGTTATAATTTAATTCTTCAATTACATCAAAATTCTTTAAAAATTCGATATTTTCCATTAATGATTCTAAAGACTTTTTAGACACTAATTTTGGTAATTTATCTTTTGATATTAATCCATTTCTTAATTCTGATAGAACATTATACTTTTTTGGATCTGCCATAATTTGATACAAAGTGAAAGCATCTTCTTTTATTTCTTCCCGAGTTTTCTTTTCATACTCACTAAAATATTCTTGAACTTTAGGGAGGAGTAATTCAATCAATTCGGGTTTATCATCGATATATTCAATAATACTATCTGGTGGTATTCTTTCAGCATTTACTTCTTTTACTAAAAGTACATACTTCTCTACTAAACCAATTTGATTAATAAAAATAAATTGCCGTTCATCTAAAATTTCAATAATTTCATTAAAATCTTTTTCAGGATAATTTTCTATAAACCATTCTCTAAGCCCTTCTAATAAGATAGGACCTTCTGATAACTTCTCTAATGTCATAAATATATGCTTGTCATTTAATAAGATAGCAATTTCTTCTTCTTCGGTTTTTTCCCTTGTATCTTCTAAAATGACCCAATATAGATTTTCTACCCAGGCTTTTATCAAAACCTCATTTTTTATTATTTTTTCCTGATCTTCTTCATCAAAATTATTTATATCATTTATATAAAATGCAGTATAAATTTCTTCATTTGATTGTAACTGCTCTGAAAACTCTGTATACAGAATCGAGATTTTTTCCTCGTCTTCTGTTGTGATTTGCTGATCGAGAATTATTGAAACCATCAACATTTCTTTATTTCCTCTTGCCCAATCTGAATGAATCTCAAAATAATAATTCAATGATTTTAGGTTTTCGAAAGAATGTGTAAAAAAACCTTCATTAAATTGCTGATCCATAATATTAGCAATTTTTAGTGCTAATTCCCTTTCTAACATGTCTCGCGGATAAGAATAAAAGACTAATGGGCCAATTTTACGATGGAAATACGATAAAGCGATGATGGTTTTCAATAAATGAATCTCCAATAAGATTTAGTACTTAAATTGAAAGAACAGCTTTTTTTTCTTTACAACCTAGAATAAATTAATATTGAAGATTATATATTATTAAAGATAAATAAATTTATCTTAACTTAACATCTAGTATCTTAGAATACTTAATATTAGCAACAAACATAAATATTTTTAATGAATTTTTGATAAAGTTAGAATCTGAATATGAGTCCTATAAAATTAATTGGGTTTGACCTAGATGATTGTCTTTTTGATTCAACCGGATTGTCTGAAAGAGCTAGAATTAAAGGTATTGATGCGATGATTAATTTGGGGTTAAATATAGATAAAAAAAAAGCAATTCGGATATTGAAGGAAATTGTGAAAGAATATGGTTCAAATTCATCAAAACATTATAATTATTTCATTAGAAGACTGAACCAAATGGAGGATAATATAGAATATATCTCATACAATGATCGATATAAATTTATAGCAGCAGCAGTAATGGCTTACCATGCTGAAAAGGTTAATTCAATCACTCTTTATAATGATGTAGAAGAAAGTTTAAATAAAATCCAGGAATTGTCAATAAAAACAGCGATTGTAACTGATGGAATTCCCATAAAACAATATGAAAAGATTTTAAGGCTTAATATCGATAAATTAATTGATTTAGTTGTTATTTCAGATGAAATTGGTATTAAAAAACCAAATCCAGAACTTTTTAATTACTGCCTAAAAAAATTTGGTGTTAAAGGGCGAGAAACAATATATGTGGGAGATCGTATCGATAAAGATATAATTCCTGCTAATTTGAATGAGATATATAGTGTATACCTTCATCGTGGAGGCAAATATGACACTTATCATTCTGAAGATATTATTCAAAGAGATATAAAACCAAATTATGAGATTACCAATTTAAATCAACTATTTCATATAATAGAAGAGATTAACAATAAAGAAAAAATCTAGTAATATTTAAAATGAGAGTCGCTTGTATTCAACCAGAATTATTTAAAAATAGAACAAAATGTTATAATGAAATAGAACAAATTCTAAAAGAATTACTAGAATCTCAGAAATATTGTGATATTATATGTCTCCCCGAAAGATGGGTTCCTTATCTTAAAAACCCAACTCAGAATTTCCAAGAACAAAGAGGTACTGATTATTCTTTTGTAAAAAATTTAGCTAAAGAATATAACATAAAATTTATATCTGGTGGAATTTGGGAAAAGAGAACTAGTTCAAAAAAACCTGCAATCACTTGTTATTTTTTTGATGAAAATGGTGAAGAAATTGGAAGACAGGATAAAATCCACTTATATGGTTATGAACGGGAGCAATTTGAGCCAAGTAAAGAATTACAACTGTTTAAGTTTAATGATTCCTACTCTTTTGCAATTCTTATTTGTTTTGACATGGCTTTTTTTGAAACACCTAGATTAGCGGTTGAAAGCGGGGCGGATATTTTATTTTCACCCACTCAAATAAGAAATGATGGAATGGAAAATTGGAATGTATATTTAAAAGCACGTGCTCTTGAAAATCGAGTTCCTATTGTGGCTTGTAATACTTTTGGGCATTATTTAAGAAGAAAATTTCTAGGTAACAGTAAAATTATTTCTTTTTATAGAGGAAATATATCTCCATCTAAATTAAAAATAATGGAAGGACCAAAGAGCTCAAGTGGTTTTATTATTGATGAGATAGACTTAAATTTTCCAAGAAAATTACGAAAAATTCGGTTTAAAGAAAAAATCGATAAATCAAAAATAAAAGTTAACATAGCTAATAAATAAATGAATTCAATATTTTCCTATAAATGATATGAACGAATCAAGAGATTATAAAAAAATACTATTTTGTGGTTTAGAAAATGGTGGAAAAACATCAATTTTATTAATATTAGATAAAAAATTTAGTTTACTAACTACTGTTAAACCGACTATAAAAGCAAGAAGAACTATCCACACAAACTCATTATTAGGCACCACTATTGTCCGGTGGGATTTAGGTGGTCAAAAAGTTTATAGAAAAATATATTTAGGGGATAAGAGTAGGTATTTCACAGAAATGCAATCAATTTTTTACGTTATTGATATCCAAGCACCTAAAAAATTTGAAGAAGCTATAAATTTTCTTAAAGATATAGTAAACATCACCTCAGATTCGCGCCCCGATAATTTTCAACTTTTAATTTTACTTCATAAATATGATCCAGACATTAAAAACAATAGTAATATTATAACTAACGTAAAATTTTTAGAAAATGAGATTTCATCAATTATTAAAAACATTAAATATTCTATATTGAAAACCTCGATATATGATGAACCAAGTCTGTTAAAGGCTTTTTCTGATGGTGTTTTTTATGCCACTCACAAATCTGAAATGTTCCAAACTTTATTAAAAGATTACATGGGCAAAACTTATAATAGCTCTACGCTATTATTGGATCAGAATTGTTTTATTATTGCTAGTAGAAGTACAAATCAAGCTTATCAAGAAATATGTGAGTCTATAGCGCCAAGGTTAACTCAAGCATTAGAAAAACTAGAAGAATGGGATATAAATACAATAGATATTGTAACAAACATAGAATTTCCAGAAAAACATTCAGAATTTCAAAAAGAAGGCATTATTTTTCTTAGAAAATTAGATATTGGAGAAACTCGACTATACTTGGTCGCACTTTGCTTAAATAAGAAGGTCAAAATTAAATCCTATGAATATTTGCCATTATTAGCAGAAAATTTAAAAAATCTTTTAGAGAGTTTTGGTTAATTTTAGATTTTAATTTTAAGTTAAGTTTTTAAAATCTGATTTTCATCTTAGAGCAACTAATTATGTCAGATTTATTGTAACTTCTTAAAATTATGAAAAACATCAATTTTGAAACAGAAATCTAAAAATATAATTTTTAATTTTACTTCCAATCACCCCTCTGTGGGAGGGGTTTAAATATATATTTTTAAAGTTATTATAAAAAAAGGCAAAAAATATGATTATAAAGTCCAATGTAAACAAAAATTATATAGGCCCTAAAGCACTCTTTGACCCAAATTATGTACCACCTCGCTTATTGTACAGAAAAAAAGAGGAGAACTCCTTACATTCAATTTTAAATGATTCAATTTCTGACCAATTTTCACTTAACATTCTTTATCACGGAATGAATGGGATAGGTAAAAAAGTAATAGTGAACAAAGTTATAAACGATCTTTTAATAGAAAAAGGAGATTGTTTAAAAATCAATAAAATTAGTGTAGATTGTAAAGAAAAAGAAATTGATGACTTACTTTTATCATTATTAAATGAATTAACAAACTGTTCTGATGTTAATTTCAATTATCAAACTATTTTAAATTCAAGTCTTTCACATTTATGGAATACCTTTAAGTTCATTTGTAATAAACTTGATTCTCATCTATTTTTTATATTTAATAATGTTGAATATTTAGATCCTGAAATATTTCAAAAATTCTTACTTTTCAGTAAAGAAACAAATATTACTTTAATTTCTACAATAAATAAATTTTTAAAACCAGGTTATATGGACTTACTTTCTGAATTTGATTTTAAGCATAAATTAAACTTCTTCTCATACCACGAGCTTTATTCTATTCTTAAACAACGAGTTCTTTTAAGTTTTTCAAATGAAATTGATAAAGACTTAATTAGATATATAACAGATTTAATATGCGAAGAATATGCCCCTGTTCCAGGAAAAGGCATTGAAATTCTTCGAGATATATATCCAATTATAAAAAATAATAAAGAATACCGGAATTTTGAATTATTAGAAATTTGTCAAAATGAGTTTGACTCATTTCAAATCTCTGATGAATTTAGCTTAATAAATTATCTTTCGGAAGAGGATATGCTTACTGTGATATTCTTAGATAATCTTTCTAATCATTTTATGCATAAGATGAATTATTATATTTCATTTAATAAATTAAGGGAATCCTATGAACTTTCATGCGAAACATTAGAATATAAAAAAGATATTAATGAGTTTTACTGCCTAATTGAAGAGTTGTTAAATATGGGTATTATTAAACCCTCAAAAAGAACAAAATCCAAAAATAATGTTAATAACGGTTTTAATAATAGAAATTGTGATTTTTTCTTTACAATAATAAACCCAAAACAGATAAAGGTTATAATTGATACAATTTTTAACCAATATTAAAAAAATTTAATATATAATCTTAATATTAGTAGGCTGAAAAGAAAAAGTTAATTGGATATGATTTAAAACCCCAGAAAACGGATTTCAGTTTTTTTTTTATTATATTATATATTTATAGGTGTAATCACACTATTTTTTTAATAATGAAGAGTACAAATGGAGATAAATTTTGACTTACATTAAAAAAATTTCCATGAGTGGTTTTAAGAGTTTTGGAGATAGAACTGTAACAATTCGACTTTCAAGTGGATTTACATGCATCGTCGGCCCAAATGGGGCAGGTAAGTCTAATATTATTGATGCTCTTTGTTTTGCATTAGGCCGGTTAAGCAAAAAAACAATGAGAGCGAAAAGTCTTGAGGACCTGATTTTCGCAGGATCCAGAGGAAAAAATCCCTCTCAAAGAGCATCTGTTACGTTATATTTTGATAATTCTGAGAACGTATTTCCAGGAGGCACAAGTGATTTTGAGATTACACGAACGATTAAGATAGGAGGCGGTGGTGGTTATAAAATGAATGGAAAAAAGGCTACGCGCCAACAAATTCTTAACGCTTTAGCGGCAGCTAATATTGATCCAGATGGGAGCAATCAATTTGTCCTTCAAGGAAAAATTGTAGAATTAACTCATATGAATGCAGAAGAACGTAGAAAATTTATTGAAGAATTAATTGGACTTCAAAAATATGACGAAATGAAAGATGCTACCTTAAAAGAACTAGAAAAAGCAGAAAGAGATTTAGGACAATTTGAAGCGATCTTTAAGGAAGTTTCTGCTCAGTTAAAAAAAGTTGAAAAGGAGAAAAATGATGCTTTGGCTTGGAAAGAATTAGATGAGCAAATTAATTTTTTAAATTCTCAATTAATTGCATTAAAAATTTCAATATTACGACAAGAAGAAGAAGATCTGGAAAGAAAAATCGAAAATTCTTTAAAAATTATTGAAGAATTGCAAGAAAAGATTAATAGACAGGAAGATGTCTTAAAACAAGAATCACTTGTTATGGATAATATTCAGAAAACAATTTCAGAGAAAGAAAAAGAGAGAGAGGAGATTGCAGAAAATATCACTCAAATAAAAACTCAGATTTCATCAAGTGAGACTACTCTTAATTTAGCGCAAAAATCAATTGAAAAATTAGTAAATGAAATTGAAACTTTAGAAAGTAAACAAATGAAACTTGAGGAAGGTCAAACCTTTGATTCATTAATTGAAAACGTTTCAAATGAAATCTTAGAATATGAGAATCATATCGAAGAAACTAAGAAAGAAATTGAAAAACGGCAGCAAAACCAAGCTGAATTAGAACTTCAAATTAAAAATACTGAGGATGAAAATTCTCTTTTTAAAGCCGATATTTCCAAAATACAACAAAATGTTTCGTCTAATAATGCTCAGGTCAAGATGCTCAAAGGAACTATAAAAAAAAATGAAGAAAAGAAACAAAAATTAGAAGTTGAGTTAGAGAAATTGAAAAGGGATGCAGAAAGTATTGATGAAGCCATCGAAGCCGCCAAAAAGGAAGAAGCAGATATTAGAACTCGTATTAATGATTTAAATACTAAAATCTCAAAAGAAAACCAAAATCAAAAAGACTTAGAGAACGATATAAGTAGTCTTCAAGCAGACAAGAATCAATTAAATTCAAAATTAACAGATTTTCAAGCTTCTTTATCCTCTTTAAACACAGAAATTAAAATGAATCAAGGGACTATCCAAGAACTAAATGAAAAGAAAATTTCTATCAAGAAGAAAATTACTGATTTAAGCAAAGGTAGAGATGCTGAAAAGGCTGTAAAAGAATTACTAAAAGATAATGAGGGAATTAATAAAGATTTAAGTGAATTAAAAGCGAAATTGAAGCAAGAAAACTCAAACTATAGAAAAAATGAGCACGATTTAGAATTAATGAATATGAAGAAATATTCATTCGAATCAGAAATCAATGATAACAATGCAAAGATTGATAATATCAATACTGAACTAAAAATTCTTTCAAAAGAATTAAAAAAATTGGATCGAGAAAAAAATAATATAGAATTGCAAGTTGACTCTTTAAGTAAAACGCTCTCAACGACAACAAGTGAATCCGAAAAATCTCAATTAAAAAAAGAAAATATTCAAAGAAGATTACAGGATCTTTCTGAAGAAAGAGAAAATTTAGTTAAGAAAATCGAGATTTCTGAAGAAGAATATGATAAGAATACAAAAGATATCACAGGAATTCTCCAAATTTTAAATATGCTCACTCAAAATATTAACATTTCGGTAGAGTCGATTAAAAGTAATATCCAACAGTCAAATGCAGAAGCTATTGAATCCTCCGCAGAAGATTTCAAAAAATTTATTCTAGATATAATTGATATTATGAAATCAGTTGAGGATATTGGTACAGATGAAGAAAAACCCACTGAAATGACCAGTATGCTTAGTTCTATCATGCAAACTCTAAAATTATTTACAGATAATGCCGATGATACAATTAATCAACTAATTGAAAGAGTCAAAGAGTCTGCTGACGTTGAAGTTCAATCGTCAACAAATACATTTGATAATTTTGTTCAAGACTTAATGGAAATTCTTGAAAATGTATATCTCTCCTTAAGGAAATTGACTATGTCTAAAAGTCAAGAATTATATAAACAATTAGAAGAGATTTCAGCAAGCATTAAATCTCAAACAGATGAATTCAATAAAAATGAACAACTATTAACTGAAACCAGAATTCAAGAGAAGCATTTTTCTGAAAATCTTTCATCCCATAATAAAAGACTTGAAGAAATTAATAAAAGAAATACTGAATTAAATCAAAGAATTAAAAAAGCAGAAGACGAAATAAATGAAAGAAGGGATATTATTAATAATCGGCAATTAGAAGTCAATAACTTGGATTCCGAGATTAGCAAATTAAAAGAACTTAAGGATACTTTTTGGGATAACATATCTAAAATCCAAGATGATATTGATAGAAAGCAAAAGGACTTAGAAATTTTAAGAGAAAAGCTTCAAGAATTACATGGTATTCAGAATTTATTTGATAATATCGTAGAAATTGATGCTAATATAGAAAAATTAAATAGTTTTATTGAAGAAAAGAAAAACATAATATTAAACACTGAAGAGAGCATTAAAAATATTCAAGTTGATCAAAATTCAATCCAAAATAGCATAAATGAACATCTTATTAAAAAAGAAAAATTTTGGGGAATAACTGAGAATTTACGAAAACAGATAGATGTTGAAAATAAAAGCCTTGAAGAAACTATGGATCGTCTAAGAGCACTTGAAAATGTGATGAGGATAATCACATCTATTGAAGATATTAAAAAAGAGAATATAGATGCAACTAATCGAATTAAAACTTGTCAAGATGATATAGAAAATCTTAATTCCCAAGTTCAAGAAATTCAAAAAAATGTGGATCAAAAACAGCTGGTTATAAACTCCTTAAGAGATGAAAAATCTCAAGAATTAGAATCCCAAAAAGCAGCTCAGAAAAAATTAAATAAACTGAATAAAGATTTACAGAGATCTCAAGGTAAACTAAATGAATTAAATAAAAACAAGGAGAGAGAACAAAAGATTCTTGGGTTGAATCAGGATATAAAAGACACTGAAGAACAAATTGAATCAATAACAAAAGAGTTAGAAGTTTTTAAAGAAGATTTAACTAATGAAAATTTGAAGAAAGATGAAAAACAAAAAGAGATTGATAAGTTTGTACAAGAAAAGGATGAATCATGGAAAAAGCAAAAACAATATCAGAAAGTTATAACTGATTTAAAATCTGATCTCTCCATGGAAAATTCAAAAATAAACAATTATGAATCTAAAAAGATTATGTGTACTGACCAGATAGAAACCTTATTTCAACGTTCTAAAGAATATGGCTCATTACCACCTGTAACTGGTGATCTTGTTGAAGCAGAATTGCAATCAGATATCGTAGAATTAACAAAAAAAAAGAAGGCTCTTGAACCAGTGAATTTAAAAGCAATTCAACAATATGACGCAGTTAAAGAAAGATTTGATGAGATAGATATGAGGCGTCAAACAATTCAAAGAGAAAGAAAGTCGATTCTTGATGCAATAGATAAAATTGAATTAGAAAAAACTCGAACTTTTATGAAAGCTTATCATGAGATTAATAGGGAATTCTCAAGGATTTTTCAAAAGTTATCTCCAGGAGGTTCTGCAAAGATGATTTTAGATAGACCAGACAAACCTTTTGAGGGAGGCATTTCTATCGAAGCAAGACCCAGAGGTAAAAAAATTAGCTCACTAGAAATTTTAAGTGGTGGCGAAAAAACATTAGTTGCGTTATCTTTCATTTTTGCGGTTCAAGAATTTTATCCTGCTCCATTTTATGTGATGGATGAAATCGACGCTGCTTTAGATGGCCCAAATGTACACCGTGTTTCAATGGTTATTAAGGAATTTGCTTCACAAGCTCAATTTATGGTGATTAGCCATCGTGAGGAAAATATAGTAAACGCAGATAGAATTTATGGTGTTTCAATGCAACAAAGTGGAATCACTGATATTTTTAGCGTTGACTTAGAAGAAGAAGCTAAGAGACTCCTTGAACTTGAAGATATAGAACCAACAATTACAGAATAATCACATCTATTTAAAATGGTGATTAAATATTTCAGAAAAAGAAATAGATTCTACTAAAGAATATAATTTTAAAGAATGGACTGTTAAAGATCTCAGAGAATTTGCTTCGAAAAATAATATAAAAATACCTATCAAGTCTAAGAAAATAGAAATAATTGACTTACTCCAAAAGGTTGTGTCACATCCCGAGTTTATCGATAGATCTCAAGAAGTTAAAGAATTAGAAGAAGAGCTTGTTGCTGGATTTGATGATGAGGAAGATCTTGCATTATTGAGAAAAGAAAAACTTGAATTGAAATTCTGGCAAAAGCCACCGTTTTCTAGTTTATTAGACTCGGAAATTGCAAAAGAATCTGAAATTGCTTTTTATGATTTAGCAAAATTAGTTGATGAATTTTTTGATCAAATGCTCCACGAAGAATTAATAAATTATAAAATTTCTGGAATTGCGCTTAAAACTTCAGCAACTTTACATCATTATAAAATATCTAGCATAATTAGAGAGGAAGAACAAATTCAAAAAAGAGAAGAATTAGAGAAATTCAGACAAGCACACAGTAGGACTATTCCAAAAGCATTGCCTCAACCAATTCAGCCAAAAATGCAAATAGCTACAAAAGATGAATTGTTTGATGCGATGAGATCTGCTATTATAGAAGTAATGCAGAATAAAGAAAAATTAAGAAGGAGACGCATGAGAAAAGAAGAACTAAAACAACACAGAATTCAATTGAAATCTAAAGCACAACTCCCTAAAGAACTTTTAAAACACATAAGTGGAAGAGAACAAACGATAGAAGAATTGCATGATTCATGGTTTAATCGAATTAAAGCTACTATTAATCTAAATAATAAAGAAACTACTTTTTATGAGTTAGCAAATATTATAAAAAGTGAGGAAAAAAGCGATATTGGGCGGAAATTTTCTTTTGTCCGTATGTTTTTAGCATTAATGTTCCTTTCTACAGGGAATAAGTTAACTTTATCTCAAGATGAAGATTTTCAAGATTTTAATGTCAATATTAGATAATAACAAAATTAATTGGATCTTTTATATAATAGGGTGATATTTTGGAAGAAAATAATGAAAATGATATTAAAGAAAATTCAGAAGAAGACTTAGAAAAATTAGAAGAAATCGACTTAACTGAAGATTTAAGTTTAGAATCAGAAAATCTATTGACAGAAGATTTTGAGGAAGATCAAGATATTGGAAATGATTTACAAACCGATCTTGATGATAATTCCTCCGAGACAACTATTCTTGATGAGGAATCATTAAAGAACCAAGTAAGGATTTTCCATCGAAATTTGATTGAAGCTTCTTTGTATGCTGCTGGAAGTCCATTAACTATTGAAGAAATCTCAACAAAATTGGAAATTCCTAAGAAAGAAGTGGAAGAATTAGTAAATGAAGTAGCTTTTGATTACTTAGACCGCACTACTGCTCTTGTCATTGCACAAATTGGAGAAAGATATCAAATGCAAATTAAACCAGAATATACAGAAAAAGTTTCTAAATTTGCTAAAGGAGGAGCAATAGCAGAAAGGTATTTGAGAACTTTAACGATTATCGCTTTGAAACAACCAGTCTTAAAATCAATGGTTATTAAATTGAGAGGTACTGGAGCATATGAACATATAAAGTATCTTATAGATAATGGTTTTGTAAATGCTGTAAAAAAAGGAAGATCCCATGAATTAACTACCACCGATAAGTACGCAGATATGTTTGGGCTACCAAAAGATAAAACTGAATTGAAACGTGCTATGGTCACACAATTAGGAATTGAAGAAATATCAAGTAGTGAAACTCCAGACGATAATGAATTTTCTGATGATTCAGAACCCTTTAGCGAAACTGAATCAATAAATGAAGATGAAGAAGGAGAAGAATAAATATTTTTTTAAAAAAAATAGATTACTTAAAAATATAAGTAGTAATATTCAAGTCTTCAATTATTAGCTTTAAATCTGATTTTTCTTTAATGTTCTTTTCTTGTAATTTTTCGATTATTTCTAAATTATCAATTCTAAGAGTATGTATAATATCCTCTTTTAGTGTATCAATTTTTTTCACTTGCTCTATATCTGAAATCAAAATTACTCTACTTATACTTTGGTTTAAAGGTATTTGAAGCTTTGATTTTTGCATCCTTAGAAATTTAATTATTTCAATTATTAGTTTTCCATTATTAGCTGAATCTTCTGAAATCTTTTCATAGTGCAACGGCCAAACCTCTAAATGAACAGACTTTAGATTTTTAAATTGTTTAAAGAGTATTGAGAAAATTTCTTCTGAAATATATGGCATTATAACGGATGAAATGGTTATTAATTTGTAAAAGAGGTTTAATGCATTCTTTAAGGAATTTTTTCTTATATTTTCATTATCAGAATAGAATTTATGCTTTATAGCTTCAACATAATTATCGCAGACATCATTCCAAAAAAATGTACGTAAAACCATCATAGCTTCATGCCAATTATATCCATCAAAGTAATTAGTAATAAGATCTAAATTTTTGTTAAATTCTGAAAAGAAATAACTCTCTATAGGTGATATTAGATCAGGATTAACATCGATATTATCAATCTTAATTTTATTCAAATTTAAAAATAAAAATCTACAAGCATTCCAAATCTTAGTTAACAATCTTGAAGCACCAGTTAACTGTTCAAAATTTCTCCTGTATTTCTTATGAAATTTATCTTCTGGAAGTTTTTCTCTCTCTAGCAATATAAATTCATTTGAAACAGGTTGTTTGGTTTGTAAATTTATCCAAGTAAATTCAAACGGATAATCATCACCTAAAGAGCCCATGGCTGTCCAGTATCTTATAGCATCAGCCCCAAATTCTGGCATTACTTCTTCCGGAGCAATATAATTCCCTAGACTTTTAGACATATGTCTTCCATCTGGGCCAGCAACCATTCCATTAATCATTGCTTCATAAAATGGAGCTTTTCCAGTTAATATTTTACATCGAAATAACGTGTAAAACAACCAAGTTCGGATTATTTCATAACCTTGGGAACGATGAACTTTAGCATCCATATAAGCTCTTTTAAAGAATTCATCATCCTCTGTCCATTTTGAAATTTCTAGGGGTGTAAGACTAGAATCAATCCAACAATCACATACATCCTTTTCCCCTATAATATTTTTACTTTTACATTTTGGACATTGTTTGACAGGAGGCATAGTTTTCGCTGGATTTAACGGTAAATCCTCTCTTTTAGGTGGGATAATTTCACCGCAATCCTTACAATACCAAAATGGAATAGGCGTACCAAAAAAGCGTTGACGTGAAATAACCCAGTTCCAATCTAATCCCTCTGCCCAATCTATTAATCTTTGCTTTTGTTTTTCAGGATACCATTTCATAATTTCTCCAGATTCAATAATTTCTTGTGTAAAATCTTTTACATTTATAAACCACTGATAAACGGGTAAATATTCTATTGGTTTGCTACAAGATTGTCTTTCTGAATGAATTATTAGATTATGCTCATAATCTTCAACTTTTTCAATTAATCCTTTTTTATCAAGGTCTATGACTATTTGTTCTCTTGCTTCCATGATAGTTAAACCTTTATATACAGAATTTTCATTCATATGCCCATCTTCGGTGAAAATTTGAATTTCATCCAAATCATATTCAAATTTCCATTTAATGTCCATCTCATCTCCATACGTACAGACATAGACCACACCAGTGCCAAAATTCATATCAATTGAAGAATCCATATAAACTCTGACTGTTCTATTTGTAAATGGAATTTCAATTTTAGCAGCAGAAATATCGTAATAACGCTCATCATTCGGATGAACCATTATGGCAACACATGCTTCCATATATTCAGGACGAGTTGTGGCAATAGTAATAAACTCATTATCTCTATCTGCAATAGGTAATTTTATGTACCATAAATTACCTAATTCTTCTTGATAACCTACCTCTGCTTTTGCAACAGATGTTTCACAATTTACACAAAAATGAGTAGGAAACTTATCTCTATAAAGCATTCCTTTTTCATAGAATTCTAAGAGTGATAGTTGAACTTTTCGTTTGTAATCATCATTCATTGTTCTATAAGTATATTCCCAATCAGTTGAATACCCTAAATCATTTAATTGCTTTGTCATATTTTTAATGTTATTTTCTACCCATTCTCTACATTTCTCTAAAAAATTCTCTCGATCATCCTTAGAAATTCCATAATTTTTTGTAACAGCTAACTCAACAGGTAATCCATGGCAATCCCATCCTTGGGGAAAATATACGTTTTGGCCCCTCATTCGACGATATCTTGCTACAAAATCAATCCAAGCATAATTTAAATACTGTCCTATATGCAATACGCCACTAACAAAAGGAGGTGGTGTATCAATAGTAAAAATTTCATCTTTTCGGCTCTTTTCAAAAGCATAAATCTTATTTTCGTCCCAAAATTTTATCCACTTTTCTTGAACTGTTTGAAAATTGTACCGTTTTGGATAATTTGTTTCCTCTGCCATTTAAAATCTCCTTCAGATGTAAAATAATAGAATGGACCTGACGGGAATTGAACCCGTGACCTCTTGAATGCGAATCTTGAAATTAAGTACCCTACTTAATAGAATCAAGCGATCTTCCACTGATCTACAGGCCCAACTATAATTATTATCTATTTATATTGTTAAAATCAGAATACCTAAAATTTTTTATTATTTTTATTAAATATTATAAAAAATTAGGATTAATATTGAGTTCTAGCAATAATATCATTTTGTGCAGCTTTTGTGAGCTCTGTAAACAAAACTGAATAACCTGCAATTCTTACAACTAGACCCCGATAATCATCAGGACTTTGTTGGGCTTTACATAATGTATCTTTACCAATAACGTTAAATTGAATATGATATCCACCTTTAGGTTTAAAATATGATTTAATCAATGGAATAAATACCTCTTCTTTAAGCGAATTTGGGTGAAAGTCTAAAAGTAGTGAAGTTCCATTTGTAATAAGTTCATTATTTAGCTTTTTTACTGAATTGAGAATTGCAGTCGGACCTTTTTTATCTCTTCCATGAGTAGGGCCTACACCATTTGAAAGTGCGTCTCTAGATTTTCGACCGTCAGCAGATGCGGCTGTCCAAGATCCAAATGCTATATGAAAAGATGTAGAATATATTCCCGGATTAAATATTCCAGCACGAAAATTTTTATATTTGGAAATTTCATTACAATACTCTTTAACAATATCTACAGCAATTTGATCTACGTAATCATCATCATTTCCTAATTTTGGAACTTTATTAATAAAAAGTTCTCTCCACTCAGATCCCTTTTTTCCCAGGTAAATTCCTCTATAATTCTTCATAAGCATTGTGACTATATCCTCAAACGATATTATATTATCTTCAAAAACAAATTTTTTAATAACAGCTAGACTATCTACTAGTGTTGCTAAACCAATTAATTGGGGGCCAGTAAAATTGTATATAGCACCGCCATTAGTTACGTCTAAACCACGATTAATGCAATTATCAACAGTTGAGGATAAATATGGTTGAGGATTGTTTTCAGCAATAGTTTTATCGAGGGTGTTCATTGTTAAAACCATATTTTTAATGAAAAATTTCATTTGCTCTAAAAGTGAATTCCAGAGGTCTTTATAAGATGTAATTTCTTTATCGTTTTTTATTCCAATTTGTCTTCTGATAAACATATCATTTCCATTTGTTAAGGCTAATTCCAAGCATTTAACAATATTGAGTTGACATGCATTTGTTGAACCAAATGATTTACTAGGGTGTTGAGGTTCTACACATCCGATTGGAGCATATTCTCGTGCATCCTCGAGAGTAAAACCACGTTTAACGAGCCCTTGAATCATTACATCGTCATTAAATAAAGCTATACTAGTACCTAATTTAACTGATTTTGCAATTTTAGTCAAAAGCTCTACCGGAGTACTTTCATGAATTCTTATTGAAAATGTTGGTTGAACTGTTTGCAAATGGGAGTATGCATCTAATATAATGTATGACAAATCATTTGTGGCATCATTTCCTTGCCTATCTAATCCACCGATAGTAACATTTTCTGTGATTGGAGGACCCTCTCCCGCATTAATTGCTAAATAAAAAACATAATTCCATAAAGTTGTTAATTTCAAAAAGAAGCATTCAATCAAAAATTGGATCTCTTCTTTTGTTACAATTCCTCTATTCATATCATTCATATAAAATGGATAGAGCAATTGGTCAAGACGCCCAATACTCACAGCATATCCTCCATCTTCTAGCCCACATATAAGATGATTGAAATATAATAGTTGAAGTGCTTCTTTAAAATTCTTTGGTACGTTTTCAGAAATATTAGAACAAATTTCTGAGATTTCTAACAGTTCCTCTTTACGTTTAGAATTAAGTTCTTTTTTTGAAATTTCTATCGCTAATGAAGAAAACCTTTTTATAAAAGATTTAGCAGCATTACACACAATAATAACAGATCGTAAAAAATTTGTTTTTTGAATGTCGTTTTGAAAATCTATCATCTTGCTATTTGCCCTTTTAATCAGACCATTTAATCCAAATTTTAAAATATTTTCATGTCCTGGGAAAAAATGACCAATTCCATTAGTTAATTCGGTTTCAACTAGAAATACTAATGTATCCATATTTTCTTTCACTTTTGGGTCTAAATTCTTTATAAATTGCTCTTTTAAAGTATAGTCCTCATTTTTCCAATATGGAATTATTTTTTCTTTTAAGATTCGTTTTTCATCATTTTCAATTAAGAATTTTTGTGCTGGGCGTTTGTCATAAGTGTCTACATCCTGCTCTATAAAATCTACTCTAATTTCAGGATAAAGTGGAGTTCCAACAAATTTACTACACCTATTTCCGACAATAAACTCATCTTCCCAAATTCTAATCGACATATTTGTTAATATAAGGTCTAAAGCTTTTGCAAAACGAATAATTGGATTTTCTCCTTTAGTATTTTTATATGACTCGGTAATTAAACTGGCTCTTTCAATACAAATTTCACGTGGCTGCCTTACCACTTTATCTTTCATCTTTAATATTCTTTCAGTATAATATGAAGGAGGAGGTTGTTCTAATTCCATTTATATCCCTAAATATTATCATTTATTCAGTTTAATTAAAAATATAATTGCTTTATGTAATAAAAGTTTTTATTATATTTTTTCACAAAAAATCTGGAATTCCATGGATTTAAATAAATTTCATTAGGTCATTATTAGCTTCTGGAGAAAATAAAAGCTCTTTCTTATTTTTATCTCTAAATCTATTAATAGCTATTTCCAAGTATTCTTTATTTGAATCAATTCCAATAAATTTTCTATTTAAAATACTACATACAATACCTGTTGTACCAGATCCTACAAAAGGATCTAATACGCAATCGCCTTCTTTTGAGGAGGACGATATTATTCTATTTAACAATTCCAATGGTTTTTGAGTTGGATGTTTACCATATTCTTTCTCATTATGAGGTAATAAAGGAATGGACCAAACACTTCTCATTTGTTTATCTTTTTTCTTTAATTTATCTTTAGGATTGTTCCAAGTCTTCATTATCTCATAATTAAAAGTATGAAGTGAATTTTTTGATTTACGAGCCCATAATACTATTTCATGACTATGCGTAAAATATTTACAAGATAAATTCGGTGGAGCATTTGGCTTATACATCACGATATCATTAATAATATCATAACCATTTTTTTCTAATAGATAACCAAGTTTATAGATTATATGCATGGTTCCAGAAATCCAAATACTCCCATTTTTACTTAAGACTCTCTTACAAGCTCTTAACCAAGATTCAGTAAAATTAATATCTTCTTCGAAACCTTTTGATTTATCCCATTTTCCTTTATTAACCGAAACCATTTTTCCTGATTTACATGTAATGCCATCATTTGACAGGAAATAAGGCGGATCAGCAAAAATTAAATCAAAATTTTCATCTTTAAATTGGTTAAGTACTTCTAAAATGTCTCCATGATATAAGATAAAATCTTTCTCCGCAAAATAAGGTTTAATCATATCTAGATAAATTTCTCTTAGGAACTACAAAAATTCAAATAAACTGGTTAAGAAAATATAATATCTTTTAATTATTAACTTTAAAGTTTAATATTAACAAAGACTTAATATTCATGTAAGAAAATCGTAATCTTACTCAAAACGCTTTAGAGATAGAAATATGATAAACAAACAACGGTTTGAAGAGCTATTTAATCAACACATAATAAAAGACATTTCAGAAGAACAAATTGATATTGTTCTTTCAGGCCAATATGGCAAAGCATTAGAATTATTAAGAGATGCAGAATCAACTGGTTTATTTCCCGCCTTAGTTGGACCACCTGGTGTTGGAAAAACTATATTATGTCGGTATTTTGCTAGTTTGAGGGCAAAGGAAAATAAAAACAAGAGCTTTCAATGGTTAACTATGGATGAAAGTATCAAACCTTCACATTTTGTCGGTTCATTTGATCCAGCAATTACATTAAAGAAAGGATTTGTCTTGGAAGCATTTAACCCCGGCCCATTATTAAATGCTATGCTAGAAGGAGGAACTTTCTTAGCTAACGAAATTAATAGGGCAACAGAATATTCTCAAAATACTTTATTAGAGCCTTTAGAAGAAGCATCAATAGGAATCCCTCATCTAGGGAGAATAAAAGCTGATAAAGACTTCTTTTTTATATGTGCAATGAATCCGGAAGAATTATCGGGAACACATCGCTTATCTGAAGCGTTAAAAGATAGAATAAAAGTTTGGATTAAATTAACCTATCCAGATAAATCTACCGAATTAGATATTATAAGAATTAATTTACCTGAACATTTTATTATTGAAGAGTCCGAATTAGAATTAATATATTCGATTATTAAAGAAACTAGACAGAATAAAATTGATATTGAAATTCCAGCCTCAATTAGAGCCGGAATCGCTATTGCCAAATTACTAGCTAGAAAAAGAATTATAGAGAAGGAAAAAAAGGTAAAAGAAAAAGAATCTGTATACATTTATCTTTCTGAAATTGCTCAGCACGTACTACTCGGAAGCTTAAAACCAAAACCAGGGGTAAAAGTTGAAAATGTAATAGAAAATATTATTCATAAGACTTTAGGAGGCTAAATTATTGGGTGTATTTCCTGAAAACCCATGTGAGTTTGCAGTAGAGTTTATAAGAAGGATGAGAAATCATCCTGATATAATCCAAATGCCATCTCCACGACAAGTATTATCCATCCCGAATTTAATTATATCAAGGTATTATCGTAAAGGATCAATTACACCTAACGATTTTATAGAAATTAGTACTGTTACCTCTTTTCCAGACAATCAAAATTTAGCAAAAGACATTGCCTTTGAGATTCTCTTCCCAAATTACAAGAAAAACATAATGAAATCATTCTTCAATGAGGACGGAATTGATAATTTTGAAAAAGAATTACCAAATTCCGAAATCAAATCAGAATTAGACCAATTACAAGATCTAATAGATGAGATTGAATTATCCAAATCATTTGATACAGATATGATTCAGCAATCAGAAAAATTCATTGAAGAATTAAATCAAAAGAGGCATGAAGAACCTTATAAATCAGCACTTAATTTCTTTAATGATGATTCTGAGCTATATAAAGAAGAAATAACTTCATTTGAGAAATTACTTGAAGAAGCAAAAAAACGGATGCTTCAAAAAATTAATTCTTTAGATCCTAAAGATCTTAAAGCAGGTACAAAATTAGGGTTAAATGATTTAATCCAAGAGCAATCATTAAGAGAATGGGAAAAACTTACAAGTAAAGCACTTAACAATCAAAATATTAAAGAAGATCTGAATAAATTATTAAAATCAGGGAGTTTAGATGATTTACTTCAATCTATGAGATTTTTAAAAGAAAGTAATGCCATTTCTAAAGATCAATTAGAGAATCTGAAAGATAAACTACAAAATAAAATTGATAATTTAGACCAATTATTTCAATCAGCAAAACATTTAAAAGAATCTCCAAAATTTAATTCAGATAAAATTTTAAACAATAGCATTAAGCAATCTTCTTTTGAACATAATTTTAATTTGGCAAATTCACTTGATCAATTTTTTGGAACGAATCTAAGAACCTCATTATTAGATAAATATGATCAACAGTTTAAAAATTCCCAAATGAACCTTTCACTTGAAACATTAACGAAAACATCATTTGCAAGCAAATCATGGAATTCATTGTTTAATCAAGCACTTAAAAATGCCATTAATGAAGCAATGAGCCAGACTAAAAAATTTGAAGCTTTTAAAACCCTAACTCATCAATTACAACAACTAGCTAATAGCTCTCCAAATATGCATTGTAGCCAAAAAATGGCACAAAACATTCCAAATCTTACTTCGTTAACTTTAGATTCATGTGAAAATCCCTATCAACTACGAAATGCTACAGAATTTTTAAGAAAAATTGGATTAAATATTGAGTCAGAACTAATTGAGAAGATTGGAAAGAAACTTCAAATGCCTGAGGATGAAATTTTTGAATTAATTGAACCAACATACCAATTATTAAAAAAATTAATTGAAAAAAATAAAGCAGATTTTCAAAGAATTAGTAATTTAATGAATCAGATTCAAGATCAATTGAATTTCGAGAGGATAAAAGAATTAACAGCTAGTGCATTAGCTTCAAATAATAGAGATGCATTAGGAGCTCTAGGAAATTTTAATTTAAGTGATGCTTTAAAAAGCGCTCAACAAATTGGAGGTCAAGAAGGAGAAAATAAAATGATTTCGTGTTTATCAGCAGGTAGTGGTGAAAATCTTCTTAAGCAATGGTTTATCCATCGAAACAGTTTACAAGAAAATACTAAACAGAAAGTAAAAGAACTTGCTAAAAAAATGTTAATTGAATTAGGTATTTATTATTCAAGAGCCCATTTAGGAAGTTCTACAACTGGACCAATACCAATTAATATAGTAAGACCATATTCAATTGGAGACGATTTTGAAAATATTGACCTAGAAGAGACAATCAACAATATCTTAGAAAAAGGTAAAAAATTAGATTATATTAAATATGACGACTTTTTTGTCTTTGAAACGGCTAAAGGACTAAGAACTGCTTGTTTTGAGCTTGATATTTCAGGTAGTATGAGTGGTGATAAACTTGCTTATATGAGCATATGTATAACAATGTTATGTTATGGGATGCGTAAAGATGAACTTGGTATCACTTTTTTTGAATCCAATACTCATGTTTTAAAAAGATTAGATGAAAAAATCGATTTAGAAAAATTGGCAGATGAACTACTCTCTGTTACTGCTCGAGGGGGAACACGAGTACAAAGTGCCGTTGAGTGGGCGAATAAACAATTTAAAGAATATTCAACTTCACGTGAAAAACTAAATGTATTGTTTACTGATGCTGAAATTTTTGATCTAAAAGAAACTATCCCAGAATTTAGAAAAATGCGTTCTTTAGGAGTTGATTTCATACTTGTATGCCCTGAAACTTCTTTCAACTTGAAAGAAGCTAAAAAGATGGTTAAAGTAGTAGGAGGACAAATGCTTACAATAAAAGATTGGAATGAGTTTCCCAAATTAATTTCAGAAATAATAAAATCAAGATTCTAAAAAAATGGTTGATAACTCGATATCTAGTCTAATAATTGATAAATTTGGTTTAAATCTATACCAAAAATCACTTAAATTCCTTTCTAATAAGATCAATATAATTAGTATTGAAGAAGATCCCCTATTAATTAGAAGTCTTATCTTGGATAATGAACGTGAATTTCATCTTATAATAGACGAAAAAAATAATGAAATTTTTCACGATTGCCCATCATTTTTAATTCATTCTGAAAAAAGTAAAAAAATTTGCGTTCATTTAATAAAAATATTATCAATAATTAAGATTAACATAGCTCAAAAGATTTTAGACAATTTTAAGAGTTACCTTTTAACTTCTGAAGATTTAGGCTCACAAAAAAAAAGCAAAAATTTTCTTTTATTAGCTAATAGATGTTTCAAAGACGAAAATTGCGTAGAGGCGCTAAACTATATGAATAAAGCAATTTATAATCAAGCTGAAACTGAAAATATAATTGAAAGCTATCTCAACACAGCTATAAATAATAATTTATTTATTGAATTTTTTGAGTTTTTGAGAAATGGGTATGAGAATGATTTAAAGAAAAATTTTTGGACTTTTAACAATTATATTGAAAAGGGATTTAAGAAGTTTCTAAACATTATATCAAAATACTCCTTTTTTGATCTTCTTAAAATTATTGAATCTATTAACAAAATACTAGAATTTAAAGATATATCGTTTATAGCGGCCCATTTTAATAAGCTTAAAGTTTTGATTGACAGTAAAAACTTTAATAATCAATATTTTTCAACTTATATAGTAAAGAGCAATTATTCTGACCTTGTTAAGCTAAATCCATTATTTAAGGAATTAATATCTGAAACTTTTTTAAAGTCTCTTAAAACCGAATTGTTAAATTATTTCTTTTCTGAAATAGATAACTTTTGTATCCTTGATAAGTTAAAGATATTGAAAAAACAATTTCGAGTTATAAGCATTCCGAAGGAACAATATTATAGTGAATATAATAAGTACAAAAAAGAAATTAAGGAATTGGAAAGAAAAGTTTATCTTAAAAAATTTGCTTTCTTAAAATTTTTAATGGAAAAACATAACCTTATAAGAGCTAGAGGGGAGTTTAGGAAAAAAAGAAACACATATATAGTACAGCATAATGAAGAAAATTTAAAAAATCCTGTATACCATTATATTGTTTCTCGTATTGGCTTTTTTGGATTAAATGACCAAACAATTAAGTCATCTGAAATGGGAATCAATTACTTTATAATGAAAGAATTATTTTCAGATGATTTTAGTAGTTTTCAAGACGTTTATTATTATAGACAACAATTTTGGGGAGAAACTAATGATTATGAAATAAAATCACTTGATGGTTTATCATTACTAAGTGAAAAAATTGAATATAATTATGATATAGTTCATAATGAATCGGAGGACGTAATGGTAATTGAATGGGATCTAGCAAATAGATCAATTCAAGGAAGCCTAGTTAATGCATATGGGTCTCAAATAATCATTCCTGATTACAATAATCCATTATTTTATGATTTAAAACCATTTGATCTTTGTTATTGCAAAAAAACACCGATTAAAATCGAAAGTAATATTATTAAAACGATTAATGTAATTACAAAATGCTCATTTGAAGACGTTATTAAGAATATTTCAAAAGGTATGGAATTTATTGAAGGTTACTATCCATTATCACTTATAAGAGCAGTTTTGAATAAAGAGATTAATCCCTTTCAAGCTAATGAAATTGTGGTAAATAATCCAAATAGAGTATTCGTACCTAATTATAGCGTCTTTATTAAGGCATTTAAAAAATTTTTACTAGACTATATTTTTACCGAAAGAGATGAAATTTTTGAAGACATGAAAAAAGATATTGATCTTAATGCTGATCAGCTTTTGAGCTTACTAAATTTAAATAATGAATTAGCTGGATTAGATCTACCATACATTGAAATATTAAACAGATGTATTTATCCAAATATTAAAATAAAAGAATTTAAATCGAGGTTCTTAAATGAAATCCACTTATTTATTAAAGATTTATTAAATAAATCTAAGCTTGGAAGTACGAAAATATTTGATTTAAAAAAAATGCAACATACACCCTTTTTCAAATATTCTAATAAAATTCTTGAAATTCGAAAAGATGAGTTTGAAGCCTCTGAAATAGTTAGATTTTATGATAAAAATAGAGTTTTTTATAATATGTCAGGCATTTATAAGACATTTTATGGAAGAAAATTCTTTGAAATTCTTCAATTTAAGGAAGATTTAAACCTTCAGCCAGATAAATTTAAGAAATTCCGTGATTTTAGTTCCAAATTAAATCTGAAGTTAAACATCATTGAAGCATGATATTAAATAATGATTTAATTTTCAAATTGTAATTTTCCATAAACAGCATCATGACCCGGTATAAACCAGAATTTCCCTTTTCTTATTTTTCGAATCGCTTCAATTAAATTTTCAGGGATATTATCAAAATTACTTTTACCTTCCCAGATTGCATATTCGTTATCATTGTTTTCAATTAATTTATAATATATGGATAAATTTCTTTTATCATATTCAGATCTCCCTAATACAATTGAAATCACATGTAATAATGGGACAATATATTGAAAGTTTATTTTGAAAGGATTTATTTGGTCTCTTAAATCTTGAACTCGCGCTAATACTCCTTTAGTTAGTTGCTTTTTGCAATAAGGACAAATATTAATATTAAGTTTTGGACTACAATAATAATCTTTATTATCAAAATGTCGTTCTGGTCTATGACCATTATAGTAATATTTACCGTGTGATGGTTTAAACTCATAACTCTTAACAATTTTGTTTCTTTTAATTGAATCTATCAAATTATGGTAATTTAATTTATTAAGATTAATTTTCGTAGCTTCTCTTCCCAATCTATGAAAATTTGTTGAATGACTATCAGAATTAGATATAATTGACACTTTATTTAATTCTGAAATACTCCTAACCATTAATGGATCTGCACTCAATCCAGTTTCAATACAATTGATAGAACTCGTTGCATAACCTAACGCATCTTTCATAGTATTAAAATGAGATTGATTACCAAATATGCCGAAATAGGGAGTAAAAATATGTGCGGGAATTATCTCAATATACTCATCAATAGATTTCAATCCAAAAATGAGATTTTCTGCAGATTTATAGATCTTTGGTCTACCATCTTGTGCTAAATTGCCAAATTTGGAAAGATAGTTAAAGCTTTCTTCTAATTTTTCAAAATTTGGAAAAAGAATAACGAAATGTATCTTTTTAACTGGTGTAATATTTTTCCAAGTTGCCTCAATTTCTGTTTGTAATATGAAATTAACATTTGGTATTTTTGGCGTATAGAATATTCCATCTGAATGTTCAATCAAATTGTTCTTTAATTCATTCAACCATAACGGGTGGAGACAATCGCCTGTTCCTACTAATTGAATTCCTTTCACGCTGCAATTAGCAGCAATTTTATAAATATCAATACTTTTGCTAGCTCCTCCTGAAAATTTACTATGGATATGTAAATCACATATTTTATTCATATTATTAATTCATTTTCGTTGAAATTTGTAATAATGTTTCATTTAACTTATTTAAAATCATAAATAAATTAAATTAGATTATAGTAAATTTAGTCAACTAGGCAAAAAAATTCAAAGCTTCCACTTAATCACAAAACTAATACTATATTTTTAAAAGAATAGTAAAAATTGTATCAGTAGTTTTTTTATTAATGCATAAATTTTATTTACATAGAATCTGAAAGTTTAATTGAAAATTACTAAATAAAATTATTACAACATGACAAAAAATAATTTTCAACACCCTTCAAAGGATATAACAGAAAGTAAAGGTACTATTCTTAGAGGTAAAACCATTTGTATGTGTTTAACTGGATCAGTAGCAGTAATATCCTCTCCTATTGTAGCGCGAGAGCTTATGAGATTAGGAGCTGAAGTAATTTGTGTTATGTCTAAAGCTGCTACAGAATTGATCAATCCTGCTTTAATGGAATGGGCAACAGGAAATAAAGTTATTACAAGATTAACGGGAGCGGTTGAACATGTTTATCTAGCAGGTGAAAGGCCTAAAACTGTTGGAAAAGCTGATTTAATCTTAATATGTCCCGCTACAGCAAATACAATTTCAAAAATAGCTTGTGGGATTGATGATACCCCGGTAACAACAATAGCTTCAACAGCATTTGGATCATCTTTACCTATTGTTATTGTACCTGCAATGCATGAGAGTATGTATAAACATCCTGTCTTAGAAAAAAATGAGCAACAATTACGTGAATGTGGTGTAGATATATTAGGCCCTAGAATTTCTGAAGGTAAAGCTAAAATAGCAAAAATTGATGATATAATCGATAGGGTAATCGATTTATTAGTTACTAAGAAGGATTTGGATGGAAAGAAAATTCTCATTACTGCGGGGCCAACAAGAGAAGCAATAGATTCAGTTCGATTTGTTTCGAATAAGTCATCTGGAAAAATGGGTATTGAATTAGCTAAAGAAGCGTCTGCTAGAGGAGCTGATGTATTGTTAATTGCTGGTGAATGTACTGCAAAACTTCCAAATTATATAAAAACTAAACACGTCATTTCAACAGACGATTTTATCAATTCCGTGAAAGATGAAATCTCATTAAACAGTTATGATTTTTTCATTTCAGCGGCTGCGGTAAGCGATTACAAACCTACTGAATATATTGAAGGAAAAATTTCTACAGATAATGTAGAAGAGCTAAAAATTAATATGAGATTAACTCCTAAAATAATAAACGTTGCTAGAAAAAAGGACTATAACTTATTTATTGTAGCATTTAAAGCAGAAACTAATGTTTCTAAAAGTGAACTTATAGAACGTGCGTATAATAGACTCATTAAATCTGAAGTTGATTTGATTGTAGCAAATGATATTGGAAGAGAAGATATAGGATTTAATAGTAAATATAATGAAGTTTTCATTATAGATAAGAAAAAACATATAACTCATGTTGAGAGAAATACTAAACGATATATTGCATCAAAAATAATAGATGTTGCTATTGAGGCATATCAAAAAAGAAATTCTTCAAATTAAGGTTTGTAAGAATTTTAAATAATATTTCCTAATATAAACCCGATGATTTTTATAATTTAATATTCGATGAAAATATTTAAATACTAATTTATTTACTGTAAACAGTGAATATTATTATAAAATTCGAATAGATAATTAAAAACTATGAAATTTAGATATATATCATATATCTTATAGTTTTTTTAATTAATTTGCAAATAGATGTATATATTTTTATAGATTGCTGTAATAAAGGTTTATTAAAGAATTTATCATACGAGTGCGTCTAAAATTATGTCAAAAGAAGAAGGTAAAATTAAACAAGGCACAATAGCAGAGTACATGCGTAAGCGAACTCAACTAGTTGGTTTTGAATTTGGTTATTGGAAACATGTTCAATATTGTGCTGAATTTATTGATAATGCCTTAGACGCCATTGAAAGTTTTCAATGGAAAGAATTAAAAAAAACAGATTCTAAAATAAAATTCTCTTTGGATCAAGAATTATTCCTAGAAAAATTTTCTATTGTTGACACCGCTAAAGAAGAAAAAAAATCTCAACATTTAAATAATGGAGCAAAGCAAACATTAATGCAGGAGTTAGGTATTGAAATTATTGAACCAAATTCAAAAGATATTCAAGAATTAGAAGAAAAAGAGGAAGAATCTGAAGATGTAATTACCACGGAAGAATTAGAAGTAGAAGAGGAAGTTCAAAGAATAATCGATGACATGCAAGAAATAATTAAACCCGTTGAAAATGTAATTGATGTAGAACCAATAGTAGTGGTTCGTATAAGAGAATATGAAGCACCCTCTTTTTTAACATCTGAAATCAGTCAAAAAAATATTATGAGTTATACATTTGAAATTTTTGATAACGGGACAGGAATGTCAAAAATTGATCTTAGAAAATTTGGGAGATATCTTGCTTCTTCAAAATCTATGGAATTAAAACAAACTCGAGGTAGTCAAGGTTTTGGTGCCCCAAGCGCTTTTAGTGATGCTCAAAATACAACTGGCAAACCTGTTATCACAGTATCGAAGTCTGTCGACAATATTTATGCAACTGTAACAGAATTTTTTACGACTTCCAAAAATGAGAAAAAATATTTAATTCACCCAACTGATATTGACAGCTTTTTTCTTCATGGTACGTATATTAAACTAAATTATCTAAATGTAAAATATGTCAAAGGATTTGTTGAAAAATATATTGAAGAGACTGCATTTATGAATCCTCATGTCACAATAATTTACATTGATCCTGAAGGGAAGGAAAAAATTTACCGAAGATTAGCTACATCTTTCCCAGATGAACCCAAATATGCTAAACCTCATCCTTCCTCGACAAATATAGGGGATCTACAAGATTTAATTACAAAATCAGAAAATAAATCAATTTCTGCATTTCTACAAGATAATTTTGTAAGGATGAGTTCAAAAACAGCAAAAGAAATAGTAGACATTGCTGAAAGGGATTTACAGGATCAATTAAAACTCCTAATTTTAGAGGATGGATTTGTAAATATAGCAGAAAAGAAGACAGATGACATTAACTTCATGAGATATGAAAAACGGGTTTATGGACGTTCTGATAACCCCAGAGACAAATTAATTATTTATCAAGTCGAATCAGAAGATTTAAAGGAGAAATATTGGAAATTAGTCAATAATTATAACAAATTCATTAAAGATTATGAAAAAATAAATAAAGAAATAAAGAAACTAAATAATCGCATTGAAAAAACTGAGACTCAAAAAGAAATAAAAAATATTGAGAAAGATATTAAAAAACTCTTAAACGAGATAGATACTATTAGAACTCAAAAAGATAAAATCAAATTAGATTTGAATATATTGTTTAAAAATGCAAAAGAAGGATTAATTGAATTAAAAAAGTTAAAAAACAGAACAGATTTTGAAGATGTTCTCAATAAAGTTCTTATTTCAAAAGTAAAGCCAATTGAATTAACGAAAGAACAATTTAATTCTCTATTTCTAGCTTTTAAGTCTGTTAAGTATATGGCACCTCCAACAGATACAGCAATTCCCGTAGGAGAATCAACTCTAGAAAATACTTTAATTAAAGAAATCGGATTAAGAATTTCAGAAAATATTGATGATTTTGCAGGTCACGTTGAAAATGTTAACCAAACCTATGAATTATTACGCGAAGATAAAAAAAAAACCCCATTTGTAGAAAGTAATGAAATTGATGATGATGCAATCAATAATATTTCAATACAGTCAGAAGAAGTTATCAATTTAAACTCAGAAATATTAGGAACTATTGACATTGTTGATGAAGTTATTGATCAAGAGCAAAAAAAGCAATACATCGATGACCTTATCCTTTATTCTGATACTGTTTCCATAGATACATACCAAACTGTATTTGAATATTTCATCGAGAATTATACAAAGGATGATGATTTTGTAGCTGCAGAAACTAGAGCTCCCACAAGTGGGAAAGGATTAGCTTATGTTGTTGAAGCTGTTATGGCATATTCAAGAAATCTAGAAGTACCCAAACGATCTAGGGATGTTTTATCTAGATTCGTAAATAGAACCCCAAAATTAAGAGATAGTGCAGACTGCGCAATCACCAAAGCAGTTCAATCAGTTAATTGGAAAAACTACAATCTCGATACATATGATAATAATTTACCAAAAGGACCAATTAAATTATTAGTTAATGTTTCCGGACCTTTTGTACATCTAATGTTTAAATCCCAATCAAAAAACGCATTAGCTGATGATGAAGATTTAATTAAAGAAATTAAATATTGCTTGGAAGCAATAGGTAGAAGATTGAGAATATACATTAATAGAAAAGCAAGTCTTCATAAAAGTGAGAAAAGGGCTAGTTTAATAGAAAAATATATACCACTCTTTGTTAACAGCTTATATAATATTGCCTCTCAAGGCGAAAGTATACATAAATCAAAGCTGGATAAGAAAGAATTGGAGGACTTAATGAAGAATGCAATAGGTAAAAAACCAACTCCTATTTTGAAAGCTACAGAACCAGTAGAAATTAAAGAAAAGGTAATTAAAGAAGAAAAAGTGATAGAAAAACCATCTGAATTACCCCCTGTTGATAAGGAGGTAGAATCTAAAAAAGAGCTATTTTCTGAGAAAACTCTTAAAAATTGGACAAAAAATGAGTTAATTGAATATTGTAATGAACATAATATTAACGTGTTATCAAAAGATACAAAAACTACTATTATTAGCAGAATTATTGAATCCTATAAAAAACCAATTGAAGTAAAACCTATAGAATTAAAAGTTCCAGAACCTCTTGAAGTAGGTCTTGATACAATACCAGGAAAACAAGTACAACTGCCAATTTCTAAAACAAAAGCTTCAACTATAGTATCTCCTAAAAGAATCCCTCCTAAATCTAAACCAAAACCATCAAAACAAACCCAAACAACATTACCTATAATAACCACCGAAAAATTATTAAATGTTTTATCTTATGACTGGCAAACTATTAAACATCTTATTTTCAAATTAAAAATTAAAGATATGATGGATGCTCGGTATCTACAGCTTAAACTCAAGGAATTAGAACGAAAAGGACAAGTTCTAGTTGAATCAAAAATGGGTAAAAGACAATGGAAATTGAAAAAGTAATATGGTAGATAATATGGCTAAAAAAGAAAATAAAAAAGAATTACAGGCAGCGAGAGAATTATTTAATTCTTATTTAGAAAAAGGTAAAGAAGAAAAACTTTTCGAATTACCAAATGGTACTGTTAAAATTGATGATCTTAACAGAAAGCAAACTGTTGAGAGATTATATAAATTAGTGGATAACGTTATTACGCAAATTTATAACTCAGGTCGTCCATCAATTCATCTTCCTGCAAGAACAAGTTCTAACATAATATGGGATGAAGAAAATGATCTTTTACTTTTAGGTGAACAGATTGTAGAAAAACAATTTCATACTCTAACAAGTGTAGCAGATATTACAAGATTAATGCGTGTTCTTGAGATAGTAAACGAGTTATTAGGAAAGGATATCCACGCTACAAAAAGGGAAATTTTCTATACGGATGTCAAATTATTCACAGAACAGAAGAATAGTGATAAAACCATCGAAGATGTGGCTACAATGTTATATACTACTAGAAATGCAACTCATATAGTCGCTTCTGCAAAAGGAATGTGTGTTGGAAGACTCAGAATAAGAGATCGAAATGATATAATAGATCTTGAAGGTTTAGGCAGTGGAGGTTGGATGATATCACCTATGTTAGATAATATAGAAATAATAGAATCAGATGCAGAATTTATATTAGTAGTAGAAAAGGATGCTGCTATGATACGTTTAGCGGAAGATAGGTTTTGGAGGAAATATCCTTGTATTATACTTACAGCGAAAGGAGCAGCAGATATTGCTACGCGCATGTTCCTAAAGCGTTTAAGTAAAGAATTGAAGTTACCTGTTTTTAGTTTAGTAGATAGCGACCCATATGGGCATTATATTCATAGTGTTTATTTAAGGGGGTCAAAAAGATTAAGTTACGAATCTCCTTTCTTAGCTACTCCAAATATTAAATTACTTGGCGTTTTGACACGAGATCTCGATAAATATAATATCCCAGAAGAAGTGAGACTCCCTATGAAACCAATGGATATTAAACGAACCAAGGAATTATTAAATGAAGATTTCGTCAAAAAGAATAAACACTGGGAGACTGATTTAAAATTGGCTCTAAAAATTAAAAAAAAAGCGGAAATTCAAGCTCTTTCGCAACATGGATTTGAATTTCTCACAAATATTTACCTTCCAGAAAAATTAACAACTGGTGATTGGATATAAAACTATTTTATAAAGAAAACGGTAGTATTGTTCAGCTTATTGAAATGGAAAAAATTCAAGAATGGCCATTAGAATTGCCGTTTATTTTCGTTGAGTATATAAAAAGTAATAAAATTAGATCTTATAGAGATGCGAAAGTAGAAGCTGAAGTTTCAAAATATCTGAATGAAATTTTAACCAAAATAGCAATTCCAAAAATTAAAGACATTTTCGAAACTTCTAATCAAGAAGAAATTCTCTCTACTCTTTCTATTTTTGAAGAACTTTCAGAAACAAATTCTAGAGCTGTGAAACCAATTGAAAATATGCTTGAAAATTTAGTAAAACAAACTGATAAAAAAATTGGATCAAAAGCTCAAAAAATTCTTACTAATATCAAAAAATAAACCAAAAAATAAGTAATAAATAAAGATTAATAGAATTGAAAACTATTTCTTCTAAAAAATATAAATTCTATATTAAAATTGAAATTTATGAAATGGAACCAAGAGAATTTCAATGAATTTATAAAAATAAATAATGTAGTTGGCTTTTTTGATGAACCAATAAAACTTAACTCTGGAAGGTTATCTTATTGGTATGTAAATTGGAGGAATATAACTTCAAATGTCTACTTAATTGATAAATTGACAGATTATATTATTTCATTTACTCAATACCTAGGTTTAAATCCTAACTGTTTCTATGGCGTCCCAGAGGGTGCTACAAAATTAGGCATTATAACTCAATTCAAATGGGCAAAAGGACAAAATAATTATGACTTGGGAAAATACCCTCTTGCAATGGGAAGAGGAAAACAAAAAGAACATGGAGATATTAAGGATAGAATATTTATTGGTGTACCTAAAGGAGATGTTGTTATTCTTGAAGATGTTACAACTACTGGAGGTTCTTTAATTAGTACTATTCAAAAGTTACGCAATTCTAACATAAAAATAATCGCCAGTATTGGATTAACTAATAGAAACGAATTAAGAGATGATGGTAAAAGTGTAGAAGAAATTATCTCACAATTTGATATCCCATATTATGCAATGAGTAATGCAATTGAATTATTACCTCTTTTAAATATGAATCAAGAAGTAAAAAACCATATCAAAGAATATTTTAAGAGATATGGAGTTACACAGATAGATCTCTAATCTATTTGCTAATAATACCCAGCTATACAAAATCAAATTGAAAGAAATTTCTCCATATTTTAATAAGTTTGTATAAATTTTCATAAAGAACTTTTTCAGAAATCGTTAATCTCCTTTCATCATCTAATGATAGTTCAGCCATAGACAACTTTAAGATTTTCAATAAACGGCTATTTATAATATTAAAGGTATATGATTGATATCTGTCGATATCTATCTTTGGTTTATGTTTTTTGATTATCTCATTTTCCATGAATCTCCTGAATTCTCTTATCTTGTTTAAAAAATATTTATTAGATCTTTTTATGAGCATTGAATCATCTCTTTCTTCTATTGCATATCTTTGAACATCAATATTGTCACATTTATCAATCAGAGCTACTTGTAATATGCCTTTTTCAATGAAAGGAATTGCACTAAATAGTGGTAATTTATATTTTTTACCTACCTCAAAAGGGCCAAAATTTTCACCAAATAAGGATAAGACTCCATAATCCTTAATGCATTCAGTTACGACCATTTCATGTAGAAAAACAAAATTTAGACGATTTAATGAACTAGAAAAACCATCTTCAATTACTAGCAATAAAAAATACACCAGATTTATTATATTAATAACTTTTTATATAATATGCAAATGTAATGCAAGAGAAATAAACATAACATTAACTTATTAATAAAATCAAAACTGCGTGAAGATCTTGGTAATAGAAATAATTCTTCTTTCAGTGTTCTTATTTTTTTTTACACTTGGATTTTATTTAATTTATAAGCAAGTATCTTTAGTTAAGAAAGGAGAAATGCGTAATAAGGACATATTTCAATGTATTATTTATGGACTCATTTTTAGCTTGTCAATTCTGTTAGTATTTACCGTTGCTGTAATTTTTGCTGTAAGATCGCCTGAATTATGGGATCCAGCAACTACCCCTCCAGATGTACCTCCTTTATCACTTCTTATACCTTTTATTTTTTGCTTAATATATATTACATTTTATCCTATGGTAGATTTTCTATTTATCGCGTTGAGTAAAGAATCAGATGAAGGATTAACACCATTTCACAAATTTATTAACATTAAGATAATAAATTTGTCAAGAAAGAAAATCATAAAAGTATTAATTGCTTTAGTTTTTTATTTATTGGTTTTTATACTCCCTCCTATACTCCTGTCAATATTAGGAGTACCTCTTATTATAATTTGGATAACTTGGATGTTGGTTTATCCACTTATGATATTGACTTTTTATGGATCTAAAGGTTACATTGCTGGTATCTCAGATGCCTATTACCACATTCCTGATATAAAAAGATCTATATTCCTTAATTTCGAAAATAGTAAAAGAGGAATGAAACAATTCTTATCCCAACCTATACATTATATTATACTAGGATTGATGCTATTTGTATTTGTATGGGCATGGATCTCATTATTCCAAACTATAATCTTCTTTTTCACAGGAACATTAGCAATATCGACAATGTCTTCTGTCTTTGTATTTGTAACCCTTTTTTTTGGAATTTTAGGATATTTTACTCGTTTTTGGGGACGTAAAATAAAATATAGAGGAATTGATATTTATTTCGCTGCCTATTTAATGGCATCTATAGGAATCAATGTTTTGGTCAATTTTCTAATTGTAAATCCTGAAAAGTTACAATATACTTTTAATTTATGGATAGTAACAAGTGAAATTTATCCCGATAATAGTTCGAGTTTAGCGTGGGCAGCTGTGATTGAAGAAATTGTATTGATAATTTTTACTTCATATTATTTTTTAGCCATAAATAGTGATTTTGTGATGAATATCAAATATTCAAAAATTACTAAATCTGGACAAACATTTGATCCTATCCCGCTCTTTAATTTTATTAAGCATAAAAATCCCAAAATAAGAGAACATGCTGTAGAGACTATAAATATGATGTTTGAACGAATTCCTTTAAAAGATGAAACAATTCTCAATGATTGGAAATTTAAAAATTCATTACTGGACGGAGTAAGTGATTATAATACACATTCTAGAAAAATTTGTAGCCAATTATTACTTAAAATAGAAAATGATGTTCCATTGCTTCTACTGGAATGGGTAATAGAAGCATTGCAATCTCCAAATTACGATAAAAGTATCCCTATAGCAAGAACTCTTTTAAAGGCAGATTTTAGTTTCATAGAAAAAATACCTCAAGAGTTAATACTTAATCTCATTGAAGATTCAGAATGGAGATTAAGATTAATAGCATTAAAGATACTGGCTAGATCAAATACTAAAATAAAAAGTTTAATTCCAAGTTTAAACATCAAAAGTTTAATAAATGACCCAAATAGCGAAATAGTGGTTGAGATTTTTAATCTATTAGCTAATTGTTCCTATAAACTACCTATTAATCTAATAATTGATAAAATTTTTCACGTTAATAATGAAATTAGTGCTGCAGCAATTAAAAATATAAGAAATCTCGACATTAAACAAATTGATCGAAAAATCGTCTCTAAAATTATTCCCTTAATTAAAGATCCATCTAGTTCTGTAAGAGCATCGATTTTTGATGTCCTTGCGAATATTGGCAATTTCAAAAAAAATAGTATACCAATTTTACCATTTTTAGAAGGTTTAACTGATTCGAACGAAAAAGCAAGACATGCAGCAATAAATGCTCTTGAAAAGTACTTTGAAGAAGAACCTGGACTATTAGATATTGATGCCATTATTAATAGAGTTGATCCAAATAATTTTGAGATTTTAAATGATATTGTTAAACTTCTAAGAAAACTATGGAAATTTGATTCAGAAAAAATTTTAACTACTTTTCTGATATTAATAAAATTTGAGAATGATAAATTAAGAGAGAATATTTCCGAGATCTTATCAGAAAAATCTATTAAAAACCCTGATTTAGTAATTACGAATTTGATTAAAATACCAGATGTTACAACTTACATAACTAAAGGAATTATTTCAAAAACACTAATAAAAATTGGAAATAAAAACCCTGAAACTGTTATTCCTGTTTTATTAAAATATTCAACTGCTGAAGATATTGAGGTACGATTAAATGCAATCGAATCAATTGATGGATTAATAGAAGAATTCATTAATTATATTGATGTAAAGCCAATTATTTCAATTCTGCAAAAAGATGAGAATTACCAAGCAAAGATAAAGGCTGCAGGTATAATTTCAAAAATAGCTCAAAAAGATGCTTCTTTAATGAAGCCATTCATTTCAGATTTTTTCTCAGCTATAACTGGACAAGATTCAAAAGTAAAGATTGTTCTTACTAAATCACTACTTGAAATAGCAAAAAAATCCCCAGAGATTATTCCAATCAACGATATTATGAATTTACTTTATGATAAAGATTCCTTTATACGTGAAACATGTGTTAAAATATTAGGATTTGCAGGACATAAACTTCCAATATCAATTATTGATGTTTTAATAACTACCGCTTTAAATGACGATGAATGGATTGTAAGGGAAGCAACAGTGACAAGTTTAGGAAAAATAATTGGTTTTATCGATAATAAAGAAAAAATCATTGAAAGACTTATTTCTCTCCTTGACGATGAACAAAGTTGGGTCCGCTGGTCTGCTTTAAATATATTATCTAATATCAGTGAAGTGAGTAGCTCTCATATTCCATTTAATAAGCTACAAATTAATTTAAAAAGCGATGATCCTAAAATCAGAGAAGCATCCGCTAGATTAAGTAAGATTTACAGCAATAAAATTGAACAAGTAATTGACGAATTAATAAATATCCTAGGGGATGAATCAAAAGAAGTTAGAACTAGTATGATTAATACTTTTGTTGAGATTATAAAACGTATAGGACTTAATCGAATATTAAGTAGGCTTTTAGAAAATTTAAGTGGAAAAGGTTCTTTAACAACTCAACGTTCAATTGCTTTAATTTTAGGTAGAACAGTTAATTATGAAAATGAAAAAATTAAGAAGAGAGTAATATCCCTTTTAAAAATAAGATGTGAGATGAGTCAAGACCCGCTAATTTGTGAAACACTCCAAAATTTAAGGGGAAGTTAAAAAATAATTTTTCTAATTAATAGTTTCAAATATAATTCAATAAATCTTACGACAGTCTTAGGTTTTTTATAATTGATTATTTACCTTTTAATAAAATATGTCATTAATATCAGAATTAAAAAATCACCAAGAATATTTTAGGCATATTAGAAAAATTTGAGTTTTTTATCATGACAACTCCTCTTTCAACGCCTAGTAGCCCAATTAATAAAATTCAACGCTTTGAGGATTTTTATCGACTATTTCAAGAAAGTCCGGGTATATATAAATATCAAGATCAAATTAATGACATCTATGCAAAAGGTGGAAATACACTAATAATACTATTTGAAGATCTATTAGCGAGTGATCCCGACATTGCAGAAATGCTTAAAAGAGATCCCGAAGCGATAATTGAGGATGCAGTTGACGCCTTCAAAAATTTGTTAAAATTTCAAGGCTTAAAATTAACTAATAAAGACTACTTTGTAAGAATAACAACGAAAGATAAAAATAGTCCCCTTTTTCTTCCTTTAAGAGGTTTAAGAGCAAAACACATTGATACTCTTGTTTGGTCTAAAGGGATCTTAGTCAGATGTTCTACAATAAGACCAAAAATTATAAAAGCATCTTTTGAATGTAATTTATGTGGAGCTCAATTCGATGTTATTCAGTTAACTTCAAGAATAAGATGGCCCAAATTTTGTACAAATAAACGGTGTAAGGCTAAAGCTCAGACAGATTTTAGACTAATATCAAAACATTCAGAATTCATCGATTGGCAGTCAATAATGATACAAGAAATACCAGAAGATTTACCTCCTGGTAGAATTCCCAGATCAGTTCAAGCTATTTTAACTCATAATTTAGTTGATACAGTAAAGCCTGGGGATAGAGTTAAGATGATGGGTATTTTTAAATCAGTTTTAGCTCAATCAACTAAGAGCAATAATTCTACATTATTTAAGACATTCTTTGATATCAATTTTATTGACCCTGAGGATAAAACTGAGGATATCATTGATCTTACCAAAGAGGATAGAAAAAAAATAGAGGACTTGTCTAAGGAGCCTTTTATACAAAAAAAAATCGCAAGATCAATTGCTCCTGACATATATGGGAGAGAAGATCTTAAAATTGCATGTGCTTTAAGTTTATTTGCAGGAACAAGAAAAAAGAAACCTGGAGGAGGCTATAAAAGAGGTGATATCCACATATTATTTGTTGGAGACCCTGGAACTGGAAAATCAGAGATTCTAAAAAGTGCCATAGAAGTATCTCCAAGAGGGTTATATACTTCTGGGAAAGGTTCAACAGCTGTAGGTTTAACTGCTGCTGTAATTAAAGACACAGACACTGGTCAGATGAACCTTGAAGCAGGTGTGGTTGTGTTAGCAAATGGAGGTGTCGCAGCAATAGATGAATTTGATAAAATGGATACTGCAGATAGATCTGCTCTTCACGAAGCTATGGAACAACAAACTGTAAGTATTGCTAAGGCGGGAATTGTTGCTACATTGAAAGCCCAAACTGCAATAATTTCGGCAGCTAATCCTTATTCTGGAAGATATGATAGATATAAGACACCTACCCAAAATATTCGACTACCTCCTTCTCTTTTATCTCGTTTTGATTTAATTTTTGTGGTTGTTGATAGACCAAATCCAGCAGATGATGCACAAATGGCTGAATTTATATTAAAAAATTCTATGTTAGATCCAGAGGAATCAATGGATGAAAATGATACTTCTATAGCTCCAATCTCAAGTGATCTTTTAAAAAAATACATCAAACACGCTCGTAGAAATTATAATCCAATATTGTCAGATGAGGCTAAGGAAAGAATAAAAGAATTTTACTTAGAATTAAGGGGCCAATATGATAGTGAAGATGCAATTATTTCAATTTTGGCAAGAAATTTAGATGCCTTAGTAAGACTCAGTGAATCCTATGCAAAAATGGCTTTAAGAAATAAAGTTCTAAAAGAAGATGTTGATGAAATTATTAAACTATTTAAAAGATATTTAAAAGATACAGGTTATGATGAAACAACTGGCAAAATTGATATGGATAGAATATTCGTTGGGCAATCCAGGAGCAATCTTAATAAACTAGAAACTCTAATGAATAGATTAAAAGAAATCTTTGAAGAAAATAATTGGAAAGCTCTTGAGAAATCAAATGTTATTCAAATTCTAGAATTAGAAGAAAATTTAGATAAAAAATTTATTGAAACTGCTCTAGAAGAATTACTAAAAGAAGGAACTCTATATGAACCAAAAAGTAGCCAGATCAAATTCACAAACAAAGAAATTTAATAAAATTTATTTAATACAAGTTCAGCTATCATTTCAAAGGCACTTTCAACATTTTCACCTGTTTTAGCAGAAGTATATATAATTGAAATCGCATTAATTTCTTTCCCTAAAGAATAAATCTCTTTGTCACTCAATTCTTTTTCTAAATCAGTTTTATTAGCTATTAGTACAACAGGAGCCTTTTCGCAATATTGTTTTATATCGGGAACCCAAAAATGATTAATTTGATCAAATGTATTTTTTCTCGTTAGGTCACCCACAATGAGTACTCCTTTTGCTCCAACATAATAAGAACGTCTCATATTTATCCAGCGTTCTTGTCCAGCTATATCCCACAGTTGAATTCTTACCTTACCTAAATTTTTAATATTAACTTTCTTGATAAAAATATTAGTTCCAATACTTGATCGATAATCTTTGGCAAATTGCCCCGATACAAACTTTTTGACTAAACTAGTCTTGCCTACAGCAGGTTCTCCAACAATGATAATTTTTATACTAAGTTTCTTAACTTTTTTCATATTTAACTACATCTATGAAGAAAATTTTATAAGTATATATGTAAATATTAAAATAATTGAAGTTTAAAATTATTGATTTGAATTCAGAAAATAAATAATAAAGTAAAACTTCGTAATTATGACAACTGGAATAGTATATGATAATATTTACTTGGAACATAAAATAGGAACCCATGTAGAAAGCCATGAAAGATTAATCGCAATTATGGATTTTTTAAAAGAAAAAAAATTACTTGAAGACCCCAGTTTTAGAATTATTAAGCCAAGGAAGGCGACTCTTGACCAGATAAAATATGTACATAATGAAGGTATAATAAAAGAAATACAAGAAATTTGTGAATTAAGTGCTAAAACGCACCGTCTTCAATATATAGACATGGACACCATCGCGTCTCCTAGAACTTATGAAGCTTCGTTATTCTCAGTAGGTGGAAATTTACAGGCTGCAGATGAAATTTTAGACGGTAAAGTAAAGAATGCTTTTGCTTTAGTTAGACCCCCTGGGCACCACTCTAATTCTCATCGATTCGCGGGGTTTTGCATTTTCAATAATATTGCTGTTACTGCGGAATACCTCTTTAGAGAAAAAGCTATAAAAAAAGTAGTTATTATTGATTGGGATTGCCACCATGGAAATGGGACACAAGATATATTTTATCAAGGTTCTAAATCCGATTCTGGTGAATTAGTAATATTTAATTCTCATCAATATGGATACTTCTATCCAGGATCTGGAAATTTTGATGAAATTGGTAATGGTAAAGGTGCCGGTAAAATCATTAATTATCCAATGCCTGCTGGCTCAGCAGATGATGTAATACCTATTTATTTCAACGAAATAATTAAACCTATCTGTGAAGAATTTAAGCCAGAATTCATACTAATATCTGCAGGTTTTGATACGCATTGGACAGATCAGTTAACGAATATGAACTGGACTTATCAAGCTCCTGCAGAATATTTACAGAAAATCAGAACAATAGCAAAAAAATATGCTAACGAAAGAATTTTAATTACTTTAGAAGGTGGATACCAGATAGATAAACAAGCGAGAGCAGTTTATAATTGTCTAAGAGTTCTTAATAACGATGATAATAAAATGGTAAAAGAGGAAATTAGGTCCTCAGGACAAAAATTACTAGATTATTATTATAACAAATTAATTCCGGCTTTAAAGGATAAATTAAATCCATATTGGAATTGTTTTTAAGTTATAACATACAAACACTTTTATATTTACATTTATGCTATAATCATAATTACTCCTATAAAATTATAGAAATATTTTTAATGTAATTAAACAATAAGGAGATTAATATGTCGTACGAATATGAAAGAAATGATAATGATAAAGAAAAGAAAAAAAAACAAGCCTCTTTTCCATCAATGCCCCCACCTTCGGTAACTCCATTAACACCACCTCCTTCTATGGGTCCGCCTTCAAGAACGCCTCCAATGATGCCTCCCTCTACTTTACAACCTCCTACTCCTTCAGCATATGAACCAACTCCTCCCCCTACTATGGAATATATAGCTGAACCAATTAGTCAAACTATTCCTTCTATTTCCACAGGACCTTCACAAGATGAATATAATTCAATATATTCCCAACTACAAGAAAAAGATTCAAGTTTAAATCAATTGCAGTCCCAAATTAGTGATTTAAGCAGTCAAACTTCCCTATTAAATGCTCAACTTAAAGAAAAAGATAACCAAGTAAATAGATTAACAAGTCAATTACAATCTCTGCAATCTTCAAATGAATCCTTCCAGCAACAGGTTCAACAATTAACCAATCAAAATGCCCAGTTGCAAGCCCATATCCCGGGATTGGAACAACAGGTTCAAGAGTTGCAGCAACATAATTCAATTTTACAGCAACAAATTGGTCCTTTACAAGCACAGATAGCCAAATTACAAGAAGAAATATTATATAAAGAAAAGCGAATACAAGAATTAAAAGAACCGAAAGCAGTTATGCCTTCTAGTTTAGCACAAGGGATCACAAATCAATCAACAACTTATAGTACTACTCCAAGTATGTCCGCCACCCCGACATCAACTCCAACACCATCCACTTCGATGGGATCAGGAAGAAGACTATGTCCTAATTGCGGAGCGAGTGGATTTGCAGTGAAAGAAGTAGAAGATAGAACAAGAATCATTAGCTATATCCCCAAACCTATCTACGCAAAAAAGCTAGTATGTACTAAATGCGGATTTGAATTCTAAGATTATCAACTGTTCTTTTAATACTTGAATATTTATCGCACTTCTTTATAAAGAGCATCATTAATCTTAACTTTATTGAAGATTTCTTCAAACTGATTTTTTCTTTTCAAATACATTTAATTACTTCAAAAAAAAATATATTTAAAGATCCAAACAGTTTAAAAAAACAATTGGAAAATTATATATAAAAAAATTATTATTAATATTCTAAACTTTTTTTGGAAAAATTAAAGCTTCAATTTAGAATGATATGTCAGATTTAAGAGATGAATTATTAAAAGGCGGTATCAATAAAAAAAGGGTTATAGGAGTAGCATTAGTCGCAATCCTTTTGATTGGTATGTTTGCGTTCTCTACAGTTCTACTTAGTTTTCTTTTTGGAACTCAAAGACCAAACCCTAATAAGGAAAAAGCTGATACTCCATGGGAAGATGCCGATTTAATTGATAATTATCCCTTTGATGAGGATTTTTGGCAAGATTTGTTAGATCAAGTAGATGATCCCGCTTCTCTTCTTGATATGTTATCAGAAATGTTTGATGGAAATATTGATGATTTAGATTTAGGTAATTTTTCTCAAGGATTACTTGATCTTCTCTATTCAGGAGCGGGAGAAATTGAAGTTTTTAGAGTGTATAACTATCTCTTATTTGATAATATGGAAGATGTTTTATGGAAATATGAAGCCTTTGATGAATACAATGGTGAGGGTTGGACGTCAAATGCAGTTAGTAATCTTTACAATTTCTACACTTACGGTGATTATCTCGCAAATTATTTCCCCGATCCTGAAATTTTAAAATTAAAAATGCCTTTATCTCCTAATATTGGGCTTAATTCGATGAATCTACCTACTCTCTTTCCTAGTCCTTTTGTTATGGATACAATTTCTGCACCTAATTTAAATCCGACTCCACGTACATTATATAAAGATGAATATAATTGTACCACAATAGATCTTTCATTTTCTTCTGCTGATGATGTAAATATGACATTTGAGATATTTGGTTTTTATAATTCCTTACCATCAAATGAAGAATTGAACAATAGTGCAGTTATTGTTACTAATCCTACGCCTGAGTATTTGAGTTTAAAGAATAAATTTTTACAATTACCTCCTACAATTCCAGTCTATAAGACTAATAATCCCTATTTTACTAATCACTTTAATATCCTTAATAATCAAATAAATGTAAATGATCATGCTTTTTGGAAAGCAAATAAAATCAGAAATTATTTGCAAACTCAATTTTCATTTCCAATGAATCCTACCGACTTTAATCCTGCTCCAGATGGAAGAGACATTGTTGATTGGTTTTGTCAAACTCAACAAGGATTATGGTCTGATTTTGCTTCAGCTTTTTGTGCTTTTGCAAGAGCTTTTGGAGTTTTGTGTCGATTTGTTGATGGCTTTAATAGTATGATGATTGAAGAAATTTGGGATAATGATGAAGGTCAATGGGGATTCGCGATAAAATATAAAAATCTTTATAATTGGGCAGAGATATATGTCCCAACCGATATTTATGGAAATGGAAAATGGGTACAATTTGATATTTTTGACAGCTTTGGAGGTGGAGGAAGCCCAATAATTGGAGGGAATTATAACATTACAGTTTCAACCGATCAAGCTGCCTATAACCGACCAGATACAGCTAGTATAACGGCTAGTGTTAATTCAAACACAAACCCAATAAATAATTTAACTATAACTTTCAGAGATTATACTACTGGGAGAATACTAGGACAAGATGATACAGATTTGAGTGGAATTGCTACAATCCAGACTAATTTTAATGCTACTGACATCGTTGGTCCTCATTTAATTGAGGCAAGATATGATTTTTTTAATGCAGGTTATAATCTTACGACTATATTGGGAGATATTTCAATTGCTTTAACTAATGTTAACCCTGGACAAATAAATGTCTCTGATTATCTACCAGATGTTACTAATGTTGCAGGGTTTGTATATGATCCATTAAATGGAAATGGAGTAAAGGGTCCTGAATTAAATATCCGCTTGTTAAGAAAGGGAACCAATAGTGAAATAATTAATCCATTTTCGCCTTCAGCAATAAATACTACATATGATGGTGATTTCAGTGATTTCTTGAATCTTAATCACAATACTGCTGGAAATTATGAAATCCGAGCTGATCTTAACGGAACTTGGTGGGTTGACACTCCTTTTGGGCCCTATTCATACGCTCTCTTATCTTTCATATTTCAAGTTCCTTATTTCTATATATCAAATTCAAGCAATAGACTTGATTTTAATATCACAAAATCTTTAGATGTGTGGTTTTATATCGATGGTTCACCATCGAATTATCCGAATATACCTAGAGTTTCTAGATACCATAATTTAAATCTAACTGCGGAGGTATTTTCGGTTACTTCGGGACCAATATCAAACAAACGTGTATTTTTTTATGATCATTCAAGAGGAGATATTCTGATTGGCTCTGACATTTCAGATCTAAATGGGATTGCCTCAATTATTTATTCTGTTGGAGATAATTGTGCTGCTGGACCTAATTTATTATATGCAAACATTGGTTTACAAAGTAATTATTCTTATTATATCTTAGATGAACAGCCTACAATAAATATACTTTCTGGCCCAACACCTCGTATTATAAACCGTACGGGTGGTGGTGCGACGGAATTTAATATTATTGGAGAAATTGTTGATAGCACAAATAACTCTTTACCTATAAAATATTCTGAAATTAGCTTAATTTTATTGAAGAGTGGATTGGATTATTCATCATATTTAAACCCAAGTGATAGTTATCCTTATCAAACTGATGAAACAGGTACTTTTGATTTGACATTCGGAGTAGCTGCCAATATACCCCCTGGTAATTATACACTAAGATTAGATTTTAATGGTACTATTAATCTTTCATCCTATCCTTATTCGTATCTTTTCAATATACCTTACTTAAATACTTCTACTTACTTTGTTAATGAATTACAAATCGATTCACCAACCAGTTTACAATTTGATTTTTGGATAAATGGAATTGCATCTGATGATGCGATCAATCCAGTTATTAATCGTAATGATGATCTTAATCTCACAGTATTGATTCAATATAGTGGTATGCCAATAGACGATGGAGAATGGGTTTACTTCTATGATTTCACTCAAGATAATCTGTTTATTGGTTCAGATCAAACAAGTTCAGGGAATGCTGAAATTATTTATTCTACAGGATTGAATACTACAGCAGGCCCACATCTGATTTATGCCACATGGAATAATAAATATAATTATTCTTATTTTATTTTGGATGCCCCTATAAATGTGAATCTTGATATCTGTCCACAACCTAGGGAAGTCAATCGCAGTGGAGCAGATGGGAGAAATTTCTTAATTCATGGATATCTAAATGATGCTTTTAATGGAAATCCAATAAAAAATGGAGAAATAAATGTCTTTATGTATGATGGACCTACTGACGTATCATTTTATTTAAATCTAGTTTCAGGCTCTTTACAATTAGGGTCATCAGGAGAAATAGATTTAACTTTTTCCGTTTCAAGCTCAACTCCCGCTAAAAATTATACTTTACGAGTTAATTTTTATGGTATTTTTATATATACAAATCCTTATTATCCTCAATTTTTCAATTTATGGTATATAAATAATTTTACAGATACAGCTCCTGGTTTAAATGATCTCAGAGTTATCGATCCAAATGATGTAGATATTTACTTCTTTATAGATGGAAATCCAACACAAACGTTTTATTGGGATGGGAATCCTCCTGAGATATATAATCGAGGAGATCTAATCAATTTCAGTGTATTTATTCTTCAAAGTGGACTTCCAGTTAGTTCTGGTACTGTTTCATTTACAGATATTTATACGGGTACCCCATTGGGAACTCAATCTGTAATTAATGGAAATGCTTCTATTATAGTTGATACTTCTAGTTGGCATGCGGGACTTCATCAAATAAGAGCTCAATGGTCTGGATCTGATACAACAAATATGACATATGTGGTGATAAATGAACATATTAACATTTTTAGCAATACAGATCAAAGTTCAATTTTAAGAGATATTGATAATTTTATTGTTTCAGGTACAGTCAGGGAACATGGAGAATTTTTAAGAGGCCTAAATCTAAATATTGTTTTATTAGATAACTCTTATTCTGACGTTTCAGGTCTATATTTAATTGGTGCTCAGACATTAACTATTAATAATGATGGAACTTATCAATTTTTTAACTCAATCGCCTTATCTTGCCCACAAGGAGATTATTTTATTAACATTAGTTTTACAGGTGGTTTAAACGCTCCAGGAATATCTATGAGTGATTATATGGTTCATAATAGTAGCTTACTAATCTCAATTGATATTACCGCAAGTACTTATATTCTTGGAAATTATGAGACTAACGTCGTTAAAGATGATTGGTATTACGGTGACGATTGTTATGTGTATGGAAATCTATATTGGGATAATGGAACTGCAATACCGTTTATGGAAATTAATGTGACTATTAGAGATGGAACGGGATCAATCTTAGCTACTCAAGTAGGATTTACTGATATCAATGGATTTTTTAATCTAACTTTTATTGTCGGAGATTGGTTAGATAACACCGAAGTTTGGGTCAACTTTTATCCCGATGATCCAGACAATTTTGGTGTTCCTGAGGGATTATTTATTATTTTAACAGAGCAAGAAGTGTTTAGGCAAGTTTAATAGTTTAAAGATGGTGAAATTAAAGATAATGATAAATTTCAGAATTCCAAAATATATAAAAAAAAAATCTAAAATATTATGGATTTCTGTTATGTTATTAATTATTTTTTTTAATATAACACTATATACTAATCTTTTTTCGAATAGTTCTTACCTTAAACCTAAAAATAACCCAAAAATGTCTTGGTTTTGGGCAACATTAGATCTTACAAATCCAAGTGAAGTTAATAATTCAAGGTTTACTCACTCTGAGTTTATTTCTGTTAAAGGACATGTCTATAACAAAATTGATAAAACTAATAAATCAGGAATTAACGTTGCTATTGAAATAGATGATAGTGTTGATCTGAGTTATACAGATATAACCGATGGGTGGGGTAGATTTAATATTAATTATATGATTGATCCCTTACTTGATATTTATTCAAGTCATAAAATAGAAGTGATAGTAACAGATACAGAACCAGGAGGGCCTGGAAGTGAAATCGAATATCACCATTTCTATATCATAAATGTAAATGCTACATCATATTTTGATATTATTTCGTATGATGATTTATCAAACCCTAAATTAACTGAAGAAGATTTTAATTTAAATGGATTTATATATTATGACAATGGAAATGGAATCCCTTTTGTAAGTGTTAGCTATTATTGGCTAGATGGACCTTCAATTATCTCTCAAAGTTCTTTTTTTACTGATGCTACAGGTTCACTAGAAAGCGTACAAGTTCCGATCACAGCTTCAAGTCAATTGTCTCTGAAATTTAATTACTCAGATACGCCATTTGTTGAATACTCAGAAATCTCAATTTCAAATATTAAAGTATTTTCTGATGTAGCATGGAATTTAGACATTGAATATACAACGAGAGAAGGAGCCGCATATGATTTAAGTGGGACTCTAACATCTCTAACAGATCCTACACTAAGAATTAGTAATAGAGATGTTGAGGTTTATTTTAATGGTAGCTATGTTGATACAGCAACAACGGGGTCTAATGGTAGATTTACCTCTAGCTTTCAAGTTCCACAAGGTAATGGTACAGCATCTATTCAAGTTCAATTAGTTAATTCAGCAGGAAAAGACATTAGATCACCTGTCCAATATATATTAGTGGAACCAGCGCTTCCATCAAATCCAGGAGGAGGTGATTTGCCCCCATTCTTGATTTTTTCTTTAATATTTTTTCCAATTTTGGCGGGTATTGTTGCAGGCTTAGTAGTATATGGTTTAAAATATTATAAAAAACAAGAAAAAGAATCCCGGGTGGTAAATCTACCACTCGAATCAAGAATTAAAAATCTTAAAATTTTAAAAGATTCAGGAAGATTAGAAGAATCGATATCGTATTTATTTAATGCTATTTATATGGATTTAATTAATGCTAAATATAATAGAATAAGAAAAGAAAACGAGACAATTAGAGACTTTGCAATTGTTTCAGTAAAAGAATTAAAATTAACACCATCCTCAATTTACCCTTTTATTCAAAAAGTTGAGGAAATAATATACGCAAAACCTTTTAAAATAACAGAAAAAGATTTCTATAATACTTGTGAATTATTTTCACCAATATACTTCCAATTAACTGGATTTAATTTTACTTTAAATTTTTAAAATCAAATGTAAAAAAACTCAAAATAAAAATTAAAAATAAGTACAAAGAATTATAAATTCAAAAAAAATTAATAATTAAATTATTCGAAAAAATATGAAAATAGGTAGAAAATAATGGCACAAAAGAAAAAAAAGCAGGCAGAACCAGAGATTAATATTAAGCAGAAATTTGATAACGTGAAGATTTTAGTTGACACTAACAGACCCAAGGAGGCAATAGCTTATATATATCTAGTATATGATGATCTAATTAATATAAAATTTAAAAAACCCAGATTAGCTCATCAAACAATTCGCGAATATGCTATCGCCTGTGTAAACCAATTAGAAAACAAATTAAAACCAGAATTTGTGTATCCATTTATAAAAAAAATAGAAGATATAATCTATGGTGGGGTTGAACCTACAACTAAAGACTTAAATTTTACAATTGATTTGTTTGCTAACTTATATAACGAAATAACGGGGAAATCTTTCACTTTTAGCCTGTAGGTTTAATGTGAATTATTATCTGCTATAGACTCAAAATATTAAAAAGTAATCACATATGGTAAAACAAGCAAAAGCATCTCAAAAGAGTATTAATATTTCAAAAGGTATAGTTTTTTCTTTCCTAACTATATATTTAGTCGTTTTTGGAGTTATCATTAGTGATTTTGTCATCCACATTCAACAAGAAAATCCAACTGAATTGCCCGTTTGGTGGGGTATTTTATCCTATGTTCCCCTTTTATGTTATTTTGGCGCAATTTTTAGTGGAGTTTTTCTTATCATATTTTTAAGAAATGCTACAAGTGCAAAAATTCGTCAAACACAATCAAGAAAGAAGATTAAATCGGGTTCAATATATAAACAAGCGTTATTTGTCATTATTTTTATCTTTGCTTTTGTTCCTTTACTTTCTCCTATAATTGATCAAGGAGTTAATAATCAGAATTTTTCAGTTTATAATTCCGCTTGGAATGGGGCTTCAGACTTTAAAAAAGCTATTGAAGATGATGGGTATGATGTTATGACGGTACAATCAAGTCTGAGTGCTACTGATCGTTTAATAAATACAACCATTAATAATAATAGAAAGGAATCTATATTGTTGATTTTACTAGGTCCAAATCAATTTTATGATCCTATTTTTGAGATACCTTATTTTATTGAATTTTTTAAAGGAGATAATTCACTTCTAATATGTCATGATCATGGATCCACAAGTACGTTATTATGGGAAATTCTAGTCGCAAGTTTATTTGATCCCACTATTAATATTCCATTAACAATATTTCCTAATGGGATTTTACGAGATAATGAATCTTATAACCCTACCCCTGAATTTCCCGTGATTAAGAATTTTGCTTCTCATCCAACAAGAGATACTCCATACTTTATTAATGAAGTTATACTTTCAGTTGCTTCTTGTGCTGTAGGAGGACCTTTTCTTAGTGGATTCGGTTGGACTTCTGTAGGTACTTCCCAACCTCATTCATTTGTAGATAAAAATAATGATGGGAGATATTCCGAACCTGAAGATGCCCTTAATTTGGGTTTTATGAGTCTTATAGACTTAGGTTTCCCACTTCCTACCACATTTCCGCTTGGAGTATATGAACAGCATGTATTTCTAGCCAACGATATGGGAAGACAACGATTATTTGTATCTGCTGATGCTAGCTTGTTTAATAATGAATTAATTAATGAACCTGGTTATGATAATATGCTATTTGGATTAAATATTATCCAATGGCTAACTCAAGTAAATGAAGGAAAGACTAGAGAAGAATGGATTGTTGTTTTTGATGAAGCCCATATTAGACCAGAATATTCGCGAGACCTTTCATCAGCAGGAATTTTTGGATATGTTATGCAATACATTGTACATTTATCAACAAATCCTATCACAGCATGGATTTATCCTCTACTTGCTTTTTATACATTAAGAAAATACCTTCCAAAAAAAGATAAAAAGAAGGAAGAACAAAAAATAGCAGAACAAGAAGAAAAAAAAGAAGAAATAGCTAGATTTAGAACCTCTTCCTTTTTTGCACAGAAAATTGAGGAATATAAAGATAAAATGAAATACGGAGATGCATTGAAACTGCTTTATAGAAGATTAGAAAGAAAATTAAATAGTCAATTAGGAGGAGCAAAAATTACAACACAAAATGTGGTAGATTTAGTTATTGCTAAAGACCCCTCAACCACCAAATTAAAAACTAGGAGATTGAGTAAGTTTATAGATAAGATTTTAGCAATTAAAGAAGGAAAAGATAAAGTTAAAACTGAACAAGATTTCGAAGAATTGTTTTTCGAAATGGACTGGGCAGTTAATAATATTTAATCAATTTTGAAATAAAAAATAAAAAAAAAAAAAAAATTAATTAAAAAATTTAGAGGTTATAAATATATGGAAGCTCCGGATAAAGCAAAATATTATGACCATGAGGAAATTGATGTAGCACCTATAAGAGAAATAGCACAGGAAGTTTTAAGTGAAGTAAGCCGAGTTATTGTAGGAAATGGTGAAATTTTACAGCAACTCTTTATAGCTTTACTTGTAAATGGGCATGTACTATTAGAAGGAGTACCAGGTCTGGGTAAAACGGTAATGGCTAAAACTTTTGCCAAAACTCTAGGTATTTCATTTCGAAGAGTTCAATTTACTCCTGATTTGTTACCTGCAGATATTACCGGTACAAAAATATTTGATCAGAATGAAGGTGCATTTGTACTTCAAAAAGGACCGCTTTTCGCTAATATGGTACTAGCTGATGAGATTAACAGAAGTGCACCTAAAACACAAGCAGCTCTACTTGAAGCTATGGCTGAACGACAGATAACAATTGAGGGTCAGACTTTACCGCTTGAAAAACCCTTTATTGTTGTTGCAACAGAAAACCCTGTAGAAATGGAAGGGACTTATCCACTACCAGAAGCTCAAGTTGATCGATTCTTATTTAAACTATGGTTAGATTATCCTGAACAAGACGAAGAAGTAGAAATTATGCGACGGCAAATTTCAGGTGAATCACCATCAGTTGAAATAATCACAACTGGCGAAGAAATCCTCGCAGCACAGAAAATTATGAATTTAGTCTATATTGACGATCGAATTTTAAAATATGTTCGTGATATCATTTTAAAAACTAGAAATCATCCTCAGATAGCCCTTGGTTGTGGGCCAAGAGCCAGCTTAACCCTTATGAAGTGTGCTAAAGCCCGTGCTGCAATACTAGGCCGATCATACGTGACTCCTGATGATGTACGAGCATTAATCGTACCAGCATTAAATCACAGAATTCTTCTAAAACCAGAAGCAGAATTGGAAGGACTTGATACAAAGGCTGTTCTAAAATCAATTGTTGAAGAAATACCAATCCCTATCTAAACCAATTTTTTTATGGTAAAGTATTTAATCATAATTGGAACAAAAAATATTAAGCAAGGTGGAGTTTTATACTAGGAGGTAAAGGTAGAAGTTTAATTTTATTTGCTGTTTTTTTTCTTACAGCTGGATTTGCATTTGTAAATTATTTCTTAATTTATTTCGCAATTTTACTATTATTTAGTACTATCATTAGTTTACCAATTTTCTATTATAAAATGAATATAGAAGAATTACGAGTGCATAGAGAACTTGAAAAGGAAAAAATATTCAAAGATGATTTCGTTCATGTCAAAGTAGTAATAGAGAATATTGGACGCAACAGTTTTGATTTTATTGAAATAAGAGATAACTACAATCCTCAACTTTTTAGGTTAATTTTAGGTGAAAATTTTATCTCTACTAGAATTGGCCCAAAAGATCTAATTAAATTTTCTTATGTCCTTGAGCCAAAAGTAAGAGGAGAATACGCTCTTGGGCCTTTATCAATTATTGTGAAAGATAGATTAGGATTTAATTCAGTTGAAAGAATCGTACCAGATAGTGTTACTGATATTCTCATTTATCCGCCTTATGAAGACATTAAAAGAATTGAAATTTTAGGTTCAAAACGATCTTTGCAATTAAATTATGGATTACAAAGATCGAAGCAGAAAGGTCTTGGATCAGAGTTTTATGGAATGAGGAAATATGTTTTTGGAGATCAATTCAGATTGATAGATTGGAAAGCAAGTGCTCGATCTCAGACCTTAATCGTAAAGGAATATGAAAGTGAAAGGGATGTAACTGTAATGATTATAGTAGATTCATCAGATACAATGGCAGGAGGAGCAATTGAAAATACAAAATTTGAATATGCAATAAGGGCCTGTATGCTTCTAACAAAAGTAGCATTGACACGAAGAGATAATGTAGGAGTTTTTACTTTTTCAGATAAGAAGAATTTAAATTTTTTAAGACCGAATAGTGGAGAAGACCATTTTTATAAAGTTCTAGATTTTGTCGCAAGGATTAAACCTCAAGGAAGGTGTAAATTCATTGAAGCTATGGATAATTTCACAAAACGCTTTCAAAAACGAAGTTTAGTTTTTGTTATATCTGATTTGGAAGCAAATCCTAAGGATATTTCTGAGGCTGTTAGAAAGTTAGTCCCATTTAACCATACTATTATAATTATTAATCCATTCAGCCCTTGGTTTGAAATTCATGAAGTAGACTTATCTTCAACAGATAAAGCATTAGCAGAAGCAATTAGTGAAGAGATGATGGAACACATTTTATCTATTAGACAAAACCTTCGAAACTTAGGAATTAATATAATAACTTGTGGACCTGATGATATGATGAATCAAGTTTTGAGTAATTATATGGAAGCAAAAAAAAAGGGGAAGGCGTATTAAGAAATGGCTCGTGGGTATTTATTATCACTAAAGATAATCAATCTTGCCGTATTCTCCTGGCTATTTATTATTTTCCTTACTTCAATTTTTGATTTTAATGCTGTAGTTGTAACAGCAGATAATCAATTCGTGATATTTGCCTTTTTAGGAGCATTAAAAAATGTTTTCTCATATTTGATTTATGGATTATTTTTCGTTATTGCTTATGGCTTAGCTTTTATTTTTGGAGGTGTTTTTAACAGCTATTTGTTTAATTTTGTTGAGGGTTTTTTTCAGGGATATTTGAGTAAATGGTTTTCAATTCCTCAACCAGAATTGCAAAACATTCCTACTTTAATATTAAACGAGTTAGGCGTCCTTTTTAATGATTTTTATTTATTTATTTTTCAAATTTTATTTGTTATTTCAATCATTTATGCTATTAGAGGTTTCTTCAAAAGTGATCCAAGAAATTCTTTTATTGCAATCGGATCAATCGTACTTATGATTATAGTTCCTCTAATGGTTGTTGGGTTAAAAGAGATGTTAAATCTTTTTATAGGAAATCTCCCTCCAGAAAGTAGACCAGATTATGTACAATATATTTATGAAATGGCTTCAACGAATCCTCTCAATGACAGCCTAACTCAAATTCCTATTGATAATTTGTTCCAGTTTTTAGCAAATCCAGTTATTTTATTTGCTATAATATCATATGTTTATCTCGAATTAACATTTCAAATTAATTACGCTGATACGGTTACTAAACCTTCATTAGAGAGAAGTGAAAGATTGGAAGCTCAACTGAATATTCTAGCAAGAGAATCACATTTTATCACTGCTAATATTGATAAAATAAAAACGGAAGCCAAGGAAAGAATGAAAGAAATTGAAGCAGAGCAACAAGAAGATTTGATTGTTGGGAAATTTTTTGCAAAGACAGGTAAGCGATTTTCCTATGTAAAAGAAATGATAGAAAAGAAAAAATTAGAGGAAGAGGAAAAAAAATTAGTAACAGCAGCTTCAAAAACGAGAAGACTTGGGCGGTATATAGATCGTCTATTTCGAGAAGATCCTGAAGCAAGAGATACATTAACTGCAAGTTCTTCTGCTCCTAGAGCTCGTAATTTAGCAACATCTACATTATTTAACTTTATTTATCGCGTAGGTTTACTTATGATCATAAGTTTTATCATTATTCACCCACATTGGTTTTTGGCTACAGTTATTCAATTACCGGATGCAATTACCGAAAGTGTTGCAATGTATTCTCCCGAAGTCATTATTATCTTACTCCTGCCAATTATGTTAATTTTTCCAGTAATATCAAAATTAATTTCGTTTATCAAACATAGAAATTTGATAATTCGATTACAACAAGAAGGACGGATAAAGGAACTTCTGATTTCAGTTGGAGATTATGTTATAAAGGAAGAAGCTAAAGCTGCTATGGACGAACAAACTGAAGAAGTAGTAACTGAATCTACCTAAATGTTTTTCTTTTTCTAATTATAAACTTAACACAAAATTAGCTAAATTTATCTTTTTTTTTTTATTTATCATTAAAGTATCAAAACAATAAGTCCTAATTCCCAATTCTTCAATTTTAGCTTTAAGCTCACAATCCTTATTATCTATAATAAAATTTCCTAAAAATTCATCATAAAAACTTGCAACTCCTACACACGAGACTTCGAATCCATAAAACTTCATCATCTTATCTGCTGGGCCTTTAACAGTGGTACCTTCTATAATTGGACTTATCCCAAAAACTTTATCTTTGGCTTTAGAAAGTGCATCCTTCAATCCTTTCACTTGGAGTATAGTTCCTATTGATACAATTGGATTGGATGGACAAATTATTACTTTATTAGCTCGTTTTATATATTCTAATACATTTTTAACAGGTAATGCCTGTTCGATTCCTTTAAATTCAATATTAAGAATTTCAGGTAAACATTTATACTTAATAAAGTATTCTTCGAAATGCATTGATCCTAATGGTGTTTTAATAAAGGTCTGGACTGTTTCATTCGACATTGGAATAATATGAGATTTAACACCTAAATTTTGACATATCATTTTGGTTATCTCTGCCTTGTTAAAACCTTGTTTGAATAAATCGGTACGATAAATGTGAGTAGCTAGATCTTTATCACCAGCATTAAACCATCCGCTATCATAATATTTCTTTAAAATACTTAAGCAATTAAAAGATTCATTAGTAAAGCCCCATCCCTTTTTCTTATCAACCGAATTTGCTAAAGTATAAGTTATTATATCTAAATCAGGGCAAATTTTAAGGCCAAATAAGTCAATATCATCACCAGTATTTACAATAATTTTAATTAATTCTGGTTCGATTACTTTCGCTAATCCCTGAATAAATTTCGCTGCTCCTATTCCTCCCGCTAAAAGCACATAATAATTTTCACTCATAACTTATTACCATTGAGTATTGCATTCATATATTATTTCCTTTAAACTTTTACGCTTCGGGGCTTGAATAGTTTTCAAAGGGTATCCAACAGTAAAAAATGCCATGGGAATATATGTTTCAGGAAGTATTAAATTTTTTCTTATTGTATTCTTAGCAAAAAGAGGAGCACAATACCAGCACGCTGCCAATTTTCTCATCTCAAATGCTAGGAGTAAGTAAGTTGCTGAACTACTGATACTTTGGATCCCTAAAATGAATTCATTTTGTGCCCTTTCTGGATCAGCATATTTTTCTAAATCTGAAGTATCTAAGCACAATAAAATTAAAATGGGGGCATCTATAAAATTATTTCTTGTTTTTTCCACCTTAGACATAATAAAATCTTTTGATTTTCCGTCTTTCTCTAAATCGAGTCTTAATTTTTCATTCATTTTTTCTATTAAAACATTACGGATCTTACCTTTTTCAAATATTATATATCTCCAAAATTGTCCATTATGCGCACTTGGAGCCCATTTAGCAAGGTCAATGCATTCTTCAATAATTTTTTTTTTAACATTTCTTTGTGAAAACGCTATTTTGTAACTCCTCCGATTTTTTAGTAATTCATTCATTCTTGTTTCTTCATTGTACAAAAACAAATCATCTTCCTTCCTTCTTAGAATATGTTTAATTGAAGTCTTCTCATTAAATTCAAAATTATATCCTCTTATTAAAACAATTGGAATACCTTCATCTGATTCTCCCATAACTAATTGTGCGGCAGCAGCAAGACTATCAACCTGTCCAATAATAGTTGTTTGAAGTTGATGACCAAATAGATCTTTCTTTCCTCGCATATCTAAAATTGGATTTATTCCTGAAACTCCAATAGCAGTTCCAACGGCTCCTAATCTAAAAGGTCTACCAAATGAATCAGATATAATAACTGCAATCTCTTTTTTAGTTATTTTTTTCAACATTTTTCTTATTTTCTCGGCATCTTTATCTGGGTTTTCTGGTAACAAACTTACAAATCCTTCACCCTCAATGTTGGACTTATCTATACCCGCATCAGCACAAATGAATCCATGTTTAGTTTCAGTGATCAAAACATGTTCATGCTTTACAATTTTCTTAGACTCATCTAATATTAATTGTATCAATTCCGGTTTTTTTTCTGGTAATCCATGATTTTTTGCTTTTTGCTTCAATACTTTGTATAATTCAATAGCTCTTTCACTTGGTATTATATCATTCAAATTTCTTGTTGTACCATTACTTTTAGAAATGATTGTTTGAGCAATGATAATAATATCGCCTTCTTGTAAAATTAATTTATTTCGACTTAAAGCATCTATTATAATTTCAGAGAGATTGTCCCCTTTTTTAATTATAGGAATTTCTTTTAAACCAATAATTTTAACTTCATCTTTAAAATTCATTCTAAATCATTTAGATGTTAGAGTATTTTTTAATATCTGATTTTTTACTTTGAGCTAATTCTTCAAATTTATTAGGAATTGCACAACAAGCAGAAAAAAACTCGAATTGGATTTTAGAATTATATTTTTTTAACCACCTTAAAGTTTCTTTGGATGGAATTTCAATTCTAGTTATCCCCGCTTTAATAGCTGCTTTTTCAATTTCAGTTTTAAATTTTCCTCTGGGTCTCATGCATCCTAAAGATATCTCTGTTTTAGGAAAAGCAATTCTTACAATTGCTATAACTTTTGCAATATCTTCCGGAGTAGGGGACTCAAATTTGATCTTCGAAACCTTAGGAGGTATTAATACAATAATTACTATTAGAGATGGATTAATTTTAGAATCTTTAATAAATCTTATAGATTCTAATTCTTTATTGAGTTTTCCATAATGTAAACCAATACATATATGGGGTACAATATTTAAATTGTATTTCTTTAATATTTCTATTGCTCTTTTATATTCCTTTAATTCAATATCCAAATGATAAATGTTCTTTACAACTGCTTCATCCATATTTATATCAAAGGATACTATATCAACATTTGCATCAACAAGCTTCTGTGCCGTTTCTTCATTTAGTAACCCTGTATGGGTATTTATAATTAAATTTGTATCTTCTTTCACTTTTTTAATAGTATCTAAAAATTTTAATAATGGAACTGACCCATCAACCATACTTCCTCCTGATATTAAAGCACCTACTCCACTTTTACCAGAAAGTTTCATCAAAAATTGTTCTAGCTCCTTATTTGTCAATATAGGCTTCATCCCTTCCAAATATTTCTTGTTACAATGTTCACATTCTAAAGCACATTCACTCCCCGTAATACTGATTGCTGGAAATTTTATAGTGGGAATATAAATTTTTAAAACATTATTAAAGTTGGTGCGAGTAATCTTTTGAGAAAGATTAAAGAGTTGGTCTAAATCTTCAGATTTCAGTTCTAACAATTTCTGAAAATCTTCCCATGATACGGATTCAGATCTTAATTTCTCTAAAAATTTTTGAGTATTATTCATACTTCTTTAACCAATTCAAATTTGAATATTTCTCTAATATTAATTGTTCCGCTAAATCTTTTTCCATTTCAGAAATAAGCCCATCCTTTAAAGTTATTCTCAATACTCTTTCAAATCCTTGTTTCAATGAATTAATTAGTTCGCTTTCTTGAAAATTTACGATATAATTTGCAATACCTATGCATTTAGCGCGAACAGACCTTACCATTCTTGACTTACCTACATTTGCAGGAGCTTTCAATACGGAATACATTAAATCGGGATCAAGATCTAATAAAATGGTGCCATGTTGAAGAAGATGTCCCATCTTTCTAACTTGCGCATTTCCAGAGAACTTTTTTCCATCTAGTAAGATAGCAGGGCAATGAATAATATCTTTTTCTGTATTTAGTCCAAAGATATTTAAACCCTTAATTATCCCCTGAGTAATAATCTCAAATTGTTCTATTACCTTATTAGCACCCAAATTCTCAAGAAATTTAATAGGACACACAACTGAATATGTAATTTCTCTAGTTTCGTCGTGAAAAACAGCACCCCCCCCAGTAATGCGTCTTACAATTGTGAATCCTTGTTCTTCTGAAAATGGAATATTAATCTCATTCTTTAAACTCTGATTTCTTCCTATGCTAGCGGTTGAAGGTTTCCATTTATAAAACCTTAGAGTATTCAGAGATTTCCCCTCTATTACCATTCTTAAGACTGCTTCATCTAAAGCCATATTCCAAAATCCGTTATTAATTTCTAATGGTAAAAATCTCCAAACATTCATTTTTTGTAATAGAATTTTATTTTACAAATTTATATAGTAGTTGGTATAATTCTAATTTTTCATTTTCAGTTAATGCTCTTGGATAATTATATATTGGACCTGATGGTTTAGATGTGTAATAAGGGCGATTACAATTAGGGCATCCTGAAGTTAAAAAAGCACTTGTATTATTAATAATCCAATCAAGGTCTTTTTTACTGATATTGAAGTTAATTATTCGACCTCCCTTATTAAATGTAATATCTTTTAAATCTCTTTTATTATTAAAGATCAAATATCTTCCTAGCTGTAATTTTCTATAATTTAAAATTTTAGGTTGCTCCATATTTTCAAATTTTGTACCTTTTATAGGCGTAAAGGCAAACAATGAGACAATAATCCCTAATTTATATAATTTGTCAATAAGATGAATTACCTGTTTTTCTGTTTCTTCCAACCCGATAATTATATGCGTACTAACAAATCCAGGCGAAAAAATTTCAAGGGCTTCATTTAATTTTTGAAAATGTTCTTCCCATGTATAAGGACCCCCGATTTTGCAACCTTTAATCTTTTCAAAAACTTCAGATGTGGCACCATCTAAAGCAATTCCCACTCTTTCAACCCCTTTATTTTTGAGTTCTTTCAATTGTTGCTTTAAGAAAGGAGGAATGGCAACCGATATTGGAATATCAGTATAAGTTCTGATCTGGGTTATAATCTCTATTAAATCATTAAAATTCTCTGGATAATTTAGAGTTTGAATACAAATTCGTTCAAATTTTTTTGAAAATGGCATATATTTCAATTTTGTTAGAAAATCTTTAAAGGAGAATATAGGCCAATTGACTCTAGAAAGTTTTTCTACTGAACTTTTTGATGATCGTGCTTGAGGACAAAAACCACAATTTGCAGTACAATGACCTTCCGTGAACGTCATAATATAACAGGTAGTTGGGGGAATTTTGAATTGAGGGAATACACCTAATCCTAAAACAGAAGCACTTCCAACAGAAACCCTTATTTTTTCTATTGTCATTGATCTCACTAGTAAATTGGTAAAATTAAGTTTTATTGCTTCAGTTTATAAATTTTATAATCATTTTAACTAGTATTTCTTTAAGAAATATCAAGCTTTACCATTTATAAATAACGACGTAAAAAATTTATTAAATCAATTATTAAAATATTAAATATTGAGTGTATCTCCAAACTTAAGAAAAGTGTTATAATTTTATGGTTGAATATGACCCACAAAAAATAGAAACGAAATGGCAACAAAAATGGGAAAAGGACAGAATTTTTGAAGTTGATATAGATAGAAAGAAGAAAAAATACTATGTTTTGGAAATGTATCCCTACCCTTCTGGCAAACTCCATATTGGGCACCTCAGGAATTATACAATTGGAGATTGTTATGCTAGATATAAAAGAATGAGTGGTTTCAATGTACTCTACCCTATGGGTTATGATTCGTTTGGAATGCCTGCAGAAAATGCAGCAATAGATCACGGGGCTAATCCAGAAGAATGGACTAATAAAAATATAAAAACAATGAAGAATCAACAAAAAAGGATTGGTCTCTCATATGATTGGACAAGAGAGATATATAGTCATGATCCTAACTTTTATAAATGGGATCAATGGTTTTTCTTGCAGATGTTAGATAGGGGATTAGCATATAAACAAGAAGGTTATGTTAACTGGTGCCCTAAATGTATTACGGTTCTAGCAAATGAACAAGCTCAAGGAGGAAGATGTTGGAGATGCAACTCTAGAGTTGATCAAAAGTTTTTATCACAATGGTTCCTTAAAATAAGAGATTACGCTGAAGAGCTAATCGAAGGTTTAAATCTAGTTGATTGGCCCGATAAAGTAAAAGCTATGCAGCGCAATTGGATAGGAAGATCAGAAGGAACAATTATAAAATTTCCAATTAAAGGAGAAAGTAGAACTATCGACATATTCACAACTAGACCAGATACACTTTATGGGGTCACGTTTATGGTTTTCGCTCCAGAACATCCTTGGGTCCGTGAATGGGTGAATGATACTGAATATGAGAGTGATTTCAATAAATTGTATGAGGAAGTAATGCATCAAGATAAGTTTGAAAGAACTGATATTCAGATTGATAAAAAAGGCATGTATATTGGTAAAAAAGCTATTAATCCAGTTAATAATGAAGAAATTCCGATATTTATTGGTAATTTTGTTATTTATGAATACGGGGCTGGTGCTGTTATGGCAGTACCTGCGCACGACCAGAGAGATTTTGAATTTGCTAAAGAATTTGATATTCCGATTAAAATAGTAATTCACCCTCATGATTATGAATTAAATGAAGCTAAAATGACTCGCGCTTATGAGGGAGCCGGAGTTCTCGTCAACTCAGAAGAATTTGATGGCCTAGATAATCAAACTGCTACTTATGAAATAACTGAAAAATTAGATAAACTAGGTATGGGACATCTTACTATAAATTATAAGTTAAGGGATTGGGGAATTTCACGTCAACGTTATTGGGGCTGCCCAATTCCAATTATTTATTGCACTAAATGTGGTATGATCCCAGTACCATATGAAGATTTACCTGTTTATTTACCAAAAGATGTTGAATTTACTGGAACGGGTAATCCTTTGAAAACAAGCAAAAATTTTGTTAATATCCAATGCCCGAAATGTGGGAATAGTGCAAAGCGAGAGACAGATACTATGGATACTTTTATTGATAGTTCTTGGTATTTCTTAGCTTATTGCGATCCTCCATCGGTTAAATCAAAAATACCTTATAGCAAAAATCTAGTAAATTATTGGGGAAATGTTGATCAATATATTGGAGGTATAGAACATGCGGTCATGCATTTAATATATGCCAGATTTTTCACAAAAGTAGGCCGAGATTTAGATCTTCATAAATTTGATGAGCCATTTCAATCTTTATTAACCCAAGGAATGATTAACAAGGCTCATCCATTCTGTAATAACTGTAATTCCTTCCTTATGAAGGCAGATTTAAATACAATGAGGTGCAGAAAATGTGGAAATGTAAATCTTATTCAAAAATCAGTAAAGATGAGTAAAAGTTATGGAAATACTGTAAATCCCGGAGATATAATTAAAAAGTATGGAGCAGATGCAGCCCGATTTTTCATTTTATTCGGCGCCAGCCCAGATTCAGGATTAGAATGGTCCGATGAAGGTGTGGATTATGCATATCGATTTATAAAAAGTACATTTAAGTTATTAACTGACCCATTAACAAATATTAGAAATTCAACTAATATCCGAGATACATTAATTAGATATTATCTAAATAAAACTGTTAAAAAAGTTACTGAGAATATAGATAAATTAGAAATAAGAAATGCGGTGAATAACATTATTCAATTCACATCTGAATTAATTAAGTATAAAAGCGAGGGTGTTAAAAAGGAATTTTTTGAAGAGTGTAGGGAAAAATTTATATTATTACTCCATCCAATTGCACCTCATATAACAGAAGAAATATGGGAAATAATTGGTAGAAAGGATTATGTAAGCTTAGTATCATGGCCACATTATGATAAAAAACTCCTTACAAAAGAATCGGATCATAAATGGAACCTTATGAATAATATCATTGATGATATAAACAAAATTAAAATAGCAATGAAAATAGATTCCCTAAATAAAATCTCTATAATAATCGCAGATCAATGGAAATTAAAATTTTATAATAGACTTATGGCTATATTAGATGAAACTAAGAATCAGGGAGAAATAATGAAAATTTTGATGCAAGAGAGTGAATTAAAAAAATATGGCAAATTGGTCAATCAAAATATTATTAAAATACTAAAAAATGTAGGAAAATATCCAAAATTTACATTATCTACAGATGATGAATATTACTTCTTTAATGAAATAAAACCTATAATAGAGGATAGATTTCACTCTGAAGTAGAAATCAAATTTGAGAAAGACTCAACTGCACAAAAAGCAGCCCAAGCCCTCCCTAGTAAACCAGCAATTATTATTTTTTAAAAAACCCTATTGATGTGGCCAAACCAATTATCTAACCGATTATTTTATATAACTATTTTATTAACTCAAAATTAAATAAATTATTATAAATTTATTTATATTAAAATTAGGTAAAAAAGCAGTAAATTAATTAAAATTACAATAATTTTGTTCTGGAAATAAATGACTATATATGAATTTAGTATTATCTCTACTACTGGTTTTCCTTATTTTAATTCAATAATTAATCCTGTACCAGAGGGAATAAAACTTTTTCTAAGATTTTTTGATTTTTCAGAGGATAAATCTGTAAATCAAAATCAGTTAGACCTTACTTCAAAATTCGATCTAACCGCTGGTTTAATATCTGCTCTATTTGAATTTGCTAAAAACATAGATAAAAAAATAGAAGTCCTTGAATTTAAGCCTAAAAAAGATAAAGAACAAGATAAAAGGCATCAAAAAAATTTAGAATATCATGGTGATGTCTTAATTACAACACAAACTGAAACCTTCTTATTGCATAAGGCGGTCAGAGAAAAAATTAAACTAATTTACAGAAATTATGTATATTCTAAAATTCCTCTTGACTCTGCTGATTCTATTTATCAAAATGAAGAAAAAAAAATTAGAGAGATCTTAACAGATGAAAAGGCTAGGAAAAAGATATCAGAACATCGAAACGATATAAAACAAATAGCAAATGACTTTTTATTTGAGATGAAAGATTATGGTTTATGGGGGATATGCATAGCATCATTCGATCTTTCCCCAATTGTATCTTATGGGAAGAAATATTCATTGCAAAGTATATATGATATTTTAAGACATATTGGATATATACCTGAAATTGCTCCATTGGATTGGATTTATAGACAATCTTTTTTTTCTGATGAATCAATTCAAGTTTGTATCATTAAATCAGATTCTGGTATTACAGTTGAGAATATCCTTTTTGAACCTTACTTTTATTTACTTTTTTCAGATCCTCAGAGCTATTTTGGAGAGTTTCCAGGAAAAGTTGCCTCTGCTTTCAACAAAGTTCTTGAATAGATTATTCTCAGAAAAAATTGGAAAAAAAATTATTTTTGGTTTAGAAAAATTTCCTAATAATTATTAAATATAGGATCATCCTTAACTAAATTATTTATTTGCAGCTTTTATTATTTGAAATAAAGAATCTGATTGAAGAGAAGCACCTCCAACTAACCCGCCATCAATATTTTTTTTGCTGAACAAATCTTCAGCATTATCTGGTTTAATGGATCCACCATATTGTATCCTTATAGCCTTAGCAGTCTCCTTATCAAATTTTCTAGTTAAAATTTCCCTTATAAAAACATGAATTTCTTCTGCTTGATCTGGAGTAGCAGTTTTTCCTGTTCCAATTGCCCAGATTGGTTCATATGCTATTATTGTTTTTAAAATCTCTGCTTTCGTGAGATTTTTAAACGTTTCATTCATTTGATATTCAATGATGTACTTTGTTTTTCCAGATTCTCTTTCATTTAGATGCTCACCGATGCAAACAATAGGTTTTAATCCCATGGATAAAGCTTTTTTGAGTTTTTTATTAATCAAAGCATCAGATTCATTAAAAATATCTCGCCTTTCACTGTGACCAAGAATCACATATTCAACTCCAATATCTTTCAAAAAAATAGGTGATACTTCACCGGTATAAGCACCCTTTTCATCAAAATGCATATTTTGTGCTCCTAATTTGATATTAGTTTTATTTAAAATCTCATATACTACAGTTAAGACAGTGAAGGGGGCACAAATCACTATATCCACAGAGTTTATTCCTTTTACTAGTGGAATAAAGCTTTCTAACATTTGTATTGCTTCTTTAGGGGAACCTCTATTCATTTTCCAATTTCCCCCTATTATTGGTCTTCTCAACTCGTTTTACCTCATGTTTATATTAAAATTTGAATTCATTAAATTCTCGCTATAATTCAATAATATTATAATTGTATAAATTTCTAACGAATACTTATAACAATATCGCTTAAAAAGAAATAAAAAATAATTATTCTGTTTTAGGAAGCTTCTCAGGTAATTTTGTGGCTTCTAACAATTTTTTCACCTCATTAACGTCAGGAGCCATTACATCTGGTAATCCTAGTTGTGTGCGTCGGCGTTCTATAGCGGGTTGCATAGGAATTGCTTTACCATATTCCAAAACTGTTGATGCTTGACCAGTATAATGATTTGGTGCTTCGCCTCGCTCCACACTCATATTTTTAAGAATCGTGAAGATTTCTGTTAATTCAACTTTCTGAGGACACACTTCATCACATGTATCACATACTGTACAACCCCAAATATTAAATACATTACTAGGTCCAAATATTTTTTCTTTTAACCCTAATAAAGCATCCAAAATTAAGCGTCTTGGATTATATCGACCTTCTGTAACCTGTGCTACAGGGCATGCTCCACTACAGGTTGCACATTGATAACAATATGCCAAAGTAGTACCAATATCATTACCTAGAATTTGGTTTCTAAAATTAAAATCTATAGTTGCCATTTGAAATTGTGTTTTATTATACTTGATATTATGTAGTATAACTTATTGTTAATTTTAAAATTATTTCTTTTAAAATTATATTTTTAAATTTTAATTGAAATTATCAATCTATTTTTCTTCCATTGGGATCAAAAAGAATTAATTTTTGAATCGTAAATGAAATTAATAAAAGTAATTAAATATTTATTCCCATAATAATATTTAAAAACTTACTTTAAACCAAATAATTTAAAAACTGAAATTATATGACTAATATTGAAGAACTAAAAAAGTTTGGCCTTGACATCACAGAAGATATGAAACAAGGAAAAGTTATCTTAGATATATATACAACTTGGTGTGGACCCTGCCGTTTTTTAAGCCCCATATTGGAAAAATTAAAAAAAGAAGGATTAATTAAATTATTAAAGGAAGATCTCGATCAAAACAGGCCTCTTGGTGAAAAATTTGGTGTTACGGCCATACCAACACTTTTATTTTTCAATAATGGGGAACTATTAAATCATCCAATAGAGGTTCAAGGCCAATTACTTGTTCGAAATGGTATGATGGTGGGAGCTGCTGGGGAACAAGTTCTTAGGGAAATTATTAATAATATGTAAATTTCCTTGATTTTATTTTTAGCAGATTGCTTAATTTTATTATATTCATTTTTAACTTATTTTTATCATAATTTATAGTACAATTGAGAAAAGTTTAAAAAATCTTATCAATGAAAGTTTATCCGATTTTAATAAATCATAAGGTATGATCTATAATCTGATTTAGAATTCAATTCTGGTAATATAATTGTATGATCAAAAAAAGTAAATTATTCGAATTTCCAAATGAGTTTAATGAGAGAGACAAATAAATATAACAACTATAATTTCTAAAGATCATACTAATAATCTATTAATCGTACTAAAAATTTTTTATTTAATGAAATTTTTTTCATATTTAATTTAATTTCAGATTACAATATAGAAATATGAATTTTTCAAGAAAGGAGTTAATAGAAACAGAAGCCTTTATGAATCAAATGCGAAATGCAGTTTTTCATTTAGCTCGATTAATGCAAAAAAATGAAATTGATAATCCAAAAGAAAGGCTGAGAAGGATGGGACAAAATATTGCTAAAACTTATATTAATTACTGGAAACCTACAGATAATTTATCCTTAACAAATTTGAAGGATGCCATTACTACAATTTATCAAAAAGTATTAAATAGCACAGTTTCCATTGAAATCAATGAAGCAGAAAAAATTATTAAAGTTCGAGATTATAATTGCGCATTATGTAAGTATCATTATGAAGATATTGAAATAGCCGGGTGTGAAATATTATTAGGATTAGTATCTGAATTAATAAATCATATCAATAAAGAATCTTATAATAGTACACCATTTTTATTAAATCCATATGAAGTAACTGAATCCCGTGCTTACGGAAATAAGTTATGTATTCAAACATTTAAATATAAAATAGGAAAGGTGGTGTAAACTTGGGAGCATTTCAATGGTTGATGAAAAAAATTACTAAAGTATTTGGACGCTCGACTAACGCATTATTTTATACACTTCTTTATAGGGAAATTCTTAAGGAAGTTAACAAAATAACCAGTAATGAAGAAGAAAGTATACTTATTCTTAGGGAAATTGGCAAAAGAGCAGCAGTTGAATCTTGTGAGCGTCATTCAAGTGTATTTAAATTTATGCCTGGAAATCCTAAAAAAGTTTTAGATTATTTCGAAATTCTTTGGGTTGTAGTTTTCGGAACTGAGTTAGATGAATATACTTATGAAGAAGTACCAAAAGAAGGCTCAAAGTATAATGATTATGTTTTAAAAATTAGTAAATGTCCAATTTGCGCTGGTTACGGTGATAATCTTGAAGATACTTTTGCATTTGAGAAATTAAAAAACAAAGAAACTGAAGGATTCGCATGCGGTCTTTGCGGAATGCTGGAAAGTGTTGCTAATTATATTTTAAAAATAAAAAGAAATGATTATAGAATTCAAATAATTGAGCAAAACTGTATAACTAAAGGAGGAGATTGTCTACAATTCACTTGCAAAATCCATGATTATAAAGAATGGAAAGAACTTTTAGATTCTAACATACAGCAAAAAAAAGTAATACAAACTTATTTTAAAGAGTCAGTTGAAGAGGAAATCTTACCAGAAACTAAATTTGATATTATTGATAAACTTCAAGAAGTCATATCAATTGATAAATTAGAAGAATATCTTGATGAACCGTTAGAATCAATAAAAGTGAGAATTTCTGATATTATTAAAGATAAATTAAACATGGAACCTGAGCATTTTTTTGATTACTTTAGAAATTATGAAGATGATATGGTTAGAATAATAGGATATTTAGGAACCCACCTTTTAAATGAATATGGTGGATTATTAGGAAAATTCCTCAAAAATGAATGGTTAGCAAAGATTTTTGGATATATATTTAAACAATTAAGAGAAATGACATTATTATTTATCCCCCTTGATGTTATCCGAGATTACAATGAATTATTGGTAAAGTTTTTGGAAGGTTTAGCTCCTATAGAAATGGTCGATAATGTTAAAAAATTTACAGGTAAAGATACAATAACATACATATTTGAAGGAGCTCAGATGGCTTTGCAGAATCTAGGTATTGATTTTTCTGAACTAAAGGAAAATGTTTGGGAGGAATTAAAAGCAGAACGGGAGAATGGATTGATATCATCAGATGCTTCTACTATAGATAGAACTCGAGAAAAAGTACCTCAAATAATTAATATCATTCAACAATTTTTAATGATAGTTAATGATATCCTTACATTGCCAATCAGGGTTTTAATATCAGAAAGCCACTATGGGTTAAAAACAGCTATAAACTCCGTTGTTTCAGAAGAAGAAGGTTTATATGGATCAATAAAGGATCGCTTCGATAATATCTTTGACCAAATTCAAGAAATAAGAAAATAATACTGGAATTTTTAACTCAAAAAATTCATTTCTCAGATTCTTTTTTATTATTTTGTCTTTTCAATATTATGAAGTTCATAAACCCTACTAACTAGGTATTGGAAGAAAAATCGTTCACTTAGTATATCATAATGAGATTTACCTTTCAAACTTGTTAATTTAGCAATATCTTCGGGTTTTATTTTTTTCTCAGCAACAAGTTTAATTCGTGTTATATATTGATCTCGGAGTTTTATACGTCTTAGAATAATAGAAATGGCCTCTGAAATCTTTCTTATTAAATCTTGCAGTTCAGATTGAATTTCTTGTTGAAAATGTTCTATATTCCCTAAAAAATCTTTAACTTTTTCTATTATTGCTTCTTTTTTATAATAATGTATCAATTCTTTTTGATTGAGAATGTCTGATAAAAATTTTATAATTGTATTTTTAAGGTTATTATCAATTCCATAATTCTTTAGCTCTTTTTCTAACTTTATTAAAAACTTTCTTTTTAAATACTGCTTAAATTTTATGATTATTGCTTCAGATTCACTTTGGTCTGAACATATTTCAATCACTTCTCCTTTAGGTGTAGAATAAGTAAAACCTATTCCTTGAGGTCCTAAACCTCCAAGAAGAACCATTGATAAATTATAAAAATTATAATTATTTTTATCTAAAATTTTATCTTTAAATTGTAAAATATTTCTTGGAGAAATAAGATGTATCTTTTCCACTATTTGTTCGTGTTCTTCTTCTGTATCATTATAATATACTTGATCTTTATAATCTTTCTTTACTTCAATAAAATCATCAATCTTGGCTTTATCTCCTTCTTGATTTTTGTGAAGATCCCAAAAAAATTCCTCCAAAGGGGTTAGTTTCTCTACATGGTATGAATTTTCTTCTGAACTTAGATTTCTAACATTAAGACCATAAACACTATAGAGATTCAAAAATCTATTTTTAATAAAATCCATTAATTCATCAGGATCTAAAAAAAAAGGAATAGGATGGCTTATAAGATAATTATAAACAATATTTGGTATAACTTTACAAACGTACAAAATAAATGAGTCAGATGCTTTTTCAAATAAATCATATATATTTTCTATAAACAAGGTATTTTTTTCCCTGAAATAAATAAGAAATTTTTTTTCTGAATCATTTATTTCTTTTTCTACTAGGTTGTATTTATTGCTTAATCTTAAAATATTTATTATATCTCCTAATGCTGATGTTTGGTATCCTTTAGAGATCTTGTCAATACAATTCAAAATTAAGTTCGAAATAATTCTAAATCGATCTGATATTCTAGTAATATCAATAAAAATATTAAAATCAATTGAAGCATCAGCTAAAAGTTCAAAAGCTTTAAATTGCCCAGATTTAAGGCATTTTGAGAGCTTGTCATAATATGCCTTTTCAAGTTTCTTTTTATCCTTAATCTTTAGTAATTCTGATTTAAATTCGATAAAAAGTTGATTTGAGATCATAATATAATTAAAAAATCAAAAGAAACATAATAAATTAAAACTTTGTATCAAAGATTCAAAACTATTAAATCTTTTTAATCTAATAATTCAGCAATTTTCTTTGAAACACTCTGAATATTTAAAAAAACCATTCCAAGTGAAGCATCACTTTTCGCAAGAGTGCAGAGGATAGCATTCTCTCCAGCTTTTGATAAAATTATTATTCCATCTACACCTTCTATAAGAATTCTTTTTAGATCTCCACGAGCAAGTTCTTCTACAGCACGTTCAGACACACTAAGTATTGCAGCACTCATCGCACTCACAATTCCATCATTTACATCTCTAGCAAGAACAGAACAAATAGGAAGGCCTTGAACACTTACTATTGCTGAACCTTGAATGTCTGAGTTAACGGCCTCCATCCGCCTTAAAAGATCAATGAGTTCGCTGATATTTTCGCTCAAGGTTTTTCAACTTTAAAAAATAGTAGGTTAATGATCTAATAAGATAATAATATAATAATAGTATTTTTATTTTTATTTTTAATCTAATTTTAATGTTAACTTTATTAATAAAGTTAATACATATTTAAAAAATATTTTTATCAAAATCCGTATTAGTAATTTTAATGACTGAGAATCAAAATTTAAAAAATGAAAATCAAGAAGAAAAACGAAAGGAAGATTTAGAGAAAGAGAAAGAAGAAAAACATAAAATTGAATCTCTTAGAAAAGCAGGAATGATTGCTAAAGAAGTAAAGGAGTATATTAAGCCAAAAATTAAAGTAGGAGCAAATGTGTATGATTTGATAATTGAAACAGAAACAAAAATAAATGAATTAGAAGGGAAATGTGCTTTTCCTGTTAATTTATGCATAAATAATATTGCAGCACATTATACATCTCCTATTAAAGATGATGGAACAGAAATAAAAGAAAATGATCTCGTCAAAATTGATTTAGGAGTTCATATTGACGGATATATTGTTGACACAGCATTTAGTGTAAATTTTAATGCAGATGACCCTCTTAAAAATATTATTCAAGCCACCGAGGTTGCTTTGGATGCTGCAAAACTAATGGTTAAACCAAAAACAAACACCAGAGTTATTGGGAAAAAGATCGAGGATATAATCAAAGGTTTTAAATATAATCCAATAAGAGAATTAGGTGGGCATCAGATTGAAAGATGGACCGTGCATGGGAAAAAACAGTTACCTGAACTAGGATCTCAGGGGGGAGATGCAATGGAAATCGGTGAAGTCTTCTCTATTGAAATCTTTGCTAGTACTGGGTTAGGATCTGTTCATAATACTCAATATTCATATATCTATGAAATTAATCCTTATTCAGGCAGGGTACCATTACGTAGAAAAACTTCAAAGCAAATTTTAGGATTTATCAATAATAATTATAAAACATTACCATTTGCAGAAAGATGGATAGCAAAAGAATTCAGGTTAGGAGTAGCTTTTGGATTACAAGAATTAGTACAACAGGGTAAATTACAAGCTCACAATGTCTTAGCAGAAAAAAAGGGAGTTTATGTTGCTCAAATAGAAGAAACAATACTTATAACTGAAGAAGGATTTGAACAGTTGACATAGTCATATTGATCTAAAATTTCAAAAAAAAATCATAATTCGTCAAATGAAAAAATTAAATATTTGCCTTGTCTCTTTAACATTTGCACCTGATAGTCAAGATGGAGCAGCTAAATTCTTTACGGGAATTTATAATTATTTAAAAAATCATGGACATTATGTAAAATTAATAACTGCTAAATGGAATCTTACTTTTTCAGATCCTGACATCTATCAAATTGATATAATAAGAAAACGATTTCTATGGTTTCCACAATTCACTTTACACGCTAGAAATTACCTTACCGCTCATAAATTTGACATTATTCATGGAAATGGGCCTAAAGGAGTTTTACCTATAATTTTGTCTAATCAAAAAAGATTTATCTCAACTATTCATGATTTAGGGCCATTTGAGACAAAATTTACTACAATTCCTTTAGAGAAATTATTAATTAAATATGTGGTTAATAAATCAACATTTATAACCACATGTGCCGAATCAATTAGAAAACAGATTAAATATTATATGCCTAATATAGATATTAAAAGGATATTTAACCTTTATTCGGCAATTGAAGAAAAATATAAACCCCTTCCGAAACATGCTCAGGAATTAAAAGATAAACTGAGTATTGAAGGTCCAGTTCTTTTGTATATAGGACGTATAGCAAAGTATAAAGGAATAAATGATATTATAAAAGCTTATTACATAGCAAAAAATGAAATCCCAAATCTTAATTTAGTAATTGGTGGTAAACCAGACTTTTCTATGGAGAAAATTTATAAAGATTGGCAACAAAAATATAAAGACATTCATTTTTTAGGCTTTTTATCAGAAGAAGAAATCCCAATCTATTATACTATGGGGGACATTTTTGTAACATATTCTTTTGCTTCTGAAGGCTTCGGGTTAACTCCTATCGAAGCAATTGCTTGTGGAACTCCTGTCATCTGCTCTTCAATTGGGGCATATAAAGAAGTATTACAAGATAATGCTATTTATGTCCCTCCAAAAAATCCAAAACAATTAGCGAAGGAATTTATTATGTTGTTGAAAGATGATCTTAGAAGGAAGGATCTTATAGAAAAAGCTCAAAATTTTATAAAGAAGTATTCATGGAATGCAGTCGGGAAAAAACTTGAAAGTGTTTATGAGAAATTTTTAAGTTAAATTTAATTTAATTTCTTTTTGATTTAAATTTTCTTTTACGAAATTAAAGCAGATCTTATTAGGATTTTCAAATTGATCAATTTTTTTTTTAAATGAACTTATCTTAAATCTTTCTGATGAAGGACCTTGACCAAGGATTTTTATTACCTTTTTCGATAAATCATTTGGATCTCGAATGTGTTCTAAAGGAAAACCATTTTCTATTAAAAATTTCTCTTGGGGTGCAGATTCTCCTGGAAAGAATTCTATACTTGGTACATTCAACAAACTCGATTCTCTCACAATTGTTCCACCACCACTAATTACTAAGGCGCTATAGAAGCAAAGATCTACTAAATTCGGTAAATATTGTGTTATGATAACATTATTTTCTTTTGAAATAGCTTTTAATTCTTTTGAAAGAAATTGTTTTTGTTGTTGTGAACGGATTAAAAGGAAATACTTATAATTTGGAAATTCTTTGAAGATATATGGTAAAAACTCTTTGATTTGAGTCTCTTCTGGTCTAACTTTATGAATCAGATATGAAGCGTAAGAGGGTTCAGATCTTACTATTACATACTTTCCCCTTTCTATATTAAAACTTTTCAGAATATCAGGATTTGGTTTATATTCTGAAATCCAAGCAATTTCATCAAGGCCATTGTACCTAATAATCTTTTCTGGATCTGCGTGAAGTTTTATGTATAATTCTAAGGGTATGCATTGAGGCGTGATAATATTTTCAATAAATGGATGTATTAATTTGCAAACAGGCTTATTTCGAGGTTCATCATTCATTCCAATCGAAGGAATTTTTAAACCATAAGCAATTCTAGTCCCTTCTATAGATAAAAAGGTTACGAAATAATCTGGTAAAAATCTTTTTATTATGGGAAGAAGTTGTGTCAACCGATCTATATAAGTTTCTAACTTATTTTCTAATTTTTCACCACCATGCCTTCCAATTTTTATATATCTTACGTCAGAATCATCTAAAATTTGATAAGTTGAATCATAATCTCGGGCAGTAATTAGTAAATCTGCATTTTCATTTTGAAACATTTTCCAGAGTGATTTAAACATTATTGCGGTTTTGGGTTGTTCAATGTCAATCCAAATTCTTTTACCAGAAAGACTCATCGTAAACACTAAAATGATAATAAGGTTTTATTTTTTTTTGAAATTAGTATTATTTTGATACGAAAATTTGACAGTACGCAGTAAGTAATATAAATAAAAATCCTAACTATCAAGGATTAAAAGACTACTTCTCGCAAATACAAGGTTTAGATTTACACTTACTGCACATATTAGGGTATTTTCTTAAAATTGCCGATTCAAGATTTACCCCTAATAAATTTGCTAATGAATTTGTCCAAGCAATAATATCCGCTAACTCCTCAGAAGCGTTTTTGATGTCAATTTCTTTATTTTTTAAAATTCGAGCAAATTCTCCAACTTCCTCAACCAACCAAATAAAAGTAGCACTTAATCCTCTATCTAGGTCTTGTTTGAAGTAAAGTTCTTTAATTAAATTCTGAAATTCTGAAATTTTCATATATATGTAATAATTATTAAATAATTATAATAAAAATGACGTGAGAGATATTATCCCCCTGCAGGAGTGAATAACCAGTCAAAAACATGAGCACGCGCTAAAATTACTATAAGAATCAGTGATATTGATAGAATTACCGGAATAATTGGTCCCACTTTTATACCAACTGAACTATCTTGAAAGAATCTCATTAATCCTGCCCCACCTAATGGCATAGGGGCAGATCCACTTCTTCTTTTTTTACGTCTTGACTGAGTTCCTCTTGTTGACATTGTTAAAAATAAATTAAGTATAATTTAAAATTACTTATTATATAAATACCTTAAAACATATAAAATTTTATTTCGACATATAAAAAAAATTTTCATAAGTTTTTATTAATTATTTACATTACTTTTAGATAATTTCAAGGAAAAGTTTTAAAATTATGTCAAAAAGAATAAAACCCCTTCTTTTACTCATAGTTTTTTCAATGATTTTTATGAGTATAATAATTATTCCCCAAATTTCTAATTTGGATTATTTAAATCAGGATGATACACGGAATCTACAATTTTCAACTAGTCAAGAAACAACAGAAAACATATTAGTAACTTATGCCAATAGACGAGTAGATATAAATTTATATGGTGTAGTAAAAATCCGTGACATCTTGACTATTAAAAATCTTAACAATAATCCCATTAGTTCGGTTTTAGTGGGAATTCCACTTGATCACTCCAGCAAAATAATTTATTTTGAAAGCAAACGTGCAGATGAAAACACATATGCAGAAGAAAACACCTTATTAGTTGACCGATTAAACATGATTATGGATGAATTTGAAATGTTTATAATATATTTAGATTCACCATTATTACCGCATCAATCGAGTACAATTATATTCAGATACAGCTTAAAAGATGCAGCAAATCCATATATCGTATCTGAGGAACAATATATTAACTATCAAGGAATTATTTTCCCAATTTTACCCTACAAAATAGAAGGTGAATTATTGGCATTTTATTTTTATCCTGAATTTCGTACATACGAAGATGGCAATGATGAGGATATCACCGAGGATTGGGGCACATATAATCCCGGTCTTAATGCTAGAGAATATAGATTTGAGCAGATCAGTGATACTATTGGAGTTGCCTATATCGAACCTTTATTGGCAAATTTAAACGATAATAAAGATTTAAATATATGGTTTAAACATAGAAGTAGCATTAAATTGGAGGTTCAAGAAAATAAACGTGAAATATTCATATCACCATGGGGAATTTTAAGAATCCGAGAAAATATATTAATTAAAAATTTAGGATTCGATTCAACGTCCCAAATTTTTTTATATATACCAGCTATTGCTTATGGTTTATATGTCTCAGATGATCTGGGGGAAATTTTAGGGGTTTCAATCACAGAGTTACCCGAAACAAACGAAAAACGAGTTGTAATTAACTTATTAAATAATCGAATAAGAATGTTACCTAATTCCTCATTTAGATTTGATATCGAATATCAATTACCTTTTGAAAATTATTTCTCTATAAATTGGTTCCAAGAGTCTATTGAAATTGAACTACTCACAACTACTTATGATTATTTAGGAAAAAAACAAACAATCACGATTTTAATTGATGGGTGTTTTAATATCGATCATATTACTGATGCTCCAGAAGCGTTTAAAAAATCTCAAGGAATGGTATCGTTAACGTTTACCTCTGACTATGCGGTTCCAGGAGTATATAAAGTAATACAGTTTACTTTTACTATAGATCTGTTCAATCTACTTTTAAGACCTTTTATATTTATATTATTGTTTCTTTCTATTGCCTCAATTTATGTTGTTATAGTCAAAACAAGAAAAAAAGAGAAAGATGTCTCTGCTTTGAAAAAAGAATTCATACCTGTTAATGAAATTCGCGAATTTTGTTCTTTATTTGAAGAAAAAAATGCATTAATCTTAGAAATTAGACAAGCAGAAGATGATACTAAACGAAAGAAAATTGCTAAAAAAATTTATAAAAATATTTTAACTAAAAACGATGCAAAAATAGAAGAAGTACAGAAAGAGATAATCCCATTCAAAAAGATGTTAATGGAAACAAATGAAGTTTTTGAGAATATCATAAAAAAGTTAGATGTGTTAGAAGCTGAAAGAATAAGTATTAAAGATAGTTTATCCCTTTTAGAATCAAGATATAAAAGAGGACGATTACCATCAAGAAATGCATATTTAAAATTATCAGATGATTTCACAAAAAGACAAAGGAAGATTGATAGAACAATAGATAAATTAATTCAACAATTTAGAAGTTATTTATTATAAAATTTCTTTTATGTGGAAGAGTTTATGAAAACTTGGCTATTTGATATCTTAGCATGCCCTTTGGATAAATATTTTCCCTTAAAACTATATATTTTTTCTTTTGAAAATGAACCAGAAGAATTTCAATCAATTATTAACACTTATTTAAATCGAGATATTGAATTTATTAAAAATGAGGGTATTATAGGGATTTTTCATGAGGATAGCGAATTACTAGTCAAGGATAATATCAATATTGAAAAAATGAAACTCAAAAATTATCTTAACTTAACGTCCTCAAGCATTATTGAATTTGAAAATATTTTTGATAAATCCCCTAACGATTTAAGCAAAAAATGCATAGAAATTATGAATTCTGATGTTAAATCAAGAATTCTCGAATTTTCGAGAAATCCTAATTTCAATCAGATTGAAAGTATCTTACCTGAATTATATTTTATTAATAAGATTAAACTTGATTTTGAAATAAAAACGGGTATATTATTTTGTAGTAAATGTAAACGTTGGTATCCAATTATTGACACAATCCCTCAAATGCTACCCGATAAATATCGCGATCAAAAAAAAGATATTGACTTTCTGGAAAACCATAAAAATTTATTAGATGAAAAATTCTTTGATCAAGATCTTAAACCATTTAAGATTTAAAGTCTAACCAATGAAGATTTAATAATTTTATCATAAATTTTATACATTAGCCCGGTGGTGTAGATTAATACATCTTTTTTGTATTAAGCAAAGTGGCCAAGCATTTGGGGCTTTGAACCCCGCGACTGTGCATCCCCAGATGAGGTGTATAGCGAACACGGTTCGAATCCGTGCCGGGCTATTCATTTCTAATCCTTTAATATTAAAAAATAAAAGATTTAATACAAAAAATATTTTAAGCTTTCCACTGTTTTATTTATCAAAGTTTTAAATTAAAATTGAGATAATTGGTAATAAATGAACCCTCTAAATGAAATGAATTGGACTATTATAGAGATCTTGTTTTTAATAATTATATTTGTAGTTGGATTCCTAGTAACCTATTTAATCCTCCCAATTTTAATAAAGTTCATGAAACGAAAAGGATATGTTGGTATTGATATACATAAAAACTCTAAACCCAAAATTGCTGAATCTGGAGGAATTAGTATGATAATTGGTTTTATTGTTAGCTTTATTTTTTTAATTATTTTTTTTCCTGCATTTTTGAATCAAAGTATAATTTTTCTACTCACAGTTTTACTAGCTGGAGTGATCGGGTTTATTGATGATAGGATAAAATTGAGATCACGTTATAAAATAATTTTATCAATATTTTCTGGAAGTATTATCTTTATTGGAATGTATTTTGGTTTTATTAGTATTGATTCACCAACTATTCCATTTATTGACAGAACTAGATTAACAATAATTTATCCATTATTAGTTCCTGTGATTGTAGCCGTTTTTGCTAATACTGTAAATATGTTGGAAGGTTATAATGGTGAAGGTTCAGGAACTTGTTTGATCGCTGTTTGTTTCTTGTTTTTTTGTAGTTTGTTGTGGAATTCTGCTGAAGGAGTGATATTTACTGTACCTGTTATTGCTGTGATATTTCCTTTTTTCTTATTTAATAAATACCCCGCTAAAATTTTCCCAGGGGATGTGGGTACATTAGCTATGGGAGCAATGATTGCGTGTATAACATTATTTGGCTCACTAGAAGTTGCTACGTTTTGTGCTCTTCTTCTTCATATATTTAACAGTTTTTATTATATCTATTCTGTGCGGGGCTTTTTTGAGAGTAGTGATATTAGAGAGAGTAAAGACGATATAATTTTACTTGAAGATGACAGAATTAAAGCTTCGGATCAAAAAAGTGCAGTGTTAACTTTGCCTAGATTAATTTTAGCAAGAGGGCCTCTAACAGAACCGGAATTAGTAAAGAACTTTTATGCAATTTCATTAATATGTGGCTTCTTTTCCGTTCTTTCTATCCTGATAATGCAATATACTTTAGGGCACTTCGAAATCTACATCTTTATTATTGCTTTTTTTGTAATGTTAACTCCAACTGTTTTTATATTATACAAGTTTCCTAGAATAAGAGGAATAATAGTTTTAATGATAATATTACTAATTTCTATTTTATTACTCCTTGTTTTTATCAAAGTAGTAATAATGGTACTTCCTATTGAAGATCTTATCATTGGAATAATCCGTATTCCAATCAATATATTAATATCCTTTCTATTGATAATCCCTATACTTCTACTTTGGTATATATTAACTATAAAATATTTTTGGTCTGAAATAGATAAAATGAAAAAATTAAACTCTTAAAAAACTAATTTCTTTATGATTGAGATTTAAATCATATATTTACTAAAAAATCCAGGTATATACTTTGAAAAAAAGAATAAGATTTTTTTTAGCAATATCTTACCCATTCTATTCAATAATCATTTTTTTACTTGCTAATTTATTTATTTTCAAATTCAATTTTTCAGCACTTCTAATTGATTGGACATTTATAATAACTTTTGTTTTATTTTTATTAACCGTTGAAGAATTTTATCAATGGGCTAAAAATGGTAAAAGAAGTGAAATGAGTGACATAGTGGCTATTTTTTTCTTCTTTTTTTTAATTTTTTTCTTTTCAAAAGATTTTCTAACTTCAATAATGGGGGCATTTTCAATTTATTTGTGGATAGGGATTTATGAATTAAAGGACTACCCTGTAATAAATAAAATTTTAATTATTTCACTAGTAACATATAATATTATTTTTATTGCAGGATTATTTTCTTATTATTTAAATGATCCAATATACATTAATACCACTTTTGCATTTTCTTTTTGGATAATTCTTATTTTGGGATTTCTGTTATTTGGAAGGAAATATATTGTTGTTTGGAGATTCTTGAGTCCCGAATATTTAACTTTATTTCTTTATATTATAGCATGGTTAGCTGTTGTTTTTATAAATCAATATACTCCACTGAAGTTTATAATTAGTCAACCTATTAATTTGGCTGAATTAAATATTCTAGATTTCTTTTTAAATGTTTACTTTCTCTTAATCATCGTCAATTGGGGGATTTATTTCATATCTGGTTTTATTTTAGATAAACTTCTCGGAATTCATAGATTAATGGATGATAGAGTATTAGATATCGTAAATAAAATAAAAAAAGATATTGGAATTAAAGGTAAGGTTAAAGTGGGATTTGGTAAATATCCTATTTTAAATGCAATGGCATATGGCTCTGTAATTGATAAAAGAATTGCGATTATAGCAGAGGACATCAATGACATTCCTAAAGATGAATTAAAAGGCATCTTGGCCCATGAGTTAGCACATACAAAAGGTAAACACACACTCATTTTAACCTTGATTACAACGATTGATTTAATCATTAGAATGCTTTTTGGTATTCCCGCGACTTACTATGATTATACGTTTGGAAATCCTCGTATCCCATTAATCCTTTTTATCCTACTGAATATGGGTATATATTTCTTTTTGTTTATATTTGTGAGAATTCTTGAAGGAAAAGCCGATTTAAAAACCAAGGAAATAGGATATCAAACTGAACTAGTAAAGGCATTATACAATTTAGAAAGTTTTTATGCGACAGGGAGAGAAATTGGTTTAAATACTATGCTATTATCTCGAGAAAAAATAACAAAAGACAATCAACTTTTAAATTACTTTAATACAGCTAAATATTTGAATCATTCAATGATTAAACCTTCACGAGGTTCGCTTATAGCGAATTTTATCAATTCTCATCCCCCAAGTTATTATAGAATTGCTGCCATATTAGATGATAAGTTAAAACCTTATAAAGAAGCTATTCTCCCTTTTATATGTTTAAGAAAGTCGAAACAAAAAAAATATGCTTTAAAATTTGAGAAAGCTAGAAAAGATTTCAAAATTATAGCTACAGAAAAATTCAAGGAATATTTTAAAATTAATGATATCCCTCTTTTAATGGAAAAAATTAGAAGAAAAGAAAATTACCGCTATAAGTTTCAAAAAGATTATATCTTTAAAAATTTAATTAACGATGAAATTTATCTCGGTAAACTAATTGATATCGATTTTATTAACGATATTACTGATCCTGAAAATTTAATTATTTCAAATTTAAAAACTAATCAAAAAATTTTCTTAAATCCCTCGGAATATTCGTATTCTCTGTTTAATATAAATGATCAATACTTATTTCAGAAAAATGAACCATTAACCTTAATTAATATTGAATTAAGTAATGAAAATAAAGATGGCTTCTATGTTTTTTCAGATAGAAATAAAAAACAAATTCAAAAATCTATTCACAAAATAAAATTACCAACTCCAATTTCATTTATTAAAAGCCTTAAAGGTTATGAAATTTTTTTAAAAACTAAAGGAGTTATAAAAATTTTTAATTGTATAAATGTCATTCCAACAACTAATTTAAATAATTTTCAAATAGAATTATCAGATATCAAAATTCAAGAAAATACATTGAAATTATTAGTAGATGAATTAATTATTAGACCTAAACATATTTACTTTTCAATAAGCAAAAGTCAAAGTTTTAGAGAATCTGAAATCAATCTTATGAAATGGTTGGCACATAAAACGCTTCTAGTACATTTATATCTGAAAAAGCCCGTAAATAATTTAGAAATTGGATATTTCTATAAAATTATAGACGATTTACCGAAAGTAGAGAATGATTTATCTAAAGATAAAAATAACGATAAACTTATAATATTATTTAAAAATATATTCGGAAAGGAAGTCGAAATTCATTATAAAGAAATTGAAATGATAAATTTTGAGTATAACACCGCTCTGATTCAACTAAAATCGGAAACAAGCCTATCGAGTCGTTTAGGATTTAAAATTTTGAAGAAATTCAAACCAGAAAGCATCATCATCTCTTAATAAAATTTAATAAAAATGAGTCTTTCAAAAAAGTTAATAATGCTAAGTAAAATTAAAAATATTTTTCATCTATTACGTGTCCGTCAATACTATAAGAACGTATTAGTATTTGCTGGAATTTTTTTTAGTCAAAGACTTTTTGACACAACTCTATATTTTAATTTATTGATTGGATTTATAATTCTCTGTTGCACATCTTCAATTAATTATATTGTAAATGATATTATTGATATTAATAAGGATAGAAAGCATCCTGAAAAAATGAGAAAAAAACCTCTTGCTTCTGGAGAACTTTCATTATTTTTTGCAGTATTTCTTTTGATCTTATTCGGAGGCATAACTATTTTGCTTTTAGTTTTTATTCTCCCAAATTTGGGGTTTGTTTTTATGATTGTTATGTTAATACTTACGGGGCAACTATATAATTACCTTCTAAAAAAATATGCTTTTATTGATATTATTATTTTATCTACAGGATATTTGTGGAGAGCATTAGCTGGATGCGCAATAATTGAAGAATTTGTCTCTGCTTGGTTGTTTTTAGCCATCTTTGAAGTTGCTCTTTTTCTAAGTATAGCTAAAAGAAGAGGAGATTTAATACTGCTAGGAAAAGATAAAGCAGTTGAACATAAAACTGTTTATGATCAATATTCTTTGACCTTATTAAATCAATTTCATTTAATAATTGCAGGTTCATTATTCATGACCTATTCCCTCTATTTAATTATAAAATTCAATTTATTCGAATCAAGTATAATACCTGGAAGTGCAACTCTTTATGAATATTTTTCAATTTTAACTATCCCAATCTCACTTTACATAATTATGAGATATATGTATTTAACCTCATCTAAGCCAGAAATAGCACGCAACACAGAAAAAGCTTTCCTAGATAAAGGAATTATAATTGCAGGGTTTATTTTACTAATTGTTTTATTTATAGCCTTTTATTTTGAATATATTCTCCTAATATTGGGTTTATAAGTAATTATTCCCATTCGTTTCCCCCATTTTTTTAATTATAGGGACATCTTATTATTGGAATTTCATTTATAGAGAATCTATAATACCGAAAATTTCTTAGTTGAGATGGGTAATAAATTCAAATTATCAAGTAACTTCTTATAGATTGAAAGTATATGAAATCAAAATCAATAAAACAAACTCCATTAAATCTATTGTAAAATCTAAAAACAATCAAAAAAAAAAGATAAAACTTATAAGTATACGAATTTAAAAACATATTTAACAACAAATCTAAAAAAAAATTTAAAAAAAATTTTAGAATTTTTAGTGATCTTAATATGGAAATGGAAAAGAAAAATTTAGCGATAATCATCTTAGCAGTAGTTTTAGCTGCTTCAGGTGTTGGAAACGTTATCATGGCTGCAATGCTTGGTCTTATTAGAGCACCTCCTACTTTTGAGGTACTTAAACTAGCTAGAACAGCCAATCCAGTTACTATGGATCCATGCGATACTTGGGATAGCGTTTCAAACGATATACTTGATCAGGTAGTTGAGACTCTAATTGCTTACAATTTATCAGATCCTGAATTCCCACTTGTCGGAAGATTAGCTGAATCCTGGAATTGGCCTGATGAGACAACAGTCGTATTCCACTTGCGACCAAACGTATTATTCCATGATGGTACCGCTCTTACTGGAGAATGTGTTCTCCATACAATAGAGCGAATAAACTTCTTTGGTAATGCAACTGGTACCTTAACTGCTCCTCATCATATGGCTTTCCCACACTCTCTTTATAAATTTGCTGGAGCAGGCCCTTATGTAGCACCAATTTTCAATCATACGCTCAGTTCTGTCAATCCATCTGACCCATTAGAAGTAACCGTTAAATTAAATTCACCTTTTGCTCCTGCTGAAGGATTATTAGCCTATACAGCAAGTTCAATAGTCCATCCTGATTCTACCCCTGTTAATGATATGTTAGAACTCGGTACAGATCTAGCCATTGGAACTGGTCCATTCAAATTAGTTAGTTATGTACCTAACTCCGAGGTTCGATTTGAACGTTGGGATAGATATTGGGATGATCCCGCTTATTGGGATGAGTTAGTCTATGTTTATTATAGAGATGCTGTCACTGCTAATAATGCTATGTTAGCTGGAGATATTGACTACTTAGGTCAAGGTATTGCTGCATTAAAAGAATATTTCGAAGCAAGTCCTTATATCACAGTAACTGGAGATGGAGTTCATGACTATATCAACGGTTCTATCTATTGGTATATTGCATTTAACTCCCCTTATATAAATGTTACCTGGAGAAAAGCTATTGCCTCAGCCTTTAACTATACATATTTGAACAGAGAAATCGATGAGGGAACTACAGTGAAAGCTAATTCATTGGTTCCTCCAGGTTTTCCTGCACATAATTATACAGTTAAAGGTGGTGTATATAACATCCCCTATGCCAGACAAAAAATGCAGAGTATGGGGTATGGAGTAGGATGGGAAGTAGGTAGCCAAGTTGGGGGTGTATTCACTGGTGGAGCTGATGAGGCTCTTTGGAAGGCTGCTTCATTTGTTCCAGATGTAGGTAATTTTACAAATGGATTTAATTTCCGTCATAGACAAGGAAGTCATTTCATGGAACTTCTTATCCAACGATTCGAATATGATATGGATTTGATTGGAGTTGAAATTAACATTCAAATCTTGACTTGGGATGAATTCATAGAAATGGGTGAAAATCATCCTGATAGACTCCATATCTATTACGTCGGATGGGGTCCTGATTACTTTGAAACTTTTAACATGATTGATCCATTAGTAAACCCAGCATCTTCATCCAACTTTGCTCGAATTAATAATCCTCAAGTAAATATTTACCTAGCCCTTGCTGCAGCTGAAACCGATACTGCTACGAGATACTCATACTATGAAAAACTTCAGTATTTAATTATGGACAAATACCAATTCCACATGGGCTTGCAATATGATTTACTTTATCATGTTCATGCAGCTACGTTAAAAGGTGTTCCATATAATACTATGAGGAACTTATACTGGTATCCGACTTATCGCGAAGTAGCAGAATAAAGTATTTAAGTAAAAATACAAATTATTAACAAATTAAATTCTTTTTTTTTTTTATTATTATCTATTTTTAAGGATAAAGATTAACTATCTTTTAAATTAATCAAAATTAATGATCTTTACCACATCATTTTAGTACTAGAGCCAAAAAAATGAATATAACATCTTTTTAATTAATATCCTAAGAAGTCATCTTTAGTTTTTACAAAGATGTATTGGAAATATTGGCTTTGTATGAAATTGGATTATGAAGAAAATATTAAAAAGAATGATATGTTTGATTATTTAATCAAATACCAAATTTTTAATAAAATATTTATTAAATGTTTATACTTTTATTAGTTATACTACAACAATAAGATAGGAAAATTTTTTTAAATTGGAGAGAAAAACATGAAAAACTTGAAATTCTCGAAAATAGATTTTGGTAGACAAACTAATTTTATAATAACATATCTATTAGTACATTTTGTCTTTTTTGGATATATAAGTAATGTATTTCGAAAAACTTTAGGAGATAATATTTTATATCTCTATAGGGTTTTATTTCATCCTACTTCATTTTTATCATTTATTATCCTTTTTTTAATAGTATTTTTAATGGTATTTAGAGAAAATTTTTACGAATATGGAATTAGAAATAGTATATGGCTTATTGTTATCATAATGGTTGAATCCTGGATTTGGTATTATTTTGTTATATATTCATTGCCTGATAATTTTTTTGTTACTCTCGGTCAGGTTTTTTTAGCAATTGGACGATTTTTTATTAATTATGAAGGGTATTTAACTATTGTTTCTCTATTATCGGTAAACTTATTAGCCGCAATATTAGCTTCTATCTCTAAAGAAAAATATAATTTACATATTAAGAAAGGATTAAAACATAATATTTAAAAAAATAAAAATAATAGAAAAGAGAACGAAAAAATATGAGTATGCTCAAATATCTTATAAGGAGATTATTAGCAGCAATACCGGTTATATTTGGAGTTTTGACATTAACTTTTATACTCTCGAAATTAATGCCAGGAGATCCGGTGTACGCGTTGTTAGAAGCGCATGGAATTAGTGATCCTCTCCCCGAGGTGGTTAACGAATGGAGAAGACAATTAGG
>JBHLNS010000026.1:0-47640 GCA_048941285.1 Promethearchaeota archaeon
TCTAAAATAATAATATTTAATAAAATAGTTATTTATTAAGAAATGATAAAGAAAGAGTTTCTTTAAGAATTTCAATTACCTTTTTAAAATCTTTTACCGGGGCATCTACATCTTTTCCAAAATTGGGGTCTATTTTAATTGCTTTTTCGATATTTAAAATGGCATTATTATAATCTCTTTTATCAAAGTATGCTATTCCCTTAAAGAACCATGCTTTCGCGAATTCAGGATTTATCTCAGTTGCTTTATTGTAACTCTCAATAGCTTTATCAAACTCGTTTCTGAGTTTGTGTACATTCCCCAAATTGTACCAACCATCAGCAAAATTAGGGTCAATTTTTACTGAATTATTTATATTTTTAAGAGCATTATCATAATCTTCTTTAGCTTCATATGTCAAGCCCATCCATTTCCATGATTCAGCGTGATTTTTATTATAATCAACAGCTTTCTGGAAATTTCCAATTGCTACATTATAATTTTTCTTATAGTAATAAATAAGGCCAAGATGATAATACGCTTCAACAAATACATCATCTAACTCTAAAGCTCTCTTACATTGTTCGATGGCTTTATCATAATTTTTATTTTCAACTTCTAATTTTGCCCGATTTATAAGCCCTTTTTTATATGAGCTCTTAATTAAATCCTTGTTCTTAATATCTGGCGATTCCATCATTTCGTTGACTCTCAAGGCTTTTTCATAAAATTTAAAGGCCTCGTCGTATTTTTTCGCGTCAGCCAATTGATTTCCTTGTTCAATTAATAATTTTATTTCTTCTGAATGGACTTCATCTATTAATTGCTTAATCTTCGTCATTTCTGCTACTCTACGTTGAGGGTCATCTATAGATTGAGCATAATCTAATCGTTTTTTGAGTTTTTCTATTTCTTTTTCTTTTAATTTCTGTTCTTCGGCTAATTCTCCTTTTCCTACCAATTGTTTTATTTCAGTTTCATAAATTAAACTTTTAATCTTAGCTACTTCTTTTTCCATTTCACTAGTTAAATACATTTTGTTTGTCATAATTAATGCTTCATTATAAGATTCTATTGCTTTTTCGAACTCTCTTTGATCAACCAACTTATCAGCTTTATTTACCACTTCTGAGACTTCAGCAAAATAAACTTTATTAACCAGGTTTTTAAGATTTTCTAACTCTGGATTTTTTTCTTCAGGATACGCCATTTTTTTAGCCAAACTTAAAGCAATATATAAATCGCTTACTGCTTCAACATATTTTTTTTGAACAATATATTGAATTGACTTATCTTTAATTACATTTATTCCTGAGAGGCATGCATTATTAATTAGTTCATTAATTTGTTTGATTTGAATGTTCTTTTTTTCGGATGGGACCATTTTATTTACTAAATTTAAAGCTTGGGTGAAAATGTATACAGCCTCATTTACTAAAGTTATAGATTCTTCAAATTTATCTTTCTGGATAATATTTTTTCCTTTTTCAACTATTGGATCAATTTGATCAATATAAACAGGATTTAAGACTTCAGCAAGAAGACTTAATTCTAGTATTTTCAAATCAGAATCATACATTTTATTAGTGATTGATAACCCTTTATTAAACTCAGAAATGGCTTGTTCGGTTAAGTTCTGCGCTATTAAATCCTTTCCCTTCTTTAATAAAGGTTTAACTTGATTAGAGAGGATTTCATTAATCAAATTCTTGATAGTATCAACTTGAGCTTTCTTTATATTTGGTTCGAAATAAATCTCAATCGTATCTAACGCTTCCTTGAAATAATTAATCGCTTCTTCATCCTTTCCGTCCTTTTTAAAGTTTTTGCCTTTTTCGATTGTCTCTTCAATTTGAGAGTCATAAATCTGAGCAAGTTCATTTTTAATTCTTCCAATACCTTCAGATCCAAGTTCTTTTTCATAAATTTCCTCAGCAATTTTCAGAGCAACTTTAAAGAATTCAACAGCTTCATCTAATTGATCTTTACTTTTACTTTCTAATCCTTTCGCTAATAATTCTTCTATCTCATTCTCCCTTAATAATTTATTAATTTCATCAATTTCAAGAATCCTTAGAGCGGGATCGTAAATTTTCTCAACAATTTTAACTGCATTCAAAAATTCCTCTTTTGCTTTATCAAATTTTCTTTGTGCAGTAAAATGGATTCCACCTTGAATTATATTGTCTACTTGGATAGAATAAGTTTGATTTATTGCATTTTTTATATTTTCTATTTCGGTTTTTTTATCTTCTTCTTCTTTAACCTTTAAATTAATAAATTCTAAAGCTTCTTGGAACTTTTTAATAGCTTTTGAGAAATTATTTTTATCTTTAAGAGCATTAGCTTCTTCAATTATTTGATTTAATTTCTTCAAAATTGATGCTTTCATTTTAAAATTTCAAATTTTTCCCTAATGAATAATCCTAAGAATTATTTCATGTCTTTAATATTTTTCTTATAATCTTTTTATTTTTTAAAATGCTTGTAATAGATATCAAACAAAACAAATAAACATTTTAAAATGACAAAAGAATATAAAGTGAAGGAGTATCCTACTATCGCTTGCTGTGGATTAGATTGTGGGTTATGTCCTGTTTATTACACTGAAGGACCTTCAAGATGTCCCGGTTGCTGTGGTCCTGATTTTCATGATAAGCATCCATCATGTTCAATAATCGTTTGTTGTGTAAAAAAGCACAGATTTGAAACTTGTGCTGAATGTAATGAATTTCCATGCTTAAAAATAGATAAATGGGATAAATTTGATTCCTTTATCTCTCATCGCGTTTCTCTTTCAAATTTGAGGTTAATAAAAAAAATAGGCATTGAGCAATTCTTCATTCAACAAAAGAAAAGAGTTGAAATACTTGAGATCATGTTAGAAAACTTTAATGATGGCAGATCTAAAAGCTTTTTTTGCATAGCTACAGCTTTACTTCCAATTGAAGATTTAGAAAAGTCATTGACAGATAGTTTAAAAAAAATTAAAGATGAAAAAATCGATTTAAAAAACCTAAAAACTAAGTCCAAAATCCTCAAAGAAAATCTTTCTAATTTAGCTGAGGATAAATCTATAATCCTTGAATTAAAAAAAAAATAAATTTGTATTTACTTTTAGAAAATATTATTTTATGATTAATATGGAGTGAAAACTAAATGAATATTTTTTACGGTGGACCGATTATTACTATGGATGAAACAAAACCAATTGTAGAAGCAGTGGGGATAAAAGGAGAGAAAATCATTGAAATTGGAACATTAGAACAAGTTATGAAAAACATGGGAAAAGATGCGAAATTAATAGATTTAAAAGGTAAAGCGCTCCTTCCTGGATTTATAGATTGTCATATGCATCCAATTTCATATATTATTTTATTATTAAATTATGATCTTTCAACTGTTAAAAGTGTAAAAGAACTAAAGAGTATATTAAAGGAAGCAGCAGGTAATAAACCAAAAGGAGAAATCATTTTTGGATTGAGATTAAAAGAAGAGGAATTTGATATTCCAAGGTTACCTACTAGATGGGATTTAGATGAAGCTTGTCCAGAACATCCTGTGTTTATAATAAGGTATGATGGACATATTGGCATTGCTAACACAAAAACCTTGGAATTAATTAATATTGATTCAAATACAACAGTTCCTGAAGGTGGTGAAATTCAGAAAAATGAAGATGGTGATATAACGGGTATTATATCAGAAAACGCTCTAGAAATGTTTATTTCTAAACTCCTCAAATACCTGATTCCTAAACTTAACATATTGAAAGAATCTTCTGGAAAAACTTTTAAAGAATTTGCAGCAAATGGAATAACATCTATTCATGGTAATCTAGAGGTGGAAGGTGGGCGAATAGAAATATACAAATCAATTCAGAATAAAATATTTCAAAATTGGTATGCGATGATATCTACAGATAAGCCAAAGAAATTATTGAAATTAAAAAAGCCACCTTTGGATGGTGGGAAGAAAGATAGTAAATTCAAGGTAGGTACTTTGAAACTTTTTCTTGATGGAACTTTCGGGGCGAAGACAGCTTGTATGTGGGAACCCTTTTCTGATGCACCAGATTCATGTGGATTTTGTGTAGTTAATGAAGATGAGATTTATGAAAAAATGAAATTTGCGCACAACAATGGGTTCCAAATTGCAATTCATGTTATTGGAGATAAAGGCAATAGAATTTGCGTGGATTTATATAAAAAGCTTTTAACAGAATTTCCAAGAGATGATCATCGACATCGGATTGAACATGCTTCAATGTTAACAGATGATGTAATAAAAGACATGAAAAATCTTGGGCTTATTGCTTCATGCCAACCACCTTTTATCAATTCTGAATATAACTGGTTAGAGAAAAGATTAGGAAAGGAGAGATGCAAATATACCTATCCTATGAAATCTATCATTGATGCTGAAATTATTTTAATTTCTGGTTCGGATTGTCCAGTTGAAGCCCCTAATGTGATCATGGGATTACACGCTTTAGTTAATCGTAATGGATTTGTTCCAGAACAACGTATATCAATGATGGAAGCACTTAAAAGTTACACTATTAATGCCGCTTATGGTGCGTTTGAGGAGAAGGTTAAAGGAAGTATTGAAGTTGGAAAATTAGCAGATTTGGTAATATTAGATAAAAATCCAATTGAAGTTGCATATGACAAAATAAGAGAAATTCAAGTAATAGAGACTATAATAAGAGGAGAATCAATATTCAAAAAATCTTAGCTAGTCTTATTTTTTAATAAATAAAGCAAAATAATTAACAATTTATAAAATATTAAGCATTTACCACACGTTTATCTATGATGTAGAACAACGAGTAGAGAAAGAGAGCTAAAATACTAATACCTATTATTGAAAATAATATAATCCCCACAAAAGAATAATCAGGTGGAGGTTTATAAGTTGTTGGTATTAAGTAGATTATATTCTCGATCTGTGCTACTACATATTTACCATTAGCTGAGATACTCATCATTCTCAAATCCTCTCCAACACGATATGTCCATAAGGGACTCTTGCTCGTGATACCGAAAAGAGATACTTTTCCATCACCACGTCCTACCGCAATATATTGTCCATCTGATGACATTGCTACCGTTTTTCGTAAATCTCCCCTAGAATATTTCCATAGAGGAATATTGCTTGTATTATTAAAAAGGTATATACTACCATCCCACAATCCACCAACAATAATATAAGACCCATTCGAACTGATTGCTAGTGAATAATAAGCACTCCCTGTTGAATAAGTCCATATAGGAGTGTTATTCGTATTACTGAAAAGATAAATATTATTATCATCACTTCCCGCAATAATATATTGACCATCAGACGAAATAGCTACAGATTCTATACTATTACCTGTTTCATAGGTCCATAAAGGAGTAGAATTGGTATTCTCGAAAAAATATACTATTTTATCTCTTCCTCCTGCAGCAATATACTTTCCATTGGATGAAATAGCTACGCATGTTATCCATTCCTCAATACTATAGTTCCATAAAGGAATAGGGCTAGTTTTGTTAAAAAAACAAACCTTACCATATCTTACTGATCCTTCTGCACCAGAACCACTTCCTGTTCCAGCAACGATATACTGTCCGTTAGATGAAATTGCTACCGAGTAGGGTTGAAAGGAGGATTCAAAGTGATGCCATAAAGGAGTAGAATTGTCTTTCTCAAAGAGACATGTCCATCTAGTGTCACTCGCTGTAACAATATACTGCCCATCAGACGAGATCGAAACTGAGCGTATATTATTTCCTGGACCGCCAGAAGTATAATTCCATAGAGGAATCTGACTACTTTTATTAAAAAAATACAACATACACCCTCCTTCCGCGACAAAGTACTGTCCATCTGAGGAGATTTCCACATGATCAACGTTAATTCCTGCAATATAACGGCTTACCTTTTCATTTTTCTCATTGTCCGCTTCCTGTATGCCCCATCCATTCAAAATAAAAATGCTACCTCCATTAATAAATATAAGTTCACAGAAAAATACCCAAAAAATAATATATTTTAAAATTTTGACTCTTCCCCTCATAATTCTCTCCTTTTAGTTTTTAGAGTATCAAATGTTGTAAATTTAAAAGTATATATAAATCTAATAGGTGTAATTTTGCAAATATTTATCATCTTAATGATATTTAGCTTTAGAAACCTAAAAAGAAAATGCACTGAATTTTAATTTATTATAAAAGTGAGAAGGATTTGGAACTTTAAATAAATTAATCAGTAAAGTAAAGATGCTCATCAAATCCAGTTTCAGCTATAAGATCCTGTCCTAGTTTTTGAATTGCTTTCTTAGTGGGATTCTCTAGTATACGTCTTGCTATATTAACGACTTTTGCTAATTTAACATCTGGAAACTCCCTTATTATTTGATCATAGCGCCCAAAGTTAATTCCTGCTGTATATACGCCTGTACTTCCATGACCAGCTGCGCTACTTGTTTGCCAATGCTCAACTTTTACTTCAATATTAGACATAAGATGAGAGCAAAAGAACCATTCTAAATAAAGACTCATTCTTTTTGATTTCCTCTTTGTATCTTTCAACATTTTAAAAGCACGGTTTAATCGATCAGGATGGATTTGCCTAAATACTCTTTCATAATTATCATTCATGTTGTCTTTAACATGATCTTTTATAAGTTGCATTATTTCTTCAACTTTCTTAGCTCTATCTCCTGAAATTTCTTGTTGTATAGCTTGTACATGTTGTTCGATAGCATTTTGGGTTTGTTGGCTCCTATCAATAGAAGCTGATTGAGTACTTGCAGACTGTTGAGCTCTTGATGGAGTTGTGCTTCTTGGTTGGATTTCTGCGGGTACACTATAAATCTCTTTAGGTTGTAAAGTAAATAAAGTGTCTAATTTTGAAGGGTCTTCTCGAACCTCTTTAAATTTCTCCTGTATCTCTTGGCTAGAATATCCAATTGATTGTAAATAAAAGCCAGCACTGGATAGTTGGTTTTCTAAGGTAGACGATGTACCGTGTGAAGCCCCAAACTCCTTTTCTATTTGTTCATCTGCTATCTTACTGATTTTAGATTCCTTTATCTGATTCAGGTTCAATGAACCTAATTTTGTTAGAATATATTGAATCTGATTATCCATTAAATAATTTAAATTACCCGTAGGACCGATCATAAAAGAAATTTTTTCCATTTTCTTAAGGATATCAGCAAGATCTTCTTGGCCCTTCCCTTTTGAAATTATTAGGAAATGTTCTAAGAAATTCTTATCAAACCCAGCAATAATTCCTAGATATTTTTCATCATATTTATTTAGATGCCTTTGCAATTGATTTCCTTGAAGATCTGAAGGTAAATTGATCTGATATACCATAATATTGTCCATAATCATATAAATATAGTCTGATTTTTGCATAGGCTTCTATAAGTATGGGTAATTTAACACTAAAAAATTCATATTCTTAATAATAAAATAAATTCTATTCTTAAATACTTTACATTAAAGTTATTCTCGATATTTATTAGCTATTTTTCGTGCTAATTCCATTTGTTCCTTTGTTTCTAGGCTACAAGGTCGTAATTTTCGAATCCATTTAACCGGATCCATTCCATATGGAATATAATCATTAAACGCAGCCCATGCTACAATCATTATACCACTTCTTCCACAACCTGCTACACAATGCACTACAATTGGATTTTTATTATTTCCAAATCTAGTTGTTATATCTAAAAAATTATTTAACTGAGACTCTGTAGGAGTACCATAATCGGGTATATTTATATGAAAATATTGAAAATATACTGGTACTTCTTTCCTATAATCAAATTCGGAACAATTTATTATGACTTTAATACCTTCTTCCTTATATTTTTCAAATAACGATCCACCTGGCCACCAGGAAACTGCAATTTTATTCTTCACAATCCAAGTAAATGGAGTAGTTTTTTCAGGCATTCCGTTCTTAGGCCAATACCAAGGGTGAACCATAAAATCAACAAAGATTTTTAAATCTATATAATTTTTTCTTCAACTTATTAATTAAAAAGCCCTATTTAATGTAAAGTTTAGGTCTAATCATTAATGCTGTTTATCATACTATTTTTGTAAGCTCCTTAAATTTATTAAGTACAATCGAAGAAATAGTGTTATATAAAAAAGATGATAATAATTATTTTTCTTGATGTTTGATTAATAAATATTATAAATCTAAATAGTAGGTAGAATAAAATTGAGTAAATACTATTATCCGATTATTTTATACCTAGCAGTGGTTATCCCTAATTTCCTTTTTCAAATCATTGCACTTGGAGCTGAAGGTACAACAGATCTTACATATCTAATACCATTCCAGAGTTTAATTATCGATGCTGCCTACGGGGCTTTCTTATCACCTTTGATTATGATAATTTTAATACAATGCTTTTCTGTTTTACTGTCAGTATTTTTCTTAAAATTGCATAATTTTCTGAAGTTGAATCGATATAATTATTATATATTAAAAGAAAATTATATTAAATTAAGCTATTGGAGCATAACAAAAAGAGTTCTTCTCTTAGGTTTTTTCGGCTTTAGTATAGGGATATTTTTATCTCAAATCATACCTGCCGATATCATTATAGCACCTTCACCATCAGTCTATGAAGCACCATCTCCTTTTCTTAAAGCATCAACTACTAGTAGTTTCATTCTCCCATTTTTGATTTTAATTATGGAACCAATTTGGCTACTGAGAGATTCGAGCATTCTCTGTTCATTGAAGGAAGAAAAAAGGAAAAAAGAGAAAAGACTTTTACCCGATATTGAAGGGATCTATCATTATTTCCAAAGTAATTTTTCGGGGTATGTAGGAATTGGGGCAATAATCGCGATAATCCTATTAATGTATGGTGCCATACAAAATTTACACCCTGAACTGGGAGAACTTGCTGATATTCCTGGAATTATATTTAATCCTTTTATGCTTTCTATTGTTTCATTACCAGCCTTAATCTTCCATGAATTAAGATTAAAATACTTACGGAGAAAATTAATAAGTAAGTTGTCGCAAAAAGGAATTAGGTTTATCGAGAAAGTTCAAGATATAATTTAAAAAATTTATTTAAATTTTATGGATGTTAAGAAATATCTAAATATGAATGATAAACTATTCAATTGGCATTTATTATGAAATTAACTAAAATATTTAGGGCAAGAAACAATATTTAAAAAATATATTTATATTTAAAATATTATGAACCTTTGGAAAGATATTCCCCCAGGAGATAAACCCCCTGTTATTTTAAACGCAGTTATTGAAGTAATAAGCGGATCCAGAGATAAATACGAGTATAAATCAGAATGGGAAGCATTCGTATTGGATCGAGTTATTCCTTCATCAGTAATTTTTCCTGTTGAATATGGTTTCATTCCACAAACGTGGTCAGATGATGAAGATCCTCTTGACATAATGATATTGAGTTACGAACCCCTCGAAGTGGGATGCATAGTAAAAGTTCGATTGATAGGTGCTCTAATTATTGAAGATGAACATGGGGATGACCCAAAAATTCTTTCTGTTTTAATTAACGATGCCAGGTTTAGTGGATATAATGAAATTAAAGATGTCCATAGTCACAAACTAAAGGAAATTCAAGAGTTCTATGAAACATATAAAAGATTAGAACCACATAAATGGGTTAAATTTAAAGAATGGCTGAACGTTGAGGATGCAAAAGAAATTGTTAGTTATTCAATCAAACTCTTTAAAGATAAGTGGTTATAATAGATAAGATAGATTAAATATCGACTCATGGTAGATAAAGAAAAATTAACAGCATTTGATACAAGAAAGTACCCCATACGTCCTCATATTGGTGTAGGTGTTTTATTATTACGGGATAATCATTTACTTTTAGTCAAAAGGAAATTTGCTCCAGATGCGGGATATTGGAGTATTCCTGGAGGGCATTTAGATCTTGGAGAAAAATTAGAAATTGCTGCAGTAAGAGAGACTCTTGAGGAAACTGGATTTAAAGTAAAGGTTTCAAAATTAGCTGGTATTATAGATAAAATTATGTATGATGCCAGTGGAAAAATTGAATTTCATTATGTTTTAATCAACTATTTTGTAGAAGAAATAGAAGGAGATAAGAATCAATCACCTAAGGCAGCAGATGATGCTCTAGAAGCTAAATTTGTTCCTTTTGAAGAATTAAAAGACTATAAATTAACCTTATCTTTAATTGAACTTCTTAAACAATTAAAAATCGGGTTTAGCTAAAGAATTTTGAATAAATGATTATTTAGGCTCATATTTTTCTTTTTACATATTTTCTCGTATATGATAGAGATGTAAATGTTTAAATGATAATCCCTCATAATTAGAGTTACAAAGAAATCTAATATTAATAAATTCAAGAAGGTGATTATTATAACAATATTATTTTCTAAAAATTGGTTTCCTGCTGATCAAGCAAACAAAGTTGCGAAAAGATACATTGATTGGTTAAAAGATAATCCACCTGATAAAACAATTGAGACGAATGTTCGTATAGGTGTTTTATCCGATGAAAACGGAAATATTCTAGCAATAAGTATGGCCGATGTAGCAAAAGGAAAGGAAAAAGAAGCTCTGTATAATGTTACTAAACAGAATGTATTTATGGCTGCAGGTATCGAAGGATTTAAATACAAATCAGAAATAATTCTAGACTTTCAAGAGGCATATAAGATTCTAAATATGACCGCACCAGAAGTGTAAAAAATAATTAATTTATTATTTTTTTAATTTTGAGATTTCTAATTCTATGGCTATTCCTAGAAGGTTATTTTTAATTCATAAAACAAAAGAATATAATTTTAACATTATTATTTTGTCATAGAGTACATTTTAATGGTACATCAAAAAGATATTGTTAAAAGGTTCAAAAATTTGTCTACATTGATGAAAACTGCTAGAAATGATAAAATAACCAAAGAAATGGAAGTTGTTGCTAAGAACGAACAATTAGATGTTGAATTCATAAGGAGAGGGCTAGAAAGAGGAAGAATCATTATTCCTAAATCGAATAGAAGAGAATTGGATCCCCCTATTGGTATTGGTAAAGGATTACTTGTAAAAATTAATGCGAATATTGGTTCTTCTAAAACTGTTTGTAATATCGACAACGAACTAGAAAAAGCTAAAACTGCAGTTAAATATGGGGCTGATACAGTTATGGATTTAAGTACAGGTATCACTGAATCGAATGTACAAACTATTAGAAAGCAAATACTTACTGAACTCAAAGTACCAATAGGAACAGTTCCAATTTATCAGTCAGCTCTAAGGGCAATAGAAACTAAGGGCGCCATTATCCACATGGATGAAGATGACATGTTTAAAGTCGTAGAGGAACAAGCAAAAGAGGGAGTTGATTTCTTTACTATTCATGTTGGAGTAACAAAAGAAATTGTGAATTATTTGGTTGATCACCCCAGAACCATGGGAGTTGTCTCGAGAGGTGGTACTTTCTTAGCTTCTTGGATTTTAGAAAATGAAATCGAAAACCCCTATAATCGTAGATATGATTATTTACTTGAAATGGCTCAAGAATATGATTTTACTTTATCTTTAGGAGATGGTATGAGGCCTGGTTGTATATTTGATTCTACAGATTATGCACAGATACAAGAATTACTAGAAATTTCTAAATTAGTAAAGCGTGCATGGAAAGCAAATGTTCAGGTTATGGTTGAAGGTCCAGGTCATATCCCTGCTAATGAAATTGATCGAAACATCAAGTTACAAAAATCTTTATGTGATGAGGCACCTTTCTATGTCTTAGGACCGTTAGTCACTGATATAGCTCCAGGTTATGACGATCTTGTTAGTGCAATTGGGGGTACAATTGCAGGATTAGCTGGGGCAGATTATTTATGTTATGTAACCCCTTCAGAGCATCTCAGCCTTCCTACAAAAGAAGAAGTCAAAAGGGGTGTGATTGCGTCGAAAATTGCCGCTCATGCCGTAAATATTGCTAAATATGGAAATAGAGCCTCAGATTGGGATTATAAAATGGACATCGCACGAAAGAATTTAGATTGGGAAAGAATGATTCAATATTCTATTGATCCAGATTTAGCAAGAGAAATTCACTACAGAAACGGAAATGCAATTGATAATGAAGTTTGCAGTATGTGCGGAGAATTCTGTGCTATCAAACTTCTAAAAGATGCATTAGAAAGTAAGAAAAAATTTAAAAAGGAAAGTTAAGCAACTTTTTATAGGATTCCTAAAGCATTTGGGCACATCTTACGACATAAATTACATTTCTTTAAGATATACCCTTTTTCTGTTTTATAAATAGAATATTGTCTACAGGCTTTTTGGTTGACTGTATTCCCGTCCAATGCCCCTTGTGGACAAGAATCGAGACAAATTTGACAATCTGCTATACATCCTTCGTAATCTACTAAATTGTCTCCGTTTAAATCAACATTTACTAATACTGCTCCAAGTTGAATCATATTTCCATATCTATCATTTATTAATAAAGTGTTCTTTCCTAATACACCTAATCCTGCTAGATAACCTGAATGTCTTAATGATAAAATGCCTCTGCCATATAATCGTTCAGGTTCCCAATGTTCATAAGGATCATCAGAAGGAATAGGAACACACCCTATATCTATCTCTTCAAACATCCTTACTATATTCAATGTTAGAACATCTACTTCATTAACAACTATGCTACTAAAATGTGAGTATGGTACAAAATTTTCTGCTGAAAGCGGTGACCAAGGTACTTTTTTAGCAAAAACAATTACTGTTTTACATTCTTTATATATATCTAGAGGATGAAAACCACTGGGAGCATCATTAAATCTGTCAACGGGTGCAAAACCACACAGATCAGCCCCTAAATCTTCAATTTGATCTTTAATTTTTGAGGAGTCAATCATTATAAATTTAAATTGGTTTTAGTTTCTTATAAAAATAGAGTTAACAATAATCCATTTCATCAGATATTGCATCAAGTATTTTTTTTAGCTTTATTATCATATCTTTGGCAGTTTTACCAAATAATCTCATCATCGGTTCTTTTCCTATAGCCCCTTTATCCCAAACGATATCAGGAATTTTACCATATGTCTCTGAACTTTCTTTAATTAACCATTCCATCGTAGAGAATTCTTGTTCTTTAATTTCTTCTGGTTCTGTCTCTCTGATGATTTCCTTTAATTCTAAATCAGTTTTTTCTTGAATCAAGACTATCCAAAGTGGGCTATATTTTAAATTCATTACAAAATTAATAGATTTATCAAACTCTTTTGCTGAAAGGATCAATCTTGCGGTATGATCAGAAACACCAAACTTAATTTCTCCTGAAGCTTTTGGAAATCCCTCTATAATTGTGATTCTTCCTTCTACTCCCGCAATATCTTCTTTTGTACTAGCATTTGGAAGTGAACCTGAGATATTCATTCTCACTTCAGGAATTAATCTACTGGCATCTTTAGATTGAGAAATAAAATTATAAATTTCTTTAATCTGGTTTATAAGGCTTAAACGTTCATCACTTACAGTTAAATCTAATATCTTTCCTGTATCAGGTAATTCAATAAAAGACTGAAACTTATTATCAAAAAAATTTTCTGCATTAACAATAGCGTTTTCTAATGAGTAGCCTTTTGCTAAGAAAGCCGTAATCGCAGATGAAAAAACACAACCAGTTCCATGAACATTTCCTTCAAAAATAATTTTCTTTTTCTCAAATAAATGAAACTTTCTTTTCATTTGTTTATTAATACTTTTATTTAGTAGAACTATATCAGAGATTTTATCATTTTTACTTCTTATGCTTTTAATGATTACTGCTTTTTCAATATTCTTAGAGACTTCATGAAGATATAATTTATTTAATAGAATTTCAGCAACCTCTCTTAATTGACCAACATTTTCATTAGATAAAATACTCAAATCTACATTAGAATAAAAAGAAGCTTCTACAATATTAGGAGTAATTACTTTTACATAAGGAAATAGATTTCTTTCAATATCTAATTCCAAACCTTCACTAGAAAGTCTTTCCCCCGCACTAGCAGTTGAAATTGGATCAAGAATTACATCTAGATTATAATTTCTAATAAATTTAATAATAATATCTAGTGCTTTAACGTCTGGAATCATTCCTACTTTTACAAATTTTATTGGATAAACAGGTAATATTGCGTCTAATTGATTATTTAAATCATCTGAAAGAGATTTATAACCAATAAACTTTGTAGCGGTTTGGTATGTAATAGCTGTAATTACAGAGAAAGGATGAACTCCACATCGATCAAAAGTTCTAATATCTGCTTGAATGCCTGCTCCAGAAGTAGGATCCGCTCCCGCAATTGTTAAACAAAGAGGTTTCATAATAATTATAGGTTAGGAAGAAATAAAATTATTTACTTTCTTTGATTCGGTCATAAGCCCATTGGGCTTTATCATTAAGCCCTATTTTTTCATATGCTTTACCTAAGAGTAAAAACCCGTCTGGGTAATCGAATCTTACTTTTACTAACTTAAATAAAAAATTTATAGCTAAATCAAATCTTCCTTTTAAAAAATTCGCTTTACCTAATAAAAAAAGGACTTTCATATTGTTATCATCTATTGCTGTTTCACTATATGAATCTAAAAGTTTATCAACTGCTTCATTATACTTCTCTCTTTCTATTAGATTTTCAATAGATTCAACAAATTTTAAAAATACCACTTTGTTAGCAACTTCTTCCATCTTTTTCATTGCTTCTTCCTGTAATTCCTTGTCTAAGGCATCCTGTTTTTCTTTTTCTTTTTGTTCCTTATAATCCTTAAATTGATCGATTAATCCTTGAGGATATGGTTCATTACATAATGGGCAATTTTGTGAATGCATTAACCATTCAGCTAGACAGGTTTTGTGAACAAGATGTAAATTTGTACAACCCTTAAAAGAATCTGTGTTTTCATCTATATTCAAATGACAAATTATGCAAGAGGGCATTATTAATTATCTTCTTAATTTGAAAGATTTAACACTAACCAATTAATATAATAAATTAATAATACTAACTATTTTTAAGAATTTGCATAAACAAGATTACTACTAATATTTAGAAACACATTTGTCAAATTAGTTATATTGGAAATAACTACTTTTTAATCTTTAAATTACCTTGCAGCTTTAATAATTATTATGTTTTATCCTCCCCGACCAAATTAAACCATATAAACTTACAAACACAATAACAATCACGATTATCTGGTATACTTCAACATTTTCTTTCAATATGAAATAAACAAATATCAGTGTAATTATAGGAGTAGGGGTGGTAATTCTACTTGCTACGGATGCATCTACATGCTTGATAGCATAAAACCACTTCACAAGTTCTAAGCAATATACAATTCACATTAAGAATCCGAATATTGGAAATTCAATTCTCACTAATCCTTCAAAAACTTGAGATTCTGAAATACTCCCCTTTTTTTAGTTTAATTAATTCATAAAAGAACAAAGACATTGAACAAATTAACTCCCATAATGATAGGTAAAAAGCAAAATTTAGAGCATTTAAAGCTGAAGGTCTACTATTTGATATAATTGGTAATATTTCTAGAAGCAATAAGGATACAAGCGATAATGAAACCCCAATATTTCTATTAGGACTAAATTTTATATTCAATTTATCAGTTGAGGGAAATATGAGGGTTTTATTATGGTTTTCTTCCATGATTACTAAAATATAATCTTAAAAATGAAGTAAGTAGATAATGATTATTTATCTTGAATATCCACTAAGATAAATATATAAAAATACATATTTCTATTATAAGTGTAAATACAATTTTAAGCAAATATTGTCTATTATCGGTAAAAAAAATCATGTCTATAAATAGAAATGAGCTTTTCAAGGAATTATTCAACCAATTCTTGGAAATTAATACAGATGTAGAAGCAGTTATAGTAAGTGATAAACAAGGTTTAGTTATTGCTGGTGATAAAAGAAGTGATGTTGATATGGAGATTGTATCGGTGCTAACTTCTATAATTAATCCTATCATTGAAAGGATTCGAGATGAATTTATGTTTAAAAAATTTGGGACCGCCAGTTTTGATACGGAATTCTACAGATTATTATTTATTTCTTTAGATGAACAAAGAACTTTAAGTGTCGTTTTAAATAATTTAGCATCAGTAGATAAAGCATCTCCTTATGCATATCTGCTGGCTGAAAAATCGGTTCAAATTCTCAATGCTGTAGAGGGTGATAATATACAGTTAACAATACCAAACTTTGAATATGAAACTGATGAAACTACTTATTCTGAAAGAGTAAAAAACCAAATATATCAAATGCGATTAGATCAAGGTGGGCTTTATCGCTTCAAATTTGTAATAATAGGAAATCATGAAGTAGGAAAAACTAGCCTTGTAAGACGTTTTGTAGAAAATAAGTTTTCACATGATTATCGTGCGACAATAGGGCTTAATATATTATCTCATTCCATTGAATTCTTTGGAAATAATATTGTTTATTCACTTTGGGATGTAGGGGCTCAAATGTACTTTAAGCGTTTTCGCCAAACTTATTATTTAGGTACACAAGCAGCATTCATTGTCTTTGACCTCACAAATAGAAAATCTTTTGAAAGCGTTAAAGATTGGTTTAAAGAATTAGAGGACTTTATAGGAGGTAGAGGCATTCCAATTATTATTATCGGAAATAAAACGGATCTTAAAGATCAAAGAGTTGTAGATTATGAAGAGGGAGTTAAATTAGTGAATGAATTGTCAGATAAACCAAATATAAAGATATCGTATATTGAAACCAGTGCTTTATCAGGAGAAAATGTTGAAGATGCATTTACATTGATAGCATATCATTATATTTCAAAAAGTAAAGAGGATGAAGAGGGAAGAGTTAGAGAAGATTTGGTTGAGGAACTCAATTCTATCCTAAAAGACAGAAAAGTAATTGGAGAGACATTGGATTCACTATTGACATTGACCATAATTTCTGAAAATGAATTCTGGAGTCCTGGCCTGCAAATTCTCTCTGAGATTAACGATTTAAATGATTGTGAAAAATTAAAAGATGATAGAGAAGAAAAATTATATAAATTTTCAAATGGAGTTGTTTTAAAGAATTATCTCTACCATAATTTTGATGTTACAGATTCTGATGGAGTATTCTGCATTTTTGATGCGCGAGATAAAGATCATATTGATCAAAATTGGAAAGATGTAGTGATTAAAATCATAAATGACATTCAAAAGAATAAAGTAGTATTAATTGGTATTAGAGTGTCAGATAAAAGCGATTGGTCAGCAATTATGGAAGAATTTAATGTTAACTATTTGCTAGAACAGAAAATGGTATCTTTATTATTTTTTAAGTTAGGACTCGAATATAGATTAGAAATATATGACCAAATAAAAGTAATGTTAAATACAATTAGATATCTCTAGTAGAGAATTATTCTTAAATTGAACTTATAAAAGTAGATCAATTGCCATTAATATTCTATAATAAAAATCGCTATAATACATGTTATTATAAATAAGTATAAGATAATATCATATTATTTTACCGAGTGGAGTATCATTTGCTATTGCAAAAAAATAAGCTCTTTAGAGAATTATTTAACAAGTTTCTAGAAAGTAATAAAGAAGTAATAGCTAGTATCATATCCGATGCAGAAGGATTAATCATTGCCGGTGAAAAAAGAAAAGATATTGATATGGAATTAGTTTCTTTTTTAACTTCGATTATAAATCCTATATTAAGTCGTATGCGAAATGAGTTTGATTTTCAAAAATTCGGTAATGCAAGTTTTGATACAGAAGAACATCGTCTTTTATTTATTTCTGTTGATGAAGAAAGAATATTAAGTGTTGTTCTAGAGAGTTATGCTTCAATAGAGCGAATGTCGCCATATGGACTTTTTCTAGCTGAAAAGGCTGCACAAATACTTAATGCTGATGAAGGAGATCTCATTCAGGTTGCAATTCCAAACTTCGAATATGAAGCTGGAAATGTTGAGAGGTTAAAAAATCAATTATATCAAATGGAATTAGGATTAGGTGGTGAATATCGCTTTAAATTCGTTGTTTTAGGTGATCATGAAGTAGGAAAAACTTCTATTATCAGAAGATTTGTAGAAAAGAGATATACAACTGATTATAGAGCAACAATCGGACTTAATGTTCTATCTCATGAATTTGAATTTTTTGGTAACAAAATTGGTGTGACTCTTTATGATATAGGAGCCCAAAAATTCTTTCGTCGTTTTCGTAAAGTTTATTATTTGGGAGCCCAAGCTACTTTCATAGTATTTGACCTTACAAATCGCGAGTCTTTCAAAAATATTAAAAGTTGGTATGAGGAATTAAAGCTATTTACTCCGGGCGAAGATATTCCCATCGTAATCGTTGGAAATAAAACAGATTTAACTGAGGAGAGAGAAGTATTTTATCAAGAAGGAGCAAAATTAGCTAACAATTTATCCCAAAGCGAAAAAATTAAAATTTCATATATAGAAACTAGTGCTTTAAGTGGTAGCAATGTAGAGGATGCCTTTAACTTAATTTCATATCATTATGTCATGAAAAGTAAAGAAATTGAGGAAAAAAGAAGGGGTGATATTCTGCTTGATATTATTAACTCTATCTTGAAAAAGAAAATTGTTTTTACTTTATCGTTAATAACTGAAACTTTACAATGGAGCCCTGGATTACAAATTATAACGAATATTACAAAATTAGGAAACAAATCTCTTATAAGAGATTATGATGATGAGGAAGTCTATCAGTTTACGAATGGTTTGATTATAAAACAACATCAATATTCTGCTATAGATGATATTTCAAGTTCTGATGGAATATTTTGCATTTTTGATGCTCGAACAAAAGAAACTGTAGACCCTACGTGGAAATCAATTATAATAAGACTCATAGAAAACTCAAAAGAAAACGGAGTAATTTTAATTGGGATTAGAGCTTCTGAAAGTAGTAATTGGTCTGAGATAATTGAAAGATTAAATGTAGATGAATTTCTTGAAAACAAAATAGTAGACCTCTTATTCTTCAGAATTGGCGCTGATTTTAGGCTTGACATTTTCGATCAACTGAAAGTAATGCTCTCTGCTATCGATAATAAATATTAAGGGAAGATTAAAATTGGATATTATTATTAAACCATTAATTCCAGACCTCGTTGAGGATTTTCTCCATTTTTTTGATTCAGTTGCATTTTCAGATAATCCTAATTGGGCAGCATGTTATTGTCACTGTTATCATTTCAATGGAACAATGAAACAATTTATTAAAAGAACAGCAGAAGAGAATAGAGAATCGTCAAAAGATTTAATTATATCAGGAAAGATGCATGGTTTTATTGCTTTTGATGAGGGGAAACCAATAGGTTGGTGTAATGTTAATTCAAAGGAAATTTATGCTAAAATACCTTATGAGGAAAAATCAGAGGATAAAATCGCTTCACTTATTTGTTTTGTTATTGCCCCTTCATATAGAAAACAAGGAGTGGCTAGACGGCTGCTAAGATTTGTATGTTCTAGTTCTAAGAATGATGGATATGATTTAATTGAAGTATATCCTATGAAGGGGCAAAAATTATCAGATGCTCATAGTTATCGAGGACCATTTTCATTATATATCTCTGAAGGGTTTTCTATTTATAAGGAATTTAAAGACTTTTATGTAATGCATAGAAAACTCTGATTTCAATGTCCATTTAATTTTGATCATCGATTGGGCAAATATTTATAGCTTTTTAGACTTTTCCGGTAATAATATTTAAATTTAAAAAAAATCTCAGATCTAAAAGCTCAGATCCATATCTATCAGCTTTCTTTTCAAACATCGCAATTCTGTCGATCGGACGAAATTATTAACCAAAACATATTCTATCGAAAATTTTACGCAACTTTTAAATATTTGAAAGAAGTAATATAACATAATAAAGTTCTTATTGAAAAATTTGGACTTTGAAGAATAATATTCAAAATTAAAAGTGGAGGAATAATAAAATGGCCAAAAAAGTTTTTGCCTGGTCCCCAGTACGTAAGTTAATGAAAGATAATGGTGCTGAAATGGTCGCTCGAGATGCTGTTGATGCCTTAATTGACTACTTAGAAAAATTAGCAAAAGGTATGACAAATAAAGCTCTTGAAATGACCCGACATGCTGGAAGAAAGAAACTCACACTAGAAGATATGGACTTGGCAATGAAAATCAAATAAACTATAAAAAATAATAATATTATAAAATATTTTTTTTTCTTTCTATTTCTTATTTTATACAAAATTTCAAATCTAAAAAATTAAAATGATAAAGAATCATTCAGTTATTTTAATTTAAAAATTAATTTTGAAAGGAAAGATTATGCCTATATTAGATCGATCTAAAATTCGTCCCGAAATTCTTAAAAATATAGATGAGAGTGCAAAGATTCAATTGAAAGGTGTTCTAGAATACCTTAAGCTTGATGAAAATAAAGGATTCAATCCGCAAGCTTATATGCAAAAAATTACAGAAGGAAATGATAAATTTTTTGAGATGTTATCTAAGAATGAAGGGGCCGTAGAAGATTTTTATGGATTTTTTACTGATGAGGAGATGCTTAAACTTGCTAAATTTTTCCGATTTGTTGTCAACTATTATATAGAGAACCAAGTAAAGCAGCATCCACTGCCGGAAGATGTAAAAATAGAAGAAACTGTCATTGATGGGGTTCCTGCTGAATGGCAAATAGTACCTGGAGCGAGTGAAAAGAGAGTTATTTTATACTTCCATGGTGGTGGAATGGTTTTAATGTCTCCTAAGACTCATAGAGCATTAACTATAGAAATAGCAAAATATGCTAAAATGCGATTACTAAGCATAGATTATCGTCTTGCCCCCGAACATTCTCATCCGGCACCTTTAGAAGATTGTGTTAAAGCATATAAATGGCTTCTTTCACAAGGAGTAAAAGCAGAAAATATAGTTATTGCTGGAGATTCAGCGGGAGGCAATTTAACTCTGACTACTCTAATAAAACTAAAAAATGAAGGAGTTTCCTTACCTATCGGGGCAGTAGCGTTATCACCAGCCACTGATTTTACAGGAGAAAGTAAAACTTTTTATGAAAATGCTAAAACTGATCCAATTTTAGCAGATAGAGGGATCTTTTGGTGGACCACAGCTTTTTTAGCTGGAGCAGATCCAAGAGATCCATTGATTTCACCATTATTCGGAGATTTAAAGGGCTTACCCCCATTACTTATACAAGTGAGTACAAGTGAAATGCTTTATGATCATTCTACAAGATTTATAGAGAAAGCTAAAAATGCAGGTGTTAATGCTATACTACAAGAATGGAAAGATACTATCCATGTCTTTCAAGGATTTGGATTATACGATTTACCGGAAGCAAAAGAAGCTATAATAAAAATAGGAGACTTTATACAGAGCCTTTTTAGGAACTAAATTTTTGAAAGAAATGGTTATAATTTCAGATCCACATATATTTTTATTTTTTTTTAAAAAAAATCTAATATATTTCCACATAGCCCAAACTTAATACTGAATGGCTCATTTTTGCATTCATAACTAAGAAAAAATATATAATTAGTTGAGAAATGTCAGAAAAAAAAGAAGATAACCCCATACCATTTATTGAAGGAGAGAATGTATCTCTTTGTCCTGCAAATATGGATCACATTAACTTATATGTTGCTTGGATGAATAATCCTAAAACTAGAAAATATGCTAGATATGAAATGCCCCAGACTATTGATGAAGTCAAAAAGCAATTTGAACCAAAAAAAGAACCAGTAAAAAGTGATATTTTTTTTGAAATTTGGCACAAAAAAGACAAGAAACCAATAGGTTATGCGGGTTTAATTAGGATTCAGTGGTTTACACGTAATGCTCATATTTTTTTCCTTATTGATCCAGAATATTGGAGACAAAATATTGGAACTGAAGCTGGAAAACTAGTGGTAGATTATGCTTATAAAGAATTAAATTTGCATAAAATTACTGCTCGAACATTTGCCCCATATAAGACTTCTCAGCGGGTAGCTGAGAAATTAGGCTTTAAGCATGAAATAACGCTTAAAAAAGAAGTATATATTGACGGTGAACATGTGGATGTTATTGAATATGCTATCTTTAAGGATGATTGGATAAAGTCTCATTAAAAATCGTATTGGCTTTATGAATCAAGTGAAGAGGGTATAATATGGGAAATAAGGAAGAATTAAATGAAGCCGATGAAATTGAAGCTTTTCCTTTCATTAAAGGAGAATATATTAATCTGTGCCCTCGAGATTCCAAATTAGCAAAGACTTATGTTCGTTGGAAAAATCACCCTCATGTAAGAAAATTCGCGAGGAATGTTGTACCTAAAACAATAGAGGACCAAAAAAAAAGATTTGAAGAAAGCACTAGGGGATTGAGAGATCATATTTCTTTAGATGTGTGGCATAAAAAAGATAAAAAACCCATTGGGGAAATTGGTTTAGGGCATATAGATTGGATTAATGGTTGGGCAAATGCATTTCTTCAAATTGGTGAAAAAGATTATTGGAATAAAGATATAGGCACCGAGGCTACAAAACTGCTCGTTGAATATGCATTTAATGAATTAAATCTAAATAAATTGCATGGGGGGGTTGCAGTGGATAATATTGGTTCATGGAGCGTAGCTGGAAAGATTGGATTTAAGCTGGAAGGAATTAAAAAACATGAAATGTATGTTGACGGGAAATATATCGATAATAAAATCTATCGATTATTGAAAGAAGATTGGATGAAAAATAAATAACACAAAAAAGTTCTTTTGAGGATAAAATAATAAAAATCAATCTATATAGAATAAAATAAAATTTAAAATAAAAATGAATGATAAAAAGAAGAATTTTATAACACCATTTTTAGAGGGAAAAATAATAAATTTGTGTCCTTTAAACATGGAGCATGTTAATCTTTATACTAAGTGGAGTAATGATCCTGATATACGTAGATACTCGAGAAACATTATTCCCTGGACCATAGATGAAATTAAAAAATGGTCTGAATTGGAGGAAGACAGAGTTAAAAAAGAAATAGCTTTTGAGATTTGGCACCGTAAAGATAATAAACCCATTGGTACTGCTGGATTTAGTGATATTAATTGGCCTGATCGTAATGCAAATTTATTTGTAGGAATTGGAGAAATTGACTATTGGGGGCAAAATATTGCTGCTGAAGTGAGTAGATTATTATTAGATTATGGATTTGAAGAGCTTAATCTTAATAAGGTTTATAGTAGAATATTTTCACCAAATAAACAATCATTACGAGCTGCGGAAAAAATTGGGTTTAAGTATGAAGCAACATTGAAAGAGCATGCATATATTGAGGGTAAATTTGTTAATGAACTGAGATTTGCACTCTTTAAGAAAGAGTGGTTAAATCAGAAAGAAATATTAAGTAAAAAGTAAATTTTAAATAAGAAAAATTAAGACGTAGAAAGAATTATGAATAATGAAGAGGAAAGAGAAAATAAAGAAATTCCAGTCTTTATTGAAGGTAAATTAATCGATTTAGTCCCTCAAAATTTCGACCATATTAATTTATATGTAAAATGGTTGAATGATCCAAAAGTTCGGAAATTTGCTAGATGGGAGATGCCCCGTACAGTTGAAGAGGTTAAAAGATGGTTTGAGCCTCGAGAAGGAAGAGTACCTTGGTTTATTAGCTTTGAAGTTTGGCATAAGAAAGATAGTAAACCAATAGGACAAGTAGGATTAGCTTGGATAGATTGGGTTAATGGATGGGCTAATGCTTTTGCTTATATCGGGGAACCTGAATATTGGAGCCAAGGTATTACTACAGAAGCCACGGAATTGCTTGTTGAATATGCATTCAATGAGTTAAATCTTAATAAATTACAGGGTGGGGCAGCTATTGAAAATGTAGGTTCGTGGAGTGTTGCTGAAAAAATCGGTTTTAAATTTGAAGGAATAAGAAAAGATGAGATGTATGTTGGCGGAAATTATCTTGACGTTAAAACATATCGTGTATCGAAAGAAGAATGGTCGAATTCCAAAAAATAGGTTATTGAAATTATAGAATATCCAAAGTTGTGTATGTTTCATAAATAATATGGAAATTAAAAAACAGAAAGATTCTGAAGAAGTTCCAATCTTTATTGAAGGAGAGACTATATGTTTAATCCCCCATAATTCAGAATATATTAATTTGTATGTAAAATGGAATAATGATCCAAAAGTTCGAAAATACGCTCGAAGTATTTTCCCTATCAGAGTTGAAGATGCTAAAAAATGGTTTGAATCAAGCGAGAGGGGTATACCAGATTATATTGGTTTTGTAATTTGGCATAAGAAAGATAAAAAACCAATTGGTACAATAGGATTAGGACCAGTAAATTGGGTTGATGGTTGGGCAAATTTAGGAGCCTTGATTGGTGAACCAAAGTATTGGAATAAAAATATAGTCACTGAAGCTGCAGAATTAGTAATTGAATATGCTTTCAACGAATTGAATCTTTTTAAATTACAAGCTTGTGCTGCTATAGAGAACATCGGTTCTTGGACTGTTGCTGAAAAACTTGGATTCTTATTTGAAGGAATAGGAAAAAATGATATGTATGTTGATGGAAAATATTTAGATGAAAAAAGATATTGTTTATTTAGAGAAGATTGGCTAAACTCTAGAAAATTGAAACAAAATAGAAAAATGGATTTAACAAGTGATTGAATATATGGACGAAAAAGAAGTTCCCGTCTTTATTGAAGGAAAAAACATATGTCTTATACCTCAAAATTCGGAGAATATCAACTTGTATGTAAAATGGTTAAATAATCCTAAAGTGCGCATATATTCTCGCAATATCCTGCCAAAAAGAGTTGAAGATATCAAAAAATGGTTTGAACCGCATGAGAGGGGAGCTCCCGGTTTCATCGGTTTTGAGATTTGGCATAAAAAGGATAAAAAAACACTTGGAACTGTTGGTTTAGGGTGGATAGATTGGATAAATGGGTGGACAAATGTAGGGTTAACAATAGGGGAACCAGCATATTGGAATAAGAATATAGCTACTGAAGCTACTGAATTAATTATTGAATATGCTTTCAATGAATTAAACCTAAATAAATTACATGGCGGAGTATGTGTTAAAAATGTAGCTTCATGGAGTGTTGCTGAAAAACTTGGATTTAAATTTGAGGGAACAAGGGAAAAAGAATGGTATGTTGATGGAGAATATCTTGGACTTAAAACCTATTGTTTATTAAAAGAAGATTGGTTAAAAATGAATCAATTAAAATAAATGTATTTTCCCTTCATATTTTTCTACTTGTTTCGATTATGGTAATAAGACAATAAATTTACTCCCCTGACTAAAATCTCCTTTTATCTTATCCTCCACCCAGATTCTGCCTTTAAAAGTTTTAAGAATTTTTTTGACTAGAGAAAGACCTAAACCCATCCCCTTTGTTCCTTTGAATTCTCTATTACCCTGTTTAAAAATGGTACGCTTTCTATCATCTGATACTCCGATACCATTGTCAATAAATTCAATTCTATTATAAACATTACCATCTATTTTAGTTTTAGAGATTTTTATGGTAATAATTATATCAGAATTGTCGTTATACTTTACAGAATTATGTAAAATGTTTTCAAAAACATCCTGTATTTGTTCATTTGCATTAATAATTACATGATCTTCAGGACAATCAATTTTTATTTGAATATTTCTACTATTATATGATTTTTTAACAAAATCAATAGCCTTTTCCATTAATTCGCAAATTTCTGTTGGGTGTGCATGTATTTCCTCTTCCTCAAGTTTAGAGAGAGTATGTACATTTGAGACTAATTTGGCACCTCTATCAACCTGCTTATTAATAATATTTCTGATTTCTTCTAAAATTTTAGAATTTTTAGAATCATCCTGATGATAAGCAATAAGTTCAATTGAAGAACCAATTATATGAAGGATATTGTTTATATCATGAGCAAATAAATCTCTATAAAAATGAGCCCTATTATAGGCTTCTCTGTATTTTTTTTCTGATTCTTCTAATTTCCGTTGTAGATTGTATTTTTCAGTAATATCAATAAAAGTACCGTCAATTCTAATTGGATTTCCTTCTTCATCTCTTATTAAATAAGAATTTAGTTCCACTACAATTTTAGTACCATCTTTTTTTAAGGCATGACAAATATAATTTTTTGTAAAACCGAAATTTAATAAATATTCAATGTATTTATCCCGATCTTCTGGATTCTGCCAGAATCGTCTTACATCAAAGGATTTTAAACTTCTTAATGGATCATACCCTAAAATAGTATTATGAGCTCGATTATGATTAAGCATTTGACCATCTAATGTCACTTGATAAAACCCCACATCAATTGTTTCAAGCAAATTACTATATATTAATTCACTTTCTTTTGATTTTTCAATAGATGTCAAAATTTTCACCCGAGCTTTAAAATGTCTATTATCTTTTTTTTTTCACAAATGTTTCTTTTAATATCTATAAAAAATATTATATTAAGTGTGCAAAATTCGATGATTATAATAATTGTAAAAATACCCAATTAAAAAAAGATTCAAAAATTCTATTTGAACGTTCTTTCCTCAAAAACAAAAGGAAAAAATTGAACTTTGATCTTATTTGCTTTGGGTAAATTTATATATTAAAAAAAAGGAATATAAAAAAAAGAAAATTTAGTATTGATGTGGAGTTAACCTCCACCTATTGGAGGAAAGATAGAAACTAAATCTCCCTCTTTTAAAACTGTAGTAAGATCTTTATGCGGGCGACCATTAACTAAAATAATTGCTCTTCTGTCATCTTCCGGAATATTATATCTGTTAAATAAAAATTCGATTTCAGTATTTTCTGGAATTGTTAATACTTCTCTAGCTGGGCCGTATTGCCTTAAAGTTGCAAAAAATTTAACAGTTATTGTAATTGTATTATTATTCATCTTCTTCTCGTTTAAAATACCATTTGTATAATAATGCCATATTTCGTGGAAATAGTGAAACGCGGTCCCCAGATTTAATCTTTTTCTTATGTCCTGCGTATATTCCATTTACAAAAATATGGCTAACCTCACTATCTTCAATATTGAACTTTCTGAGAATATCCGATACCCGGCTTATTGCAACTTCATTAATTTTTAATTGTAAAGATAACGTTCCTGTTACTTTTGGATCTGCTTTTTGTCTTAAATCCCCAAATAATTTTAAATTAATTGGCATATTTAACGGCCTATTTAACCTAAAATACACTATCTAAATCATCATCTGGCACATCAAATACTGTATTGTGCGGTGGGAGTCTTTCTTCCATTATAAATTCTGGAAGTCTGTCATGAATGGCTGTAAATCCTGCTTTCTTATTGAATTCAAGTTCTATTTCAATAATAGATTTTCCAATTGGGCCAACATCGTTAACAGTTAGATTCGCTCCTAATACACCATTTAATGATTCAACTACTCCTTCTAGTCCTTCTGGAATATCAAGTACGGCAAAAGCAATGAAAAGACAGTATCCTGAGGCATCAACTGCAGCAGTAGCTAATTGTAAATTACGTGAAACTTCAGCTTTCTTTGGATCCATTGGATCTAATGTTCCTCCCACTCCTAAAATTTCTGGAGCAATCGCATATCCAGCAGTATGATCAGCACCCATAGGAGTCGTGGCGTAAGTTACACCTATTCCTTTAATTGCTCTTGGATCATATGCAGGAAATCCTTGGCCTTTACAGGTTGGAATCCTTGTCACACCTAAAACTTTACCCGTGATTTCAGTACCTTGAGATAAAATTTTCCCTGTTGGTGTTTTGTTACGTATCTCTTCCATAAGTTTTAAGGCTCCTTCACCATCACCAAATTTAGTTAATCCTCCTTCCATCGCAACCGCAATCGTGTCACCAGCTTCAATAGTATCACAACCAAGATCATTACAAGCTCGGTTCAGTTCACCAATATTGTCTAAATTATAGATTCCACAATTTGGTCCAAGGGCCCAAACACTTTCATATTCAAGAACTCCGACAGGATCTTTTCCATCAGGGTTTACCCAGATTTCTGAGCATTGTATTATACAACCTGGATTACAAAAGTGAGGTCTAGATCCACCTCTTTTTTTAATAATTTCAGCTTTGGCTTCACCAGAAACTTGTTCAGCTCTATCATCTTGACCAGTAGAAAAGTTTCTTTGTGGCAAAGCTCCCGCTTCGTTAATTATATTTACTAGTACAGATGTACCGTATGAATTGAGAGCCCCTTCTGGTTTTGTAACATCATGTGATGTAAGAGCGTCTCTTAATTTTCTGATACCTGTTTTAAAAACTTCTTCATTAGCAATTTCTACTCCTGGAGCCCCTGTTTCGTCAACTACTATAAATTTTAAACCTTTTGAAGCCATAACAGCCCCTAAACCACCCCTACCAGCATATCTACTAGGTAACCCTTCTGGATCATTAAAACAAACTCCTGACATGGCTCCTAGTAGTTCAGCAGATATCCCAACACTACATATTCCTACTTTATCACCATATTCTTTAAAAATATCTTTATAAACACCATATAATCCCTTTCCAGACCATTTATTAGCATTTATGAACTCTCCTCCATCCATAGTTACTTTCAGTAGATAATAATCATCACCTTTATGTTTGCCTTCAACTATTATGGCGCCTATTCGCATACGAGCTAACATTTGAGCAAATGGAGTTCCTGCATTTGCTTCTTTGATACCTCCAGTTAAAGGAGACTTTCCTCCTACAGAAAGCCTTCCACTTGAGGGCGCTTCAGTGCCAGTAACTATCCCCGGAGCAATTACTAATTTATTATGAGGTCCTAATGGATTGCAAGTGGGAGGTACTTCTTTTGCAACGATTGTTGAAGTCATACCTCTTCCACCTAAAGCAGTATAATCTTTTGGTAGATCCTCATATTTAGCTTCTAAGTTGTTCATATTAACTCTTAATATTCTTTTTGGCAAATTTTTCACCTCTATTTAATTGGCATTATATGATGTGGTTTGCTTATTATTTATAACTTATTATAATAAAATTAATTTCGATATGTATAGAGAACCCTATCGATCTTTCAAGAGAGAAAAACCTATTTTAAGTTATTGATTATTTAGAAATAACCGTACTCTTATATCAAAGTAAATAATTTGTATATATTGAAATGAGTAATCCAAAGCATCAAGAAAAACAATTTCTCTTTTTTAAGATTGTACAAAGTGGAGAAAGAATTAAAATTCCTTTGACAAAGGAAAACCTAACTAGCGAAATGAAAGAGATTTATTTAATACTTTTAAAGGATCTAAAGCTAAAGCAAAAAGATGTCTATATTAGTAATGAAGAAGGAAAGATGATTGGAGATTTTGATTTGAAATTATCTTTAGAAGATATTATAAATAAGTTTGGTAATAAGTTAAAGCTCTATTATGAAAAAATAATCTAATTAAGCTGAATCTAGAATTATTTATTTAAAAATCGGAATTAAAAGATAACTTGGAAACTCTTTGGAGTGATAAATTTTTTGTTCAGCAATAATATATTCTCCTAGGCTCCCCTCTCCTCCTAGGTTTGAGTTGAGGTCGAATCTAGGAAAATTACTTGATGATATCTCAATTCTTATCCGATGACCTTTTCTAAAATAGTTTGAAGTGTTTCCTAATTCTATTTCATATTTATATACTTTACCTGGTTCTATAAGAGAAGGATTATCATCACCATTTCTGAACCTGGCCCGAATTCCAGCATCTAAAATATTTATTGCTTTTCCTCTAGGATAAACGTCTACCAATTTAACCATAAAGTCTGTATCTTTTACTGAGGATGAAGCATGTATAACCATCTTCACTGGGCCAGTTACTTCTATTCCTTTCTTAAAAGGTTTAGTTGAGTAAACTAATACATCTTCCCTTTGTTCAGCATCTTTTTGATTTTGAGCACCTTTTAAAATAAGTAGATTCCGCCCTCCTTTAGTAATAACAGGATTCATCGGATCATAAATATAGTTATCCTCCTTTTCATCGGAGGGACTTTCAAAATCTATTAATCCATCTCCTTTTACACTGTTAGCGTTTCCATCTGAATGAATATATAATCTTTGATAATCAATATTATTTGGAGGCCAATTCTCAGTGAATCTCCAAATATTTTTCCCCATTACCCAATATTTAATAGATGATCTATGTATTTCTGGAAATGCTTTCTTATCATCCATCAACCAGTAACGATTCCAATGAAGATTCAAAAATCCCTTAAAAAAACTCAATATACCCCCATTTTTAATTTTGCTTTCTGGGTGCCCAATTGCTCCATGTGCCCAAGATCCTATTAGTAATTTTGAATATTTTTTTGCATCTCCATTAGCTTGTTTTTTAATTTCTAAAAAATCTTTGAGCTGTTTTTCAAAAAACATATCCTGCCATCCAGCTAACATAAAAATGGGTTGTAATATTTTAGAGGTATCCATCTCTAAGAATCCTGACATCTTATATGTGTCTTTATCTAATCCTTGTGTAATTAAGAAATCATTTAGAAATTTAAAATACACCTTATAACTACGTTTTGAAGGATCGAAATTTTTCACGTTATAATAAGCAATCAACAGATCTTGGATTTCTTTAATATTTTTACCCTTTAATTGAGAGAGGCTAATTCGACTCTTCTTTTTAATTGTATCGTTAAATAAAGCATATTTTGGATTTAAAAACCTCTCATACATTAAATTTGTTAGAGTTTGCATCTGCGGAATCTCTTGGTGTGATACAATATTAATCATTATTCGATATATTGAAGTTGTAAGACCATGAATCTGTAATCCTCCATTATTTTTCCATAAATTCAAAGTTGATGTTATAGCTGGTGTTAAACAATTTAAATATTTATTATCCCAAGATAAAGCAAGCTGAGTTATCCCAAAATAACTTGCGCCAGCCATTCCAACTCTCCCATTATACCAATATTGTTTAGAAATCCACTTTAATGTCTCTAATCCATCCTCTCTTTCTGTAAATAAATAGTAATTAAATCCATTAGAATGACCCGTTCCTCTTATATCTTGAATTACTGTAGCAAATCCATAAGCAGCGTACGCATAACCTAGAAAACTGAACATATCCTTCCAGTATGGTAATCTTATTAAAATAGTTGGACATTTGCGTTTTTTCCTAAATATATCTTTTGGCATATAAATATCAGTAGCTAATTTTACTCCATCATTTAATTCAATAAAAGTCTCTGGATATCTTCTCACGCCATTTTTTGGATACCCTAAGCCTAATAAAATTCCCAGGATCTTGACTAATGGGACGGATCCGTATTGAACTATTTTATTGATTAAATTCCAAATAAATTTAGGTATTTTTGGTCTAATTGGCACCTTCAAGTAGGATAAGCTTGTTACATGGTTTTCTTTCATTAATTTGGAAAAAAATTAATACCTTATAAAGTTTCTAAAATTAAAAATAGCAGGCCCGGGGGGATTTGAACCCCCGATATCTGCTTACTGCATTATCTTAGCAGTAATCTTCAGCTTAGGAGGCTGCCGCCTTATCCAGTCTGGGCCACGGGCCTTATTTCATTAAGTTATTGTATAATCATATTAAAGCATTATTTAATAAAAAGTTAAATTTTATTATTGTATTTTCTGCGAGTATTAATGTATAAAACTATAAAAAGTATAGAAAGGTTTTAATTGGCTGTGTATTTAAATGTAATTATAAATATTTTTTTATGATTAATTTTTTTTTAACGAGTTTTTGAAATATGGAAAGAAGAACTTCAAATCGTCCAATAGATTATTTAAAGTCATCAATTAATGAAATAATTCTTATTAAAGTGAAGCGTAACCGCCTTTTCAGGGGTCGGTTAGGCGGGTTTGATGAACACTTGAACTTATATCTTGAAGAAACTAGTCAGATTTTTGAATATCAAGATGATGAAGGGAACATCCGGGAGGAGCACGAAAATCTTGGTTCCATTGTAGTACGTGGAGATAACGTGATTTTTGTAAATTTAGCTCATTTATAGGCATTTTACATTGATATGTAAGGTTTTTTGACATTATAACAACTAAAAAGTAATACTGTAATTACCTTTTTAAATCGCGATTATTTTGTTAGTAATAAGATAAATATTTGAATTATATGAAATAATTAGCTTTAATTTTTGAGTGCTGTAGTAAAATTGAATCCAATAAAGGAAGAAACTAAGGAAATTCTTATTCTAACTATACCAAATTTGGGACAACCCTTAATTTTAGAAATAGATCGCAAATTAAAAAAGAGAAAATTTCAGACTGATATACTTTTTATTGGTAATGATTTTGAAATAGAGCTCTTTAAAAAATCAATTCAAAATCAAATCAGCATTGTTCCTTTATTCGACTATAAATGGTCTTATAAACTGATATTTAGAAAAAGGGAAAAGGGGATCTTTTCAAAATGGAGAGAAAAAAGACTTAAAAAGAAGAGAAAGAAATTTCTTGGAGACAAATTAAAATCTATAATAGACAAAGGCTTAAATTTAGAACAACTGAAAAAGTTAAAATCTCGGCTCCATAGAGGTAATCCGATCTTCCCGAAGCTAATCAGTGTTGGTAAAGTTTCTATTAATACCATTGCTGATCTCTCTTATTTAAAAAATATCCAACCTCAAGAAATTCTTGTGAAGAATCATGTGTTTGGAGATTTAAATCAATTTTATAAAGCCAAGATTGAATTTAAAATTGGCAAAGAAGTTATTAAATTTTTGAAAGAACGAAACTTTGTGATGTTCGATATTCATTGTCCCGATAATCGAATTAATTACCATTCATTAGTAATTACAAAACAAAAATGGCAAGATTTTACATTTATTCATGCTACAGATTTGCATTTAGCAGAAAGAAATGATAAACTTTTTGAAATTATAAAAAAATGGACTGAAACTTCAGTTAAAGAAAGTGTAGAGAACTTTTTTGAGGAAGTAAGAAAAAAGTTAAAAATTAAGAAGGAACAAGATAAAAAGGAAAAATTATTATCTGAAATTAAAATCCCCTTAAGAAAACGCTTGATTAATCCAAATAATCAATTAAGAAAATTCATAAAATTGATGAATAGAAAAGTTCTCAAGAATGAACTAGATTTTATTGTACTTACGGGAGATCTTGTTGATTATACTATTTTAAGTAGGTTCGCAAAGAAGCTTCGCAAACTTAACGAATTTAGATATGAGGATAGTAATTGGCAAGTGTTTAAAAATATAATATTGAATATTCCATCGCAAGAAAAGCATAAAGGTATTATAAGGAGTGAGGAATTAAATTGTCCAATTTTTACAATATTAGGAAATCACGACTATCGTCCTTTTCATTATGATCTAACGTGGGGAAATATGTATAATAAGATTGGACTAAATGCTTCAGAGGCGGTAGCATTGAATGAATTATTTTCTGCTTCTCCTATTACAGCTTTAACAAAAACTTCATTAGCATTACGAGGATACCTATCAGAAATTAATCCATCCAGAGATTTTTCTATGAAACTAGGTAATAATTTATTTATATTTCTTAATACTGGTGGAGATTCCTTCAGAAATGTTAGAGATTTATTAACTGGTCATCCATCTCTTACGGGGATAACCACTAAACAAATAAAATTTTTAGAAAACCTAATGAATAATGAAATAAATAAATCTATGAATACATTTTTATTTTTACATGGACCACCATTAAATCCAGAAGGTAGAAAGCTTACTATTAATATATTTGAAAAAAAAGGGAGCCGTTTTGTGAGACAAAAACTTAGTGACTTTAAGGAATCAGTAATAAAAAGTTTTGGTAAAGCTCTTTCTAAAGCACGTATTGATGGTGTATTTAATACTAAGTATGGATGTGTATCTTCAAATTGGGAAAAATTAGTTGAATTTTGTAAAAATTTTACAATTCTCACACTCTCTGGACATACACACATTAGTCGAGAATTTAGATTAGACGATCCAGGGGAATTCAAAACTAGTGTGTTTGATGCTCCACCTTTTAGGTTGAAAAAAATTGAAAACCCTGCTGCGATTTTCTATGATGACTATTCCAACATATATGATAACCCAAAAGAAATAAGTGAGAATGGGCCATTTGTAGTACAAACCCCCGCTTTAGGTTTAGGGAGTTATGGAAATCCAAAATCAGCTGGAGGTTATAGAGAAATAATTGTTAAAAATGGAGAACTCGCTTCATTTAAAATAAAGTCTATTAACCGTTAATGATTTGAGGTCACCAAAGCTTTTGCTTGCTTTAACTTTATTATATTTTTTCCAATTGTAAAAAGTAAATAGATCCATATTATATCAAATTAATATTCAACTCAAATAAAGTTTAAATTATCTTCATTTCAAAATTTTATTATTGTATATTAAAAATACCTCTGATGTTCTTACTAAGGAATTACCTAAAGTTCAATTAAGGTTAAGAGAAATCGGACTTAAAGCAATTTCAAAGGCAATTTCAGCCGTACAGCCTAAGAATTTAATGAAAAAAAGTATCCACATAGATAATAACATACTATTCATCAAAAATGATGAGTATGATTTACAGAAATATGAAAAAATATATTTAATCGGTGGTGGAAAAGCTACTGCTGAAATGGCATTAACACTTGAAAATTTATTGGTAAATATAAAAGCTATTGATAAAAAAAGTATTATAAATGTCCCTCAGAGCAATAAAATTCAAGGTTTTTTAAACAAAACAAATATATCTCTTAATTTTGCTACACATCCCATACCAAATAAAAATGGGCTTAAAGGGTCCCTCTCCATGATGGAAATCATAGAGAACTCGAATGAAAATGACCTTATAATTTGCTTAATCTCAGGGGGAGGGTCTGCTTTACTTCCATTGCCAAAAAAGGGTATAGAACTTAAAGATTTACAATATGCTAATTCTTTACTTTTATCATCAGGCGCCTCGATTCATGAAATTAACACAATAAGAAAACACTTGTCAGATTTTAAAGGAGGTAATTTAGCAAAAAAATTATATAATTCAAGTGGAGCTAAATTAATCTCGTTAATTATTTCTGATGTTGTTGGTGATGATCTTGATTCAATTGCTTCAGGGCCTACAGTACCTGATAAAACTACTTTTTTGGATGCTTATGAAATTATAAAAAAATATAACCTTTTAGAAAAAATCCCAATTTCAGTGAGAGATCATTTAGAAAAGGGTTTATCTGATAGTTCTTTAGAAAATCCAAAGCCCAATGATCCATGTTTTACAAATATTCATAATTATTTAATTGGAAGTGTAAAATCGGCCGTTCAAGAGGTCAAATCTTTCTTAAAAAATGAAGGATTCGAAATAGAATGTTTTTCTAATAATGTAATAGGTGAAGCTAAGGAATTTGGAAAAGATCTATATGGTATTATTACTAAATGCATTCAAATGAATTTAGATCAAAAGAAAAATTCAAGAAAAGCGTTGATTGGAACGGGTGAATTAACAGTTACGATTAGAGGTAAGGGAATTGGAGGAAGAAATCAAGAGATGCTTTTAGGTTTTCTAAATTATATAAAAGATAAAAGCCTTAATTATCATTTTCTACTCATTGGTGTTAATCTAGATGGGATAGAAGGTAATAGTGAAGCAATGGGTGCTTTAATTGATAATTATGTATTTGAACAAATGATAACGAAAAATATCGATCCTGAGAAGTTCTTAACTAATAATGATTCAAACAGCTTTTTTAAGAAACTAAGAACTGAATTAATAAGTGGACCAACAGGTTGTAATGTTAATGATTTAATCTTAATTCTTATACTTATATAAATTTAAATATTTAGCTTTATAGTTATTTTACCGAATATGAATGAATTAATTATTTGTCCTTTGTGTGGTTTTAGTTTTAGAAATTCCAATTCTAGTAAAGAAAAGCAAAAGATAAAATGTCCAATGTGTGGTTATGAATTTAAAAATCCTCGTATTTCTCCCTTTACTGCAAAAGAATTTGATAGGAAAATATAGTGATATTTGATATTATAAGAAAAATTAGATTGAAGAAATTAGAATTAAAATTACTTCGATAAAATCCTTTTACTCAATAATAATTTCTATATTGATAAATTTTTTAAAGATTGAAGTTGAAATTAGATCACCGATTAATTTTTATTAATTGCTAAATAATTTGCAATTTAGTACAAAACAAATTCGTGGTAAAATACAATGGGTAAAAAAGATAAGAAAAAGAAACCACCCGCGCGAACAGCACGAATGGGCTGGGATAAATCAGAAGCAGAGGAAGAGATCGTAGCTGATGCATTAAAACGAAAAGACATGGATAAAGGACGCGTTGAATTGATTGATAGAGATACCTCTACACCAGTTATCGAGACATATGACGAAGATACAGGAAAACTTGAAGGTAGTATCGTTTTAAAAGATGGAAATAGAGAAGGATTACTAGCTTTGGTAAAAATAATTGAATCAGTAGAAGTAGAACAGGATCATGATGCTAATATTAAATCATTTGCCCATAATGGTAAATTAAATATTGAAAATCCTAGTTCTGTTGATCGATTATGGGATATAGACGTTACTCTCGAAAAAATTGGTAGTACAGATTTAAAATCTAAAGATATTTCAATCAGAGAATTAGGCACTGAATCACCCGATAATGTTGACTCAAGGAATTTTAAAATAACAAAAGATATAAAAAATTTATTGCTAGTGAAAGAGTTTATAAGTACATTACCTAATGCTGACGATGTTTTAAATATCAATGATATAGAGAAGGATCTGCTCAAATTAAAAGATAAAACGGGTAAACCTTCATCTAAACCCTCTCCGAAACCTCCACCAGAGCCGAAAGTAGAAGAGGAGGAAGAAGAAGAAGAGGAAGAATTAGGAGATAAGGGTGAAACTTGGAGTGATGGTGGAACTCTCGTAGAAGCCGGTTTAGAATCTTTTGGAATCTCAATTGATAAACAAAATGTTGTGACATTTGCTATAGCAATTAGAAGTATGTTTGATAAACCAGTTACTAATCTGAAAGTAGTAAAAAATATTCCTGATGATTTTACGAATCCAATCGTTAAAGATACAAGCGAAGGAAGAGCTGAAATTGAAGATAATAAAATAATTTGGACAATTGATAAATTAGCTCCAGAATATACTGTGATGTGTAAATTTACATGCAATATTATGGTAACAGACATCACTAAAAGAAGAACTGGAAAAATAGAAGTCACTTATCAGGCCGCATCTTCATATGCTGAAGGCTTAGCAATAGGAAAATTCGATGCATATACAAGAAATAAATTTTATGTAGATACAGTTGAAAGGGATGAAGAACCTGGCATTTTTGATTGTAAGCTTGTATTTAATAATTCATCCGAATTTATCATACAACTATTCAATGCAGATGTATATTCCCCAGAAGATGAAACAAAAAAATTTGTAGATATTGATCCTAATGATGTTCCAATGTTACCAAGTGGAGCGCAGTGGCACTCTATAAAGTGGGAGTATAAGAGCGACGAATATCCAACCTTCAGGAAGAAATTAGAATTTCGAGTTATGCCTGATTTTCAGACTATAGTCAATGGAACAATGGCTCTATCAGATGTTATACTAGAGATTGGAAGTATCTCTGGTGTAATGTCCTACAACTTAATTGAAGTTCCAACTTACCGAAAAAAAGATGTCATTGCAACACTTAAAATGGTTAATAATGGTTCAGCACCACTTGATGAGGTTACAATAATTCAACAATACTTTTCTGATGAATATCAACCTCCAAAAGCAGATGAAATTAAATTGCTATGGGATGGTGAAGAAGTTGAAGTTTCTCCCGGAGCAGTAACCTTCGAAGATAAAGCTTTTAAGATTGATCTTAGAGATTTGAAAAACAGTAGCACGGGCATGTTTAATCCAGACTCTACTTTAGAGTTTGAATATCCTATTCATTGTGAAAGCCCTGCACGAGAATCTACCTTTGAATCTGAAATAATATATCTAGCAAATACCTTTCCAGTAAGTCAGGAGTTAGAATTTAAACCAGATGTTCCTGTAATCGAAGCGATGCATATCAGACGTAAATTCAGAATTGGAAAAGAAGTGGTACCTATTGGAGATCTTGGGAATTATAGAATTATATTGACACTTGAAAATATTGGTGAGTCTAAACTTAGTAATTTGATTATCTTAGATAAAGTACCAGATCTATTTGAGTATGGTACATATTCTATGACTCCAGAAATCACTGATGAAGTGGGACAAGATACACTAAAGTGGAATATAAAACTTTTAGATATAGGAGAAAAATTGGAAATCACATATGAAATAACAGGTAAAGGCAAATATAGTCCATCTGATGCCCAATTAGCGCTTTAAATTTAATAAAGCACTTTTTATTTTTTTTATTTTTTATATTTACACTAATAGTTTAATAACCTTAGAGATAATTCTTAAATGATAAAATAATGAATTTTAATTTAATTACTACTTTTAATATGTCTTGAGAAAGAATGTTAAGAAAACGTTATCAATTGAATTGGATGTTTGAATGCCCAGATGCGGTGTTAACGTGTTCAATTTTGAAATGTAAAGGTAATAATTTCCTAGTTTTTGGCGGACATGACAAGAAATTATATTTGATGGATGAAGAGAGGAATATTGTAGATGATAGAATGTTCGATGGATGGTGCAGATGTAGTTATCCAATAGATCTTGATGGAGATGGATGTGATGAGATATTAGTTGGTGCAGGTGATGGCAATTTTATGGTTTTAAAATTAAATGTTGAGAAAAAAAAGCTTGCAGGTTTAATGCGATACAAATCTTCAAAGAGGATTAATTGCTGTATTGCTGGAGATTTCACTCGAGATGGGAATATAGAATTAATTTTTGGAGGTGACGATAAGACTCTTAGAATTTTTGATGACATTAAGGCAAAAAAGCCAAAGTTTATGTTATATTATGATTCCTGGGTCACTACTTGCTCATTGGGTTTTTTGAAATTAGCCGATTATGATGATCCTATATATGGTTTATTAGTTGGCACTAAAAATGGATTAGTTCAATTAATTCAATTCCAAGATAACACGTTAGATATTATGTGGCAGAAAAATTTTACTACACAGATCAATGATATTAAAGTTGGAGATGTTACTAATGATGGTTTGAATGAGATTCTAATAAGCACTGACGATTTATTCATTAAGATATTAAATAGTGCAGGAGAAACCATAAATGAGGTTAGTACTGAGGATGGAAGACCAATATCTTTATTAATCGAAGATATTGATGGTGATAATGCGAAAGAAATTGTTGCAGGATGTGCAGATGGGTCTCTAAAAGTTTTTCATAATCCAAATTTAGACTCACATGAATTTGAATTAAAATGGAAAACTAAAGTATCCACTTCTATTAAAAACGTATGCTATCTAATTGAAGAAGATAAGAGCGTAAAACAGATAGTATTTGGAGGATATGATCGCACAATTAGGAATGTCACTGATTTTGAATGGGGGCAAAAGCAATCGCTTGAAATCCCTAATAAAATAATAATTGATGAAATTAAGGAGAGTAAAAAAGTAGATTTAATTAATGAAATTGCGAAAATAAAGGAAGTTCCAACAAATATGAGAGAACATATATTCAACATTCTTAAAGAAAAAGGACATCTAAAAGACTTAATGCAGGAATTATTAAAATTAGGTTATTCAGAAGATGAAATTTTGGATGAATTTGCACTTTTAAAGACTCAGAAATCAGTTCTTTATGAGAAAATTACTTATCCTGTATGGAGTTTACCGAGTGAAGAATTTGAGAAGGAGATGCCTGAAGAAGTTAAAGCAGAAATTAAAGTTGAAGAACAACCAAAACCTAAGGTACAACCATTAGTTATTGAGGAAAGTATTACACCAAAAAAAGAGAAATTACGAGCAATATTAGAAGTTGAATCTAAGCTAGAAACCTCTGAAGGAAAAGTTAGTAGTGGCGGATCCTTGAAAAAAATGATTCTTGAATATCTAAAAGAGCATAAACTCGTAGCTACAAAAGCGCAGTTTATTAATGATATTAAAGAAAGGGGTTTTTCTAATAGTCAAATTGAAAATGAAATAAATGAATTAAAGGATCAAGGTAAAATTCAATATTCAAGAGCTAAACCAAAAGGTTGGAGCTTAACTGGATAATTATTCTTGAGCTTTTTTTATAAAAAACTCCTGGATTGTGTCTTGAAAGGGTTCAAACTGATTTAATTCTGTGAAATCTGTTCTTTCATACTTTTGAATGAATAGTTGAAGGATTGGGTCGACCCTTTCAAAAAATTTTTTAACAAGTTTATCTGATTTTTTTTTGGATTTGTCAACTAGTCCATATAAAATAATTGGTTCTTTTAAACGATTATCTCTAGATTGAATTTCTGCTATTTTAAATATAAACAAAATATTACCAGATTCTAGATATTCAATAGAATTTTTATTAAAAGCAGTGTCAACAAATGTATTAATTGCAGAAATAAATGCACCCCTAAGATCCTTATTTATTCCACTCTCTTTTTGAACTGGAAGTTTTTTCATTACATGATTTACAAGGACAAATCCGCGAAATACAAAACCTATCTCGTAAAGTTCCTTCAATTTAGAATCAAATAATAATCCTAATAATTAACTTTCTAATAATGATTGTTAAAAAATTAATATTTATTTTCATATTTATTTTTAGACTAAATACGAATTTAATATTAAAATGAACGAACTATAATATGATGCTCGACATTGATAAACGATTTGATGAAAAACTTAAAGAATTAAATAATTCATTACCCAAATTGAAGATAAATGCAAACTGTGCGGAATTGACATTTACAAGTGTTCTTCAGATATTAGACCTTGATGATGATATATTTCATAATGCTGTAATTCCCTTAGCTGGGGGTTTTGGTGGATATAAATCAAAAAATGGTTGGCAAGGAGCTTGTGGGGCTGTTTGTGGGGGGTGTTGTGCAATAGGGGTAATAATGGGTGGACAAGAAAGAATGCAAAATGAACTTATGTTAAAAGTCTATTTAAAAGCTGCTCAATTTGTCAGTGAGTTTGAAGAAGAATATGGATCTGTAGTATGTTCAGAACTCTGTGGGTATGATTTTAGTCAACCTGAAGCTATGACAGGATATAGGAACAGTGGAACTTGGGGAAAAAAATGTTATCATTATGTAGTTTGGGCGGTAGATCAAGTAAGAAAAATCACAATAAAAGATTTAAAAGATAATTGGAAATAAACTATTCTAAAAAAATGCTCTAAATACAGAATTTTTAATTTTTTGAAATTAAAAGTTTTTTATAGTAATATTGGTTTATTACAATTATTCAAAAAAAAATATTGATAAATAAGGTTAGGAATTTAAATTTTGAGTGCAGAAGATGAATCAAGGTATTGTCCTTACTGTGGAGTCGAGTTAGAACATCCATACTGGGCTCATATCCAAGCAGAACACCCAGATAAATACACTCAAAAAGAGACTTGGGTAAAATTATGGAAGGATTACAGAGGTCTAGGAATGGATGAAGAGACTTCTTTACTGGTTATATCAGAACTATTTAATGCAACTCAAGAGGAAATCAAATCATTCTTGAAAAATGCTAAAGTTTTATAATAAATAAAGAAATAAATAAAAATAAAATCTAAAATCCTTAATTCTGTTTTAAAACTCCTCTTCTTCGTCGTCTTCTTTTAAAAGTCCTGCTTGTTTTAAAACATCTTCAATGCTATCTCGGGCTTTTATTACTTGTTCATTCTCACTTAAATTAAGCTTTTCAAGCGCATCATCGCTAAATTCCATTAATTTCTTGATAGCCTCAGAAGAAAAATCTTTTATTTTTTCAGAAGTTTCTTCTATAAAATCTCGTCCACTTTCACCAAAAATGTTTCCAAAGAAATCTGTAAAAGATTTATTTAGCTTATCTATAAAGTTTTCTTTTTCCTCTCCTTCGTTAGTCATAATATTCCACTTTTATTTGGATAAATTATTATAGAAAATTTTTTTTAAATATTAAAATTCATACTCCTTTTTCTTATTTACTTATTCTATTTATATTATTTTTTTTTTTTTCCAATCCTGAAGATCATCTTGATTATACCCAAGTAACTTAATATAAATATTTTCATTATCTATACCAAATTCCGGACCTGGAGTCTCAACAGACCCTTTTGAGTCTGAAAAATTAATTAAACGATTGGGTATTGTAACCTTTTCAACATCCCACTTAGAAAAATCAAAATGATCGCATAGCATCCCTCTTTCTTTAAGATTAGGGTGATCATGAACCTCATCAATAGTCAAGACATTACCACAGGGAATTCTCACAGATTCCAACTTCTGGATTGCTTCATCTCTATTTAAATTTCTACTCCATTCTCCAATAATTTTATCTAACTCATCTACATGATCAAAACGTTTAATAATATTATCTAGTCTTGGATCCTCTAATAATTCAGGCTTCTGTAAAATATCCCTAATTAACTTGTGATATTGATTTTCAGTTAGAGTGGTTAAAACAATTAGCCCATCTTTACAAGGATACTGATTATAAATTGGTAAAAGTTTTGAAGTTAAATCGATATGCTGAGCTCTCGGCATAAATTCTTTTGCTTGAGCTCTTATATTTATCGCAAACATAATATCATGCATAGAAATATCTATTAGTTGACCTTTTCCAGTTCTTTCCCTATAATACAAAGCTTGACTTATTCCAATCGCCGCAATATGCCCTGCAGTATAATCTGCTATAGGTAATCTTGGTGGACCTTCCTTAAAGCCTAAAGCATCGAGAATTCCAGCTTGAGCTTGGATAATTATATCAAAAGCAGTTTTTTGAGTATATTGCTCTAAACCTTCATTTCCAAATCCTGAAATTTTTGAATATATTAAACTCGGGTTAATTTCTTTTAACACTTCATACCCAATACCCCATTTTTCCATTGTCCCTTTCACAAAATTCTCAATGAGAACGTCTGATTTCTCTACTAATTTTTTAAAAATACTTTTCGCCTCTTCTCTTCTTAAATCGAGTGATATGGACTTCTTTCCTCTATTTAAAATTGAGAATAATGGAAAAATAGTTTTATCATATAGCACAAATAAACGGAAAGCTTCTCCAAAAGGAGGTGATTCAACTTTAATCACTTCTGCTCCTTGATCTGCGAAAAAAGTGCTAGCCCATGGTCCAGAAATGAATTATACTCCTTTTAGCGAAATGCTTTTAAAAAAAGTGAGAGCAATCTAAAATTCTTAAACCTTCAAATATTTTAGTCATTTTTTTATGATTTTATTTTTAATTTAACATAATAATAACTTAAGTTAACAGATCTAAATAAAACTTAAGTAATTCTTTTTCTATCAACTAATAACTAAAAAAAAAAATTAGAGATAAGTTGAAATCATGAAATTTGATTTATTATACAAGATGCTTTAGTTATTAAGACCTCTCCTATTTCAGCTGAAATTATCTCATCCTTAATGAAGTCATATATTTGATTAATAAATGATTGAAGTATGTTGCATGCTACTTCGAATTGTTCATTTTCTATCTTCATAATTGCTATATCTAATTTAATTGTTAAAGATTTTCCTTGACCATTTCTTAAGATTCCCTCATCTACCATATCATTCACCTCATCTATCAAGTGTTGAGCTCTCTGTATAGGGTTATCACGCTCACTCGTTCGTGGATATGGATCTTCATTTAAAGCAGCACCATCAATAGAATATGGAAAATCAACAATTCCTATCGGATCTTCCACATCTGGGCTAATCCAATCACTCCAGTAATTATATTCAAATAAATTATTAAAACCATTATCAGAAGCTTGACAACTTCCTTCATTGTTTTCAATGATATCATTCCATTTAATTAAGTTCTCACTAGACATGGAAGCAATATAAATCCCATACCATCCACTATTGATAATATAATTGTCTAAAATATCATTGTTACCTGAATCGTCTTGAAGTGTGACTCCAACACCATTCTCATAAATTAAATTGTATGATACAAGGTTAAAATCATTATCGTCGTTTAATCCTATTCCCTCAGCATAATTATTATTAATTTCATTCCAAGTTATATTATTATAATCTGAATACTCATAAAGAATTATTCCAGAATTACAATCAAAGATATGGTTGTGTGAGATATTGTTGTTGTCGGAAGAATGAAGACCAATCCCTTCCCATTGATTATTGTAAACAACATTGTCCACTATTTCATTATTAACAGCTCCACCCCAAAGTACAATCCCAGCATCGTTTTGATGCACATCATTATTAATCACCTCATTCTTACTCGAATCATAAATTTCAATGCCAAAATAGTCGTTCTCTCCAAGATCATTACAAACTATCCTGTTATCAAATGAAGATGAGATATGAGTTCCTATACAATTATATAATAACGTGTTATCGGATATTAAACTGTTACTTGAGGACTCCAGAACGATTCCATGAAAATTGTTAATAACGACATTATTTTCAATGATTCCATTTTCAATGTTCTCTAAATATATCCCATCCCAGTCTTGTGTGATACCATCTAGCTTACACTTGCGTATGATGAAATATACTGTTGTATCTTTGATATGGATCAAATTCCCATTATCAGCTGTAATATAAAAACTTTCAATAAGATAAGGGTCTCCTTCCTCTCCACTCCCCGGGAAATCATAAGTTTCGAAATCATCATCACTATCAATATATATTGGGTCTTCTAAAGAACGGACAGATATGATGGGCTCACCGATATCAGGATCCTCTGTTTCCTCTATAACTGTAATCATCTGATCTGTTTGACCCTCATCTAAAGAAACTTCCTCAACAGATCGTTCAAATAATATTTCGCCTTCTGCACTAGAGAAATACTCCATAGAATAAGATGTATCCTCCGTCGCTGTTATTTCATAACTATAAGTTCCAAATATAGGGTCTTCAGGATTGATAGCTATAAGGATCATTACACTGTCTTCTCCTTCATCCCAGTCTTCATTTTCTATATAGAATGCATTTAAACCAATTTCATTAACATCCGCATTAATTATTCGCCCATAAGGATCTTCAGCCTGGAAAATTATAGGAGAACCTCCACGCCCTGTCATCCACCAATCAGCGTACGGAAGCGGGCCATACTTTTCTGGAATTGAAGGATCCAAAAGAGGTGCATCATCTACACCTTCATGTGGTAGATCAGTGTCTCCAATATAATCTCCATCTGAATCATTACCCCAGTAATTACTCCAAAAGTTACCTACATTGTTAATCGGGTCTACCCATACATTTAAACCAGCCAAAATCTGATGTGAATTGTTGATCAAAAGATTCCGGTAAATATAATTTGAACTACCATTAGCAAAAACACCCCACCATGTATTTCTAGCAATAATATTATTGGTTACTTCATTCAGTGTTGAAGAAAGTATAATTCCTATTTTATTATCTGATATATAATTAATAGTAATATTATTATGGTCACCACCATAAATTGAAATCCCTGTATGAAAACCTTGAATTGTAAGATTTTTTATTGTTACTGAGTCATAATTACTGATCAAAACGCCACTTCCACTACCGCTACCTATAATTTTGTGGCCATTACCATTAATCGTGATTCCATCTGCTCCTATTTTAAGCCCATTTCCTTCCTCAAAATACATATCTGAAGTTAATGTATAATCAGTGGTGATTAGTTGAGACCCATATTCATAATAGACAGAATGAAACCATAATTTTTCCATAGGATTTGATTGAAACCCATTGAATTCATTATTATAAGCATCGTAATTTCTGGGGACAAAGAGATATGCATACGGCATTGAATCCTCAACAAGATATTCTTGAATCGTGTTATAAATTTTTTTTCTATTTTCAGAATCATACGTATTTAACCCATCTAATAAGAGTTGTTCAAGATAATTGTCATCTACTACGCCAAGGTTCCAACCTCCTTCTCTACTGTACAAATCATATAAAAAATTGTTTGGGTCGTTGTAATCCTGAACCCATCCTATAAGCAATAACTCTAACTTTCTTCTCTCAACTAATCTAAATAAAAATTCTTCCCACTCTACTCCATCAAGGATTATTTTTATTCCTACTTTTGTTAGATTATTCTGTAGCATTGAACCTAATTCCTCTCTTTGTATATTTGCTATATTATAGACATAATCATATGTTAGAAATTCTCCTTGCTCCCATGAATCTTCATCAATACCAGGATATGTCGTATCTAATCCGATACCATAACCAGCATCCTGCATAGCTTCCCTAGCTTCGGTAAAATTTAATTTTGGAAAGTCTAATGTTGAATTTGCATATAAAATCCCGTTTGGAACAGGTGATTTCAACCTTGAATAATGCCCTTCTAATATATCATTAATTATATAATTATAATCAATTGCATATGATATAGCTCTTCTAATATATGGATCTGATATCTCTGTATTATTCATTGTTAAAAAATAACCTACTGTTGTATTCCCGGCATCTACAAATGTAATATCTACATCTTCTTTAAGATCTTCAATCTTAGAGACATCAATATTATTTATAAAATCAACATCGCCATCTAATAGAGACTGAGTAGCATCTGAAGTGATGATAAACGTTAATTCATCTATATTCGCAGGGCCATCCCTATAATTTGCAAATTTATGAAATCTCACTTCATTACCATCATATGAATCATAGATAAAAGGACCTGTTCCAACCAAATCTCCTGTCATCAAATCAATATATTCTTCTTGGGGAGTTGAGACTTGGGACATAATTCCTGATCCGCTAAAACATAACAGAGCTTCAAATGGAGCAAATTTCTTATTTAATACAAATTCTATCTCATAATCGCTTATGATATTTGTCGAATTGATTATAGGTTTTCCATTAGGCCACTGATACACTGAGTAAATATAGGCTTTATGGATTTCTCTAGGTAAAGTACCAGATACATTCATGAAATAAGCTAATCTTTCGAAACTCCACCAAACAGCAGAAGCATTGAATTCGGATCCATCATGAAACTTAATACCATGCTTAAGTAAGACTCTATATGTTAAACCGTCTAAATCCCATGTACCGAAATCTGAAGCAAGACTTGGGATAATACCGAGTTCAGGATCAGATAAATTGTATGTAAATAACCTTTCAACAACCTGATCTATAACGTTATAAGAAGGAGTATCCCATGCATTAAGTGGATCTAAACTTGCAGGACCCGCATATGTACCATATTTTAGTTCTATAGGTGACCCAGAAGTCCTAAGTTTTTCAATTATTTCTATTTTATTATCTACTTTTATCGGATTATAACTAAACACAGCAAAAATTATGATAAAAATAATACAAATTGAAATTCGATTAGTTTTCATTTATCTAAACCCAATTATCTTTTCTAATTTATTAGGATTTCCACCCAAAACTATGTTCTTTTTAGAAAAATTTAATTAATTTTGGATTACCGAATAATTATGATCTCTGGACTACTAATAAAGTTATTGTTTTATTTCACAAGTTTGTTAAATCAAGACCTAATTTTGAAATATTACTAATTTAATGTTATTTCTTAGGAGTTCATTTTCA
>JBHLNS010000074.1:0-11382 GCA_048941285.1 Promethearchaeota archaeon
CTTTAATTTTAAAAGAATATCTTTTTTTAATTACAATTAAATAATTTTTTTTTTAAATAATCCAAACTAAAATAATTGTAGACCTTTAACAATTTTTTTAATAATATGATTGAAATGAAAACTGAAGTTTATGTAAATAAAATTATTGAAGACACAGGCCTTACGAGAAAAGAAATTCAGAATTTAGTAGAAGATAAGAAGAATGAATTAAAAGGATTAATTTCTGAGGAAGGAGCTTTATTTATTATTGCAAAAGAGTTAGGAGTTGATATAAAAGGAGAAAGTAAAGATCTCTTAAAGGATATTGAAATCTTTATTTCAGATATCACTCAAAATATGAAAAACATAACCTTGTATGGAAGAATCAAAGAGGTTTATAAAGTAAATAGCTTTGAGAGAAATGATGGAAGTAAAGGATATGTAGGGTCATTTTTACTGCATGATAGCACCGGAGATGCCCGAATTGTGCTTTGGGATGATCAGGTGAAAATATTTACAGAACCTAATTTCGAAAAAAATGAAATAATTAAAGTTATTAATGGGAGCGCGAAAAAAGGTAAATATGGAAAAATGGAAATCCATATAGGAAGTTATGGAAAAGTAATTTTATCACCAGAAGATGTAGATTATAAAAAATATCCAAAAATTACATTTAAATCAATTGATATTAATAATATTAACTTAAATCTTAATTCTTTATCATTGGAAGGGAAAATAATTCAATTATCACCAAAAAGAGAATTTACTCGAAAAGATGGTGAATTAGGAAATGTACAATCTTTGACATTGTTAGATTCAACAGGTTCAATTAGGATCACCTTTTGGAATGAAGATACTACAAAATTGAAAGCACTAGAACTTAATGACGTTATATCCATAACCAACTTAAACCCTCGTCTCAGTTCTCTAGATTCAAAAACTATAGAATTAACTGCAAACAGAAACACATCTATCACAAAAAAGACTGAAGATTTAGATATTAAGGGAAAATCTGTAAAGAAAGTAAAGGAACTTCAAAATAGGTCAGGAGTGGTCTCATTTAAAGGCATAATAACGTCAATTGATAATCTAAAGTCAATAACTTTAAAATCTGGAGAAGTAGTTCCTTTATTAGGATTTATTGTTAGTGATAATAGCGATGGCATTAGAATCACAATTTGGCGTGAAAAAGCCGAAGAATATTCAGAACTATTGACTGTTGGACAAGGATTGTCATTAAAAAATGTTCTTGTAAAATATAGTTCTTTTTCAAGTAGAAATGAAATCTCTTTAATTAATGAATCATCAATAGAGTTAATTGAACTTGAAATTCCAAACCTAAAAAGTATTGAGATATCAGGAAGAGATAAAGCAACAAATTTTTCTGGTAATTATACCAACATCGAAAAAATTAATGCTGCCGGCACATATGAAATAAAGGGATTTATAGCAAAAGATCTCAATAAAATAACAGTTTATGAAGCCTGTAAAAATTGTATGAAAAAAGTTGAAAATTGTACATGCGATAAAGCCGGCGATAGTGAATATCGGATGATATTAAACCTAATTATCGATGATGGAACTGGAACTATTAGGACTACTTTTATGGGAGGATTGGCAGAGAAGTTACTAGGAGTAGAAACAAATAATATTGTACAGCTTATAGAAACACCTGAATTTGAGAAATTTTTGGAAAGTAAATCCTCTGAACTCTTAGGGAAAGATATTATTATTAAAGGAAGAGCCAAATTTAGTGATTTTTCAAATCAATACGAAATTTCTGTATATGATTTTAGAGACATAAATATTGATGAGGAATTAGAAAGAGTAATGAAAAAAATTGAAACTTAAATTAAATTTGAAATCTCTAATGCTATTGAGAGATTAAACAGATGCTACTAAATTTATCAGGATTTTCTAAAAAATCATTAAATGATTCTAAAATTTTTAGTCTTGTTAAATTTTTTAGCTGCAAATTAAAAGGCCAAACCCCAATGATTATATCTCCTAAATTCTTCACATTACTAATTAAATATCCTATTTTTTTCCCATCTGCTTTAAATGTGCATAATAAGACAAGGTAATAATTATAAGAATAATCAACTAAAGGTTTACCAATTATGAGAACTTCTTCAATGTTTTGAAAATTTATTAAATTACTGATTTTTTCATTAGCTTTTTTAAATTCTGAGAATTTAGCGGGTACCGATATTGGTTTTTCAAATTCTAAATTTCTGAAGCTTAATGTGAGATTTTTATTTTCAAATTGCTCAAGAGCCCTGAAGATTACTTTAAAGATAACTGAATTCATAGAAACTATACTAATTTATTATTAATCTATATATTACTAATGTTTTCCAACTTCTTATATGTATTTGAGAGTTTAGCCTTTCAAATGATTATTCCTGAATAAGAATATTTTCCTCGGGAAATCCTAGATCAATTAAGAATTTTTTCATTTTAAAACGATGATCTCCTTGGAGTTCAACTTCATTATCCCTTACAGTCCCTCCAGAAGCACATTTTTTTTTTGCTTTAGTTAATATATTCTTTAAGTTTAAATCAAAATTACCGATAAATTTAACAACGGTAACAACTCTCCCCCATTTCCTTGTATCATTAGAGATCACTATTTGTTGCTCATCAGCACTTAAGCTATCACATATACATAGTTCTTTTGGAAAACTACATATAGGACAAATGTCGTCGTCTTTAATACTCTATTATCACAACCTTTATTGTTAAAACTTTTTAAAATTTAAATCTAAAAAATAATAGAATAAAATCTTATAAAAATCTTTTTCATTTCAGAGAGAAGCTTTGATAAAATATTTCTAATTTTTTAAGTAAGGATAATTAATTGAAAATTTTTTATGGTTTGTCTAGGATTTCAAATTTGGGTTTTTAAAAATTTAGAATTGAATTTCCAACCAAAAAAGTATTTAAAGCAAAATTTTTATTATTTATCAAATAGCTTATTCTTTATGGTAGAATATTAATTTGATAGATTAAAATGCAGAGCTCATGGATTTTTAAAGTGATTGTTGCTGGTGCCGGGGGTGTAGGAAAAACTGCGATGATAACTCGGTACTGTACGGGAAAATTCGAAGAAGGATATAAAATGACAATAGGTGCCGGATTTCATACAAAATCTGAAACACTAGACGATGGAGAATCTGTAAAAATGCAACTTTGGGATTTTGCTGGAGAAAAACGATTCCGTGAACTCTTGCCAGACTATTGTAAAGGAGCTAGTGGCGCATTCATATGTTTTGATATTAGTGATTATGACACATTTAGAGAAATACCTGAATGGCTTAAGATAATTCGCCAAAAAGCTGGTTTCATTCCTATAATTCTCCTTGGTATGAAATGGGATCTTAATAATCATGAGGTAGATTTTGAGATAGCAAATGACTATGCAATCAAGGCAAAGTGTAATCAATGTGTATTCTGTTCATCAAAAGCAAATATCAATATCAATGAGTCATTTCATGCTATGGCGAAATGGTTGATATATTATGCTGCTCAGTCCGATTAAATTATACATAAATATTTAATATTAGTTTCTAAATTGAAAAGCCTTTAAATAGTAAGGAAAAAGCTAAATATTATATTTAATATAATATTATATCAGAAAAAATATCATAATTGTGCCTCCGTAGCTCAGCTAGGTAGAGCACCCGGCTGTTAACCGGGCGGTCGCATGTTCGATCCATACATCACTCGATCTCCGTGTAGTGGGGGAAGCCGGGGGCGCAATTTCTATTTTTAATGAAAGTTGGAGAAAGAATTAAATTTCTAATTATTCTAATTCAAATATTTGTTCAAAATTTTTGGTTTTAATGTAATTAAGTATTGGAGATGTACGATTTTCTTTTGGATTTTATTGAAATTCTTATAAATAACTAATTATGCTCTTTTAATACTTAATTGATTTATAATCTTTTAAAGTGCTCCCGCCGGGATTCGAACCCGGGTCGGCGGGGTGAAGGCCCGCAATGCGATACCTTTTCTACAAAATTTGTTGAAAAATTGGCCGGACTACACTACGGGAGCTGGAAATTTTTAACAATAAAAAGATGAATGAGTCTTAATTTAAATTACTACTATTTAGTTAGAATGTTTTAATTTATTTTGTGTTAAAAATTTTATGAATAATGGTCTAAATAATGCGGGAAGGGAGATTTGAACTCCCGAACTCCTATGAGAATGGATTCTAAGTCCACCGCCTATAGTCGGCTTTAGATCAAGCTAATTATCACCTTTGACCAGACTTGGCAATTCCCGCAGTTTAGTGTTATAAAACGGTTTTAATATTTAATTAAAATAATTACTTATAAAAAAATTTCTCATGATAAAATTAAAACTTAAATACGATTGAATTAAAAGAAAAAAATTTTTAATTATATATAATACAAATAAAATAATTTAAAGTGTTAACATAAAAAAATCTTGGTTCCCTAAATGAGTGTAAGAGAATCTTTAATAAAACATTTGACATCTATTCTGCGTGCTTCAGAAGGCACTGTCTTAGTTGTTTTATGTGATCAGAACGGCCTTTCAATAGCAAAAATAGGAAGAAAAAGTGATATTGAATTAAATCCAAATCAAATTACAAGTTTGGCTTCAGCAGCATTTACTGCAAGTGAAGAAAATTGGGAAGATTTAAACATTAAAGACCAAGTTATTTCATTTTCATATTTTGATAAGGTTTGTTTGGTAACAATTAGAATTAATGAAACACTTTTAACAATAGTGCATGATTATCATAAAGAATGGCCTATAGACGCTGATAATTTAGCGACAGCCATGTATTATCTTAAACAGAAGCTGGGAGAATTTTTTGGAAGTGGAAATGAATCTGAAAGAGAAATTGAAATTTTTTGTGATAAAGTTCGTAGTGCAATTTATTTATTTGGAATGGGTTCAGAAGTTCCCTTCGCATCATATAAACCCGAAATAATTGAATCATCAAATCCCTTACCTTCCATAAGAAAAGTTCTAGATTCTGTACAGAATCCTGTTTTTATACGATATGGATTAGTGAATCCTTCGGGGTTAACTCTAGATGCTAAGGAGATTAGTGGAGAAGATTTGCCAATATCTATTGAGGCTTTCTCTGCAAATGCTAATGTTGCTTTTCAGAAAATGAAGGAAGAATCAGGAGGGAGTTCTATTGGTGATCTATTATGCTACATCGCAATTTCTGGCGAAGATTCTGAAAATTTTTATGGTTTAATAGCATGCCCTTCAGGTAAAATCAATTTCTCAAGCACAGGACAAACTTCAAATGTAGAAGATGTATCTTTTATTGGGTTATTTAGATTAACTTATGGGGGGATCCCAGTTATTTGTGAATCAAGAAATATTATTAATTCGATAATGCAAATATTAGGTGAAGAACAAATAACTGAGAACTTTATCAAATCTGTAAACGTTCTTACAAGTTTTAAGTATGATTGAATTATAATTAATTTATTTAGTTAATGTACTATTTATTTTTAATATTGATAATGAATAACGTTAATTCAAAAAGAGATCGGCCAGAATTATATTGTCTAAATTATCGAGAGTGCGATCCCAAGAAATGTACAGGTTATAAATTAAGTAGACTAAATCTTTTAAAAATAATATATAGGATTGATAAAAACTTAAAGAATTGCATCATACTAAATCCCTTTGCATCTAATGAATTATCAGATCTTGACAGATTCTTAATCTCTAAATTCGGATTAATAGTAATTGATTGCTCCTGGGGCAATATTATGAATTTAAAAAATTTAAAATTTAAGAACGGTCGGAAATTACCTCCCTTAATAGCTGCTAATCCGACAAATTATGGTAAATGGGAAAAATTAAGTTCTGCAGAAGCTTTAGCTGCCGCTTTATATATTACTAATTTTCCCGATAAAGCAGATTTGATTCTCTCAAAATTTTCTTGGGGGAATACATTCAAGAAAATAAATAAATTTTAATAAAATAAAGAAAATAAAAAATCTTTAATAAAATTATTCTTCAGGACCTTTTGATAGAGTAGAAGCCGCAATAACGTCATCAATTTTAAGAATCATCGAAGAGACTTCAGTTGCTGATTGGATAGCTTGAGTTAAGACGGATAATGGTTCTAAAACCCCTAATTTTACCATATCATCAGGTTTACCCGAATCAATATTGATCCCAAATGAATTTCCTGCTTCAGTCTCATGTTTTGACCTAAGCTCAACAATTAAATCTACAGGATTATATCCTGCATTTTCAACTAATGTTTTAGGAATTATCTCTAAAGCATTAGCATAAACTTCAATTGCCAATTGTTCTCTTCCTCCTATTGATCTAGCAAATGCTCTTAAGCGTTTTGCTAATTCAATTTCAGAGGCTCCACCCCCAGGAAGTATGAAAGGTAATTCTATTGCTGCTTTAACCACTGATAATGCGTCATTTAGCATTCTTTCTGCTTCATCAACAACATGTTCAATACCTGCTCTTATTAGTATACTTACTGCCTTTGGATGAGCACACTCTGAAATAAAGATCATATTGTCATCTCCTACTTTCTTTTCTTCTACTTTCCCTGCTTCTCCTAAATCATTCTCACTGATTTCAAAGATGTTATTTATTATTTTTGCGTTAGTCGCTCTTGCTAATTTCTCCATATCAGATTTCTTAACTCTGCGTACAGTTAATATCCCTTCTTTTGCAAGAAAGTTTTGGGCTTTATCATCAACTCCTTTTTGACAAAAAACCACATTGGCGTTAATATCTTTTAATTTCGCAACCCGATTTTTAAGCATATTTGCTTCTTCTTCAAGAAATTTGTTAATTTGATCGGGTGTTTGAACACGAATTTCAGCATCAAATTCAGTCTTTTCTACTTCTAATGAAGAGTCGATTAGAGCAATTTTAGCGTTTTTAATTAATTTTGGCATCATTGAATGAACAACTTCTTTATCGACGATAATTCCATCAATGATATTAGTATCTAAAAGGCTTTTTCCCTCTTTTTTAATGAGTTGAATTTGATCTAAATCAACCATTATATTACTTCCACGCTCTTCTTTAATCTGACTTACAGCTTTTACAGCAATGTTCGCAAAATGATTTTTTACACCAGCGATTAATTTACTATTCATAGAAGTTTCTGCAACTTTCATTAAGGTATCTGCATCATTAATATCAATTTTTATTGACAACTCTTGTAATAAATCTTTGCTTTTGAGTAAAGCTTTTCTATAACCTCTGAAAATAATTGTAGGGTGAACTGATTGTTCCATTAACTCTTCTGCTAAGTTCAATAATTCCCCTGATATAATTACACTTGTAGTTGTTCCATCTCCAACTTTATCATCTTGAGTTTTAGCTACCTCAACTATCATTTTAGCAGCAGGATGTTCAACATCAATGGTATCCAAAATCGTTGCGCCATCATTTGTAATCGTAACATCTCCTAAAGAATCAACAAGCATTTTATCCATGCCTTTAGGCCCTAATGTAGTTCTTACGGCTTCAGCGACTGCTTTAGCAGCCGCGATATTATTTTTTTGGGCATCTTTTCCTCGTTTTCTTTCAGTTCCTTCTTTTAATATAAGGATTGGAACACCGGATAATTGTGCCATCTCATATTCACTTTTTTAATTGTGTATAAAAAAATTTTATTTATATAGATCTCTAAGTCATAAAATTAAAAAAGTTTACGAAAAATATTTCAATGCTTATTTTTTGGGTTTTTCAAAATTTATAGGTGTTTTTAAAATTGAAAAGCAATATAAAAATAAATTATTCAATTATGAACACTATTTTACTATTTTTTAGCATAGCAATAATATCTTTCAGCGTAAATTTAGTATTCTACATCTATAAAAGAAGAAAATATTATTTAAATCGGATTAAAATATTGATTTTAGGAGTTCTAATATTTACAGCTGTTTTCTTAATTATTAATTTACCTTTTTTTATCATGAACAATTCTGATTATTTTATAGATAAAGAAAAAGGATTTTTTATCCCAACCATCTTATTCAATTTAGGTAATTTATTATATAGTGCCTCAGTTATTCTTTTTTTATTAAGTTTTTTGCAAGTTGATGAGTCCATTATTGATCTTGAAATTCCAACACAGCTGAGTAATAAGAAAGGTGATATTCCTATAGGAAGAATTTTAAAAGGGAAAGCCAAAAAACAAAAGTTTTATCTAGCTCTAAAAGATCTTGAGAAACATATGTTTATTTGTGGGGCGACTGGTACAGGGAAAAGTAATTTTCTCCAAAATTTTTTAATTAATTTTACAAAAATTTTTAAAATTCCCTTTTTTTTAGTTGAATTTAAAGGGGAATATCATTTTCTTCAAAAAAGAATTGAAGATGTTCTCATTTTATGGCCTGGTGAGAATTTTTCAATAAATATTTTTAATCCTGGATTAGTAAATCCAATAATTCACGCTGAAAGAATATTTGATATATTAAAGAGTGGAAAATTTTTAGATGAAAGTTCTGAGTTTACTCCCCAAATGGAAAAAGTAATGGTCGAAATATTAGTAAAAGTTTGTGAAAGTAAAAATTATCAAAATTGGAAAGGATTTGAATACTTCTGTAAGGAATATCTTAAAAAAAATAAAGATCAAATCCCAATGTTGAGCCAAACTCTAATTAGTATTAAGAATAGAATCAGGAGATTCTCAGTAGGCCCATTAAAGAATTTATTTGAAAAAAAAAATGAAATTGATATAAATGATATATTTAAAAAAAACGTATTAATGGATCTGAGTTCAATCATACGTTTAGGGGGAGAGAAAGAAGATGCATTATTTTTTCTAAATATGATTTTGAAATATTTATGGGATAAGAATTTAACAAAAGGAGCATTTAATTTTAAGGGAATCCAACATATCACAATCATTGAAGATGCTCAATATTTTGCTCCACCAGACTTAATGAAAAAAAGTAAATTAACTACTTATCTTGAAGACATTGCTTTATTACAAAGAGGTACAGGGGAATGTTTAATAACCTTAGCTACACGCCCTAATATTAGTAAAGAAATCTTAGCAAACAATGGAGTTGTTCTTACATTCAAAAACCATATTGAAAAAGATATTATGTGTGATTTATTAAATATCAAAGTCGAAAATAAAAATTTTTTATCAATATTAGAGGAAGGTCAATGCATTATAAGAACAAATTCAATTAAAGAACCTTTCTTATTAAATATCCCCTTGATTAAACACGAATCATTGACAATCTCAGAAATTATGAGATATAATAAAATAATTTTGAGTAAAACTGGAAGCTATTTAATGCCTGTTTTAAAAATAAAAAAAAATAAAGTTTGTGCTTTTTTTCAAAAAATAGCAAAGAAATTTAAGAGTATTTCGTCAAAAACTTTAATAAAAAAGGATTTAAAATCCCCAATGTTAGCGCAAGATCAGTCTAATAAATATTCAAAAAAGAACATTAATTCTAATATAGGAGGTAAAAAATCACACATAGAATTTGAATTAGATTCATATAATAAGCTAGAAGATTATATCAATCGTATCTATAATTTGCAGAAGAAAAAGGAATAATTTTAAGAGATCAAAATTCAATATAAATATGGTCTTAACAATAGGAATTATTGGAAAACCAAGTAGCGGAAAAACTACATTTTTAAACGCAGCTTGTTTAACTCATGCGAAAGTTAGTGAAATACCTTTTACAACGATAGAACCAAATGTTGGAGTAGCATATGTGAAAACTACGTGTGTATGTAAAGAATTAGATGTAATAGATAATCCAAAAAATTCTATATGTATTGATGGTGTACGTTTCATACCAATTAACTTAATAGATGTTGCGGGATTAGTACCAGACGCTCATAAAGGAAAAGGTTTAGGTAATAAATTTTTAAATGACTTAGTTAAAGCTGATGTTCTTCTTCATATTGTTGATATTACAGGATCTCTTGATAAATCTGGAAAATTAGTATCCATGGGAGAAAATGATCCGTATGAGGATATTGTGTTTTTAGAAAATGAAATAAATCTATGGTTTAAAGAAATAATCGAACGAGAAGATTGGACTAAATTTACAAAAGCTATATTAACTGAGAAAAGAAAAGTTCTTGAATCCTTATACGATAGACTTTCGGGGATAAAAATAAGTAAGCTGCAAATATTGCAATCCTTAAAAAAGTCAAATTTAGCGACCCGAAGTCCATCGCAATGGACAGAATTGGAACTCTTGGAATTCTCAAAAACATTAAGGAGGATAGCGAAACCAATTTTGATAATTGCTAATAAAATTGACAAAGAAATTAGCGATAACAATTTGCAAGAGTTAAAAAAGAAATATGATTATCCAATTATACCATGTAGCGCATTAGCAGAACATTTTTTGAGGAAATATCATGAAAATAAAATAATCAAATATATTCCTGGATCTAATGATTTTAAAATAATAGATAAAAGTAAGTTGAACGCAAATGAATTAGAGATGCTTGAGAAAATAAAAAGTAAAATTCTCAATGTTTATAACAATACAGGGATTCAATCTGCCTTGGATTACGCTTCATTCACCATGGCAAATCAAATTTGTGTTTATCCTGTTTCAGATATTAATACCTATTCGGATAATAAAAACAATGTTTTACCAGATGTATTTCTAGTGGAAAAAGGGACGCTTCTAAGAGATTTTGTAAGAGATAAAATACATACAGAATTAGCAGAAAATTTTATGTTCGGTATTGATGCTAAAACCAAAAAGAGATTAGGAGAAAATTATGAATTACAGAATGGAGATATTGTTAAAATAGTAACAGCAAGAAGTAAATGAGATAGAAATTAATCTTGTTTTGAAGTTAAAAGAATATACACGAGAATTATGATCAACAAAATAATACCGAAAAAAATTAAGATGAACTTGTATACATCAACTACAACATCTGTAGCAGTTTGGAATAAAAATAGCATAGTTAATATCAATAAACCATAAAAATTCATATTTAAGATGAATATTTAATTAATAATTAAAAAATTTCGGATTTTAGAAATATTTAATTTATAAAGAAATTATAAAATAAGATAAATGGACCTGACGGGAATTGAACCCGTGACCTCTTGAATGCAAGTCAAGCGTTAAAGGTTAGTAAGAAGCTAAACCAAACCATCTTCCACTGATCTACAGGCCCTTTTTAATTTTATACTTTAATTTTATTAGAAATTCCAATATTTAAAATTTTTTACTCTTTTAATTCGAAATTTTTTATTATAGTCTAATAGTATTTAGAGGATAAGAATTAAATAAAAGTTTATTAAGAACTTGCCTAAGATAAGCCGTATTTTTATATAAAGAATAAATAGGAGGTGATCCAGCCGCAGGTTCCCCTACGGCTACCTTGTTACGACTTCTCCCTCCTCGCATACTAGAA
>JBHLNS010000027.1:0-12110 GCA_048941285.1 Promethearchaeota archaeon
ATAGTCTCAGGAAGATTATCCACACATGATAATTGTTCATTAGCGTCTTTTACTTGCATATCAAAATTATGGATTGTGTAATTTGTAGGAAGACACAACTCGGGATAAATTTGATTAGTTTTTGTTGGATTGAGTACATAATTCGCTCTAAAAAACTCACAACGCTTAACAGCATTTTCTGGATTATCATTATCTATAGCTACAAAACAATTATATGTATAATCAATTTCTTCTGGATTACGACCGGCATTTTTAGCAGCTTCAACAATTTCTCTCTTGTTTTCTTTAAAAGATTCTGGAGATTCGACAAAAGGATACCATCCATCACCTAATTCACCTGTCATTTGTCGAGTTTTGGGACCATTTGCAGCTATATATATAGGAGGTGTTTTCTGAATCGGCTTAACTTGGATATAAGCTCTGTTAATATTACCCCAAAAATCACTCTTTCTACTCACTTTACGTTTTGTCCAAAATTCTCTCAATAATTCTATATATTCCTGTAATTTTATTATTGATTTTTCGCGATTCAATCCATACATATCAACATTCATCTTTTCACCAGCACCCAGCCCTATCATAGCCCTTCCATTTGAGATTTGATCTAAAGTCGCAACTTTTTGAGCCATTAAAGCAGGATGGAATCGATGAGGATCTGATACTCCTGTACATAATTTGGCTTTACATGTGATCATCGCTATTGAAGTAAGAAACATAAATGCATCATAGCAAGTTCCTGGACCTGGGGGTAGCATTACTGTATGATCTGCATAAAAAACATATTCAAAACCGCATTCCTCTGCTTTTTTAGCTCCTTTATACATATAATCAAGTCGAGGCGTAGGAACTGGTATTGAAAATCCAAACTTCATAATGTTTAAAATAATCTGAACCTTAAAAGAATTTTTAGAATCTTAAATATTGATAAATCGAAATAGTATACTAAGAATATAGCAAATATTAAGATTTATTTATTAATTAGACTTCTATATTTCTCCAAAAGAATAATAATATACATTTTAGTGTTTTAATTATAAAGAAATTTTAATTTTGATAATGTTCAAGATTTTGAACATCAAAATGATTATTAGGTTAAACTCCTTAATAGCTATAGATAAAACTAATCTTTAGACAAAACGAATATGAGAAAAATTTTCAATAGAACTATAATTCTATTATTTTTGGGAATTTTACTTGTTAACCTAAGTGTTATTGTTTGTAATTTACCTTTGAATAATGTAAATCTAAGCAAAAGGGCCTATAGAGTCGATTTTAGTTTTGATGGTCTCCATATTAACTCACCTGAGATCTCAGGAAGAATTCATATCGACAACAATTGGTCTGCTGTTAAAGCTGTAGGATTATGTTCTGGCAATGGTACTTTTAACGAACCTTATCTCATAGAAAACTTGGTGATAAATGGTAGTGGAAATGGGAGTTGTATCCTAATTGAAAATTCTAATGTGTATTTTAAAATAGCAAATTGCACCATTTTCAAGGCAGTAGGACCTTTTTGGTTTCATGCTGGAATATCCTTAAATAATGTTTCTAATGCTCGCATAACAGAGAACAAATGTTCCTTAAACGTTAAGGGTAGATTCCTTAAATTTAGTGATAACAACACTATTACCAATAATAAAATATGCAATAATTATGAGAAAGAAATAGGAATTGGGGATAGCAATTATAACTTAATCTCAGAGGATATAGTTAATAACAAAATTGAGATTGGTATCTGGGTGATAAAAGGATTTAACAACACTATTTCGAGAAACACAGTAAATAACAATACACATATAGGCATAGTACTAGACCAAAGTGCTAACAACAGTATTTCACGAAACGCAGTAAGCAACAATACTAATTTTGGTATTTCTCTCTATTTGAGTGATGATAACAAGGTCTCGAGAAATACTGTAAATGATAATGATTATGGTATTTATTTATATCATAGTAAATTCAATCTAATCTCAGAAAACACTATGTTAAGAAATGCTGTTTGTATTGATGAAGAGAACTGTGTTGGAAACATATTCATTAATAATAGTATATGTAATTATGGTCAAGAAAATGCAATTTCTGGATTCAATCTGTTATCTCTACTAATTATTATGGGTATAATATTATTATTGAGTTATAAGACTACAAAGAAATCATAAATAATACAGATCTTCTACTATTTTTTAAGTTCTTGCTAACCTTCAAATTAAAAGGATAAGTTATAAATTGATTTTAGATGATATAATTTAAGAATTAAATTTTTAAAAGTGATATTATGGATATTAGTGATATAAAAATCGGTACTGAAGGAAGTTTCATTGGTCCTTTTGAAAAAGGAATCGAGCAAGTAAAGAGGATAGAAGAGAATGGGTATGATTCGGTATGGTTTGCAGACCATTTAATGGGTTGGACACCGGATAGTATATGGACACCTGATATTCTTAGAGCTGCTGAATTTATAGAGAGTCCCCATATATTTCAAGAAGTTTATTCTGTCATGGCTGTTGCCGCTTGGAATACAAATAAAATAAAATTAGGAACAAGTGTAACTGAAACATTTCGAAGACATCCTGCTGTTTTAGCTCAAACATTATTAACTCAAGATCATATCTCCAAGGGAAGAGTGATATTGGGTATTGGAACAGGAGAGGGTGAAAACGTAATTCCTTATGGAATAAAATGGGATAATCCGGTAGGTAGATTAGAAGAATCTATTAAAGTTATTAAGTTATTATGGGAGAGCGATAAGAAAGTAAATTTTGAAGGAAAATTCTGGAAATTGAAAAATGCAGTTCTTACTCTAAAACCATTTAAAAAAGGTAAATATCCTCCTATTTGGATAGCTGCACATGGTCCCAAAATGCTTGATTTAACAGGAAGATTAGGTGATGGTTGGTTGCCTGCTTATTCTGATCCAGAATCTTATAAATATAGACTTGATCATATCAAAAATTCAGCAAAGAAAGCAAATAGAAATCCAGATGAAATTCTTCCAGGACTTTTTAGTTACCTAATTATTGATGATGAACATAATGTTTGTGATGATATGCTTGAACATCCTGTAATGAAAAATCAACTATTAACAATGCCACCTTCGATGTATAAAAAATATGGAGCCATCCATCCTTTTGGAGAGGATTTTTATGGATTACTGGAATACATCCCTACAGAATATGATAGAAAAACAATATTAGAAGCAATAGATAAAATTCCTGCAAAAATGTGTGACGATAATACTTTACATGGGACACCTGATGAAGTAATTGGTAAAATTGAAGAATATGCTAAAGTGGGGCTAAGACATATTGTCATTTATAATACAACATATTTAGCAGACATTACGAAGATAAAAAGCTCATTCGGTCTATTGAAAAAAGTATTACAATATTTTCATGATGAGAAATAGAAAGGATTGATAGATTTGTACATTGATTGTCATGCCCACATATTTTTTAGCCCGATTCCTCAAGATGCTATAGACAAAGATATTGAGGGTGAAATACCAACGCCTACCATAGACTTTATAAATAGAATGATATCTAATGCAAAAGAAAAAGGAGTAAGCCATATTGTAGGAGTAATCAGTAATCCAAATGATTTTCACAGATACAAAGAACAATTGGAGCTTGAAAATATTATAAATATCATTGGAATCTCAAGAAATAATTCGCTTGAAGACCAAACTTATTTAATTTCTCTTTTAAAAAAAGAAATTGAAGCAACAACCCCTCATGGAATTGGAGAGATTGGTTTAGAATATTCTTATGGTTCTGAAAAATTAAATGAACGTGAAAAAACCAAAATCAAGAATAAACAACAAGACTTATTTAGAAAACAAATAAAAATTGCTAAAGAATATGATATACCGATAGTAGTTCACGCAGGATATGGTACAGATAATGATCTTGTTAAAATTCTAAAACAAGAACAAGCACATGATGTTGGAGGGCAAATTCACGGGTATATGTCCAATGAGAATTTGGTTTCTGAACTGCTTGATCTAGGTTTTTATTTTTCATTTGGATATCTCCATTCGAGAGAAGAGGAATTAAAAAGAATTGTTAAAATTACTCCACCAGAAAAAATTCTTATTGAAACTGATTCTCCTTATCATCTAATGGAATCCCCTAAACGTTTTATTTTTCCAGAACATGTAATTCTAATAACTAAAGAAATTGCTAACTTTAAGAAAATTGAGTCCCAAGACCTTGCTAAGTTAGTTATGAAAAATTGTAAAGCGCTTTTTAATTTCAATTGAGAATTAGAAAATTTTAGTATGTCTCAAAAACACATTTTTTATCCTCTTTAACATTGATCCTTCAGCACCCCATGTTACTCCTAATAATCCATGTTTACCTCCAGCAACAATAATATCAACTTGATATCGACTTTCATCAATAGGATCAATTATTATTGTTGCTGCTAAATTTGATTCAATTCTAAAAAAAAATTTTTCAGCGACTAGGACAATTGTTTGACCTTCATTGGTGCTGTATCGAAATAAAGAAGTAGCTTCTCGATTAATACCTGCGATTATGTCGCTTAAATCCACTCGACTAATTGTAAATCTATCACATTCCATTTTTAAACTCAATTTAATTGTTTAAGCCCTTAAGGTTAAGTATAATATTTCGCGTTTAAAAAGTTATTGGTTGTATAATAGGACTGGATTAAATATAAAAAGAATCTACTTAAATCCTTGGCAGAAGGAATTAACGTTTTTTGGTAATACAAAATGATTGTACCCTCCCTCCAACAATGCATATCGCCTTCCACTGCATAATTTTTCAGAGTATTTTTTCATTAACTGACCAAGCTCAAAATAGTTTTCAGGTGATAAAAGATGTCCCCAATCATCGATGCCTTGATCAAAGCCTGCTGAAGCAGCGAATATATCTATTTCTTTTAAATTTTCCATATATGATTTAACTTCTTTTATATAATTATTGGAGCTGCTAGAATCTGGATTTAGAATTTTTACTCTAAAATTATCATTTCGATTTGTCAGAATATTCACATTTCCATCCCCCGTATGAAGATCAAAATCTAAAACGAATGCTGACTTGATTTTTCCTTCTGAATATAATTTCAATAAACTAATGCTTATGTTATTAAAATAACAAAATCCCCAACATGAGTCTGCTGAAGCATGATGACCTGGTGGTCTTATTACAGCAAAAGTCGGATTTCCTTTAAATCCTTCTTCAGCAGCCATTATTGCCCCTCCAGCAGCTAATGACGCTAATTCATATAATAACGAATTATTTTTTATATTTTGAAGGTGCCTTTTGGTGTGAGCTCTTAGAATGTCTTCATCTGTTGCTGGATTAGGGGTAAAAATTTCATATTCTTTGTTTTCTGAGATTACTTTCATAATACCCTCTAAACGTCCTGCTGCCGCAGCAGGATCCCAGGCGTACTCAGAATTATAGTATTTTTCATGAAATACGATTTTCATAATTTTTTCCTCATTAATTAATTACATTTAAAAAACCATATGATGAATATTATTTTAATCATTTTATTTGATTTAATGACTCTAATTACCAAGTAGGAACATGTCCAGTGATAATGAAATATTCCGGAAATTACAAATACATTTAGATCAATTTCCTATAGGATTGCCAGCAACACCAACTGGAATTGAAATAAAAGTACTAAAGCACCTCTTTACAGATGAAGAAGCGTTCATAGCAACTAAATTAACCTGGGAATATGATCCTCTTGAAAAAATTTATGACCGTTTAGATGGAAGAGATATCTCTGCTGAGTCTTTAGAAGCCCTTCTCGAGAGTATGATAAAAAAAGGTACTATAAAATACAAGAATGTTGACGGAAAAATACTATATGCTAATCTTCCACTCGTAGTTGGAATTTTTGAATACCAAGTTAATAAGCTCACAAAGGAGTTTTTTGAGGATTTTGACGAGTATTTGATAAGTGCATTTGGAGCGGAGTTATTGGGGACTAAAATTTCTCAATTTCGTACCATTCCTGTAAAGAAAAGTGTTACTTCTGATACTTTTATATCAAACTATGATGAGATAAAGCGAGTAATTCAAAATTCTGAGGAACCTATTACTGTAGCAAATTGCGTTTGTCGTCAAAGCCAAGACTTGTATGATAAACATTGTGAACAAACTACTCTTAGAGAAACTTGTTTCTATTTTGGAACCACAGGGCAATTATTCTTAGATCAAGGATGGGCACGCCAGGTCAGCAGAGAAGAAGCTTTAGAAATATTAAATCAAGCTGAAATTGATGGTTTAGTTTTACAATCTGGAAATACAGAATATCCAGAATTTATTTGTAGTTGTTGTGGGTGTTGTTGTGCAATACTCACTAAATTACAAAAGCTTCCAAGGCCATCGAGGGTAGTATCCACTAATTTTTATGTTAATGTTAATTCTGATTCATGTGCTGGATGTGGGACTTGCGTTGATAGATGTAAAATAAATGCAATTAAAATAACTGATAAGAAAGCAAAAGTTATATTAAAGAGATGCATTGGATGTGGTATATGTGTTCCTTCCTGTTTTGAACATGCAATTCAACTAAGAAAGAAAGAAGATGAAACAATTCCACCATCTTCAAAGCAGGAATTATTTTCTCAAATTATGGCTAAAAAGCAAGAATTAAGAAATAAATAATAAATCTTTATAACAGCCTTTATTTTGAACCATAGGCAAATATTACAGATTTTTGAAAAATATATTTTCCCTCATGTTCAAAATCTTGAATTCCATGTGGTAACATACTTTCCTTGAGATCATTAAGACTATTTGGATCTTGGTTTAAAGTATATCTCATTATCCAAGCGGCGTATTCCATCATTTCCCACCATTCCTCAACAGATTTATAATTTATTTTAAAATTTTTTGGAAGAATTCTAATATTGTTAAACCCAGCATCTTTCATAATCAATTTAAACCCAGAAACTGATTCTTTACTATAACTGATACTTAATTTTTCGATTTCATCATTTCTCTTTAACTTTTTATATCTAAGATATTGCTGTAATAATCCTCTTGCGACTTCAATATCTTGTTGGAATGCCCAAGTACTAAAAGCTGCTTCTCCTTCTGGTTTTAGTACTCTAAAAATTTCTTTCATTTTTGCATTATCAATAAGTTGATTTTTTTCAAAATCACAGGAATCAGAAAAGCCAATAAATCCACATAAAACATTGTCAAAACTATTATTTTCAAACTTTAGATTACTAGCTTCCATTATATGAAATGTTGCACTTCTTACATCAAAATTTTTAAACCTTTCCCCTGCTTGAGAGATTTTAGTTCCATTTCGATCAATCCCAACTAAATGGCAATTCCCTCCTAATTTATCAGTAGCAGCAACTAAGCAAGCTCCGGTTCCTGTCCCAACATCAAGGATCTTTCCATTACGCTTAAAATATGCAAATTCTACTAGTTCTTTAGCAAAATCTGACCAATAATCTAAACTTACAATTGGTAGATTGTTAATATTATCCTTCATTTGTTTTATTTTCTCGTCAAACTTTTAAAATAAAAAGTCTTTAATCAGTTTAAAATAAAAATGATTTTTATAGATTAGACTGCTGAACTATAATTGAAGTTATTTAAGCCGTTTACTTAAGACATCAATCATATCCTTTGTCATAGAAGCTAAATCATAGGACGGGTTCCAATTCCATTCTTCTCGAGCTAACGAGTCATCAATCGATTTTGGCCATGAATCTGCAATTTCTTGTCTGAAGTCAGGAATATACTCGATTTGAAATTCAGGTATATGTTTTTTAATTTCGGCAGCAATCTCTCCTGCAGAAAAACTCATACCTGTAATATTATATACTCGGCGTTTTAATTTTGAATCATCAGCTTCTAAAATATCAATCATGCACTTAAGACAGTCAGGCATATACATCATAGGTAAAACAGTTTCTTCTTTAAGAAAACATGTATATTGCTTATTCTTGATTGCTTCATAGAAAATCTCAACAGCATAATCTGTAGTACCTCCTCCAGGGAGGGTTTCACTACTTATTATTCCAGGGAGCCTCATTGAGCGAATATCAAGTTTATATTTTTTATAATAGTATTCTGTTAGGAGTTCTCCAGCGACTTTAGTAATGCCATACATCGTTGTAGGTTGTAATATTGTAGTGTTAGGAGTATTATCTCTTGGAGTAGTAGGCCCGAAAGCAGCAATTGAACTTGGCCATATTACATTCTTAATTCTGTATCTTCTGCTAGCTTCAAGCACATTAATTAATCCGTTCATATTTATATCCCAAGCAGTTTGAGGCATGTTCTCTCCAGTAGCTGAAAGAATTGAAGCCATATGATAGATTGTGTCTATTTCATACTCATATAAGACTCGTGAAAGACTATTACGTTCTAAGGCATCTAGGTAAATTACAGGACCAGATTCTTTAACAACATCTGGAAGTGGAGTTTTTCTTCCCGTAGCAACTACATTATCATTACCATATTTTTCTCTTAGAAATGGTACTAATTCACTACCAATTTGCCCAGCAGCTCCTATTACTAAAATTCTTCTCATATTTATCAGATTTTGACATGTATCATTATTAGTATAATTCATAATTTACTCCATAAAAAAAGGTTTATTCATAAAATTCTAACTTTAATCCATTATTATAGGATAAGTAAAACTAAAATACTTTTCAAAATACACATAAATTATAATTTTACTCACTTATTTCAAAAAAATTAAGGTGTTATGATGAAAAGAGATCCTGTTGCTTTTCTTAGAGAGGAAATGACTGAATTAAGAAACAACAATCTTGAATGGATTATTAGATATCTTGAAAAAGGGTCCAAACCACATTCAGTTGTCGATGGAAAAGAAGTTTTAATGCTAAATACCAATAATTATCTTGGTTTAGCAACACATCCAAAAATTATTCAAGCATCGATTGAAGCTACAAAAAAGTATGGTGCTGGAGCAGGAGCAGTTCCAGTTATTGCAGGTTCATTTGATTTAACAAAGCAATTTGAAGAGAAATTTGCCGAATTTAAGGAAGTAGAAGCCTCAATTCTCTGCCAGACGGGATTTGCTGTAAATTCTGGGTTAATTCCTATGCTTGTTGGAAAGCCCGATATTGTTGTATCAGATGAATTAAATCATGGTTCTATTATTGATGGAGTAAGATTGTCTGGAGCAAAAAGAATTATATATAAACATCGCGATGTAGGGGATTTAGAAAAACAATTGAAAGAAGCTGAAAAAGAAGGAGCAAGAAGAATCTGCATTATTACTGATGGTGTTTTCAGTATGGATGGAGATATGGCGCCTTTAGATAAAATCGCGAAAGTTGCTGAAGAATTTGGTGCCATGATCTTTGTTGATGACTGTCATGGGGAGGGTGTACTTGGAGAGGGCAGAGGTATTGTTGCTCATTTTAACCTACAAGGAAAAGTTCACGTTGAAGGCGGTTCTATGAGTAAAGGTTTTGGTGTTTTTGGGGGTACTGTTGCGGGCTCAAAAGACTTAATTGAATTTTGTGCAAATAAAAGTAGAACATATTTATTAAGTACAGCTCATCCTCCTGGAGTAGTAGCTGCAAATAAAGCTTCAATAGAAGTTGTTGAGAGTGAACCTGAGCATGTTAAAAGAGTTTGGGAACACACAAATTATTTCAAGAAAGAAGTTCAAAGTATGGGATATAATACTGGAAACTCACAAACACCAATCATTCCATTGATAATTGGTGATCCTGGGAAAGCTCAAGAACTTGCGAGAATTCTTTTTGAAGAAGAGAATATCTATGGAACTCCAATCGTATTTCCTATGGTTGCTAGAGAATTGTCCAGAATTAGAGTTCAAATGAATGCTCTACTTACTAAAGAAGATTTAACAATGTCTTTAAGTGCAATTGAAAAAGTAGGAAAAAAATTAGATATAATTTAATTTTATTTATTATTTTTTTTTGTTTTCACGATTTTTACTAGGTAATTTTTTCTGATAAGAACAACTGATATAATTCTTATTATTCCTATAGTTATGAATAAATCATATCCAAGTATTCCACCGTTATTAGGAGTTCCAGGCTCTAATGGTGTAAATATATAACTGATTTTTTTCTACAATTTTTTACTACTAAAAATTAGAAAAAAATAAATTTATAATGGTTTTGCTAAGATTGCTTTTACTCGGAGTTGATCAAATAAACTTGTGGGCATTGCTTTTATTAGACATACTGTGTCCGCACCACTCCCAGTTCCTCCTAAACAAATGATATCTTGCTCGATATCTTGAATTAATCCTGCATCAGCAGCCATACAAGCAATTTCCATGCAAACTTTGATTCCTTGACTAAAACTAGTCCGAAGATATTTAGCTAAAATTTCTATAGGTAGCCATTGATTCAATGATTTACGCATACTTCTCTCTATACCTGCCATAGCGTGAGTTGAAGTGAAAACCTTTAAGCCTAGTTCTCTTAGATTTTCCATTAAATTTTCTGGAAATTCCTGTCGATTCTCAAGTCCACCAAAATAATACGAATGCGTGATTATCACAAGATTATATTTTTTTGGGTTGAAAAATTCTAATGCTTTTGAAGCCGTTGAGCCTGTCGTACTTGCAATAACTATATCTCTAATATTGAGTTGATCAGCATATTTTTTAGCAATTTCTAAAGCCTTATTAGTGTTTAGAGGGCCACCTTTTTCAAAATAAGTAACTTCAATCCTTAAATCTGTCATATTTCAACAACTGATTAAATACTTTTCTTAATTTGTTGAAAGATAATTTAATTTATAATAATTTTCTTAGTATAATTATCTCCTCAAAATATGGATAATTAATGGATTTTTATAAATTGAAAAAATATTACAAAATAGTATCTGAAAAATGAAAACTTTTAAAATAACTTTAACGAATAATTAAAAAACATATATTAAATTTAAAACAAAAATGGTAATAAATATGGAGAATGATGAAATAAAACCAAAATACAACAAATTTGGCATGGCTTCTTATGGTTCTGGAAGTTTAGCAAGAGAATTTTTAAGTATGGCATTCACTACAACTGTATTTTTCTTTTATGAGGATCAGGTTGGACTAGATGGCTGGCTGGTTGTCATTGGTATTATAATTTTTGCTATATATAATATGTTCAATGATCCAATTATAGGGTATTTGACAAATCGACCTTTCAAATTCACGAGGAAATGGGGAAGACGATTTCCTTGGTTGATAATTGGAGGAATCCCCTTTGGGATAAGTTATTTTCTTGTTTTTATCCCACCCAATGTCGATCCAGTATCTGGAGGATGGATAATATTTATTTGGCTTATTTTTACTACTTGTCTATTCGATACTTTTCATTCATTATATTTTGTGAACTTTATTGCTCTATTTCCTGAAAAATACCGTACAGATAAAGAAAGAAGATTAGCAAGCGGAATTTATGTGCCAATTGGGGTTGTCGGTGTGGCATTAGGAGCTATAATACCTCCAGTATTGTTTGAATTTGGGAATCTGTCATCATATTCTTTTCAAGGGCTTATAGTATTTATAATTGCTTTGTTTTTTCTATTTTTAGCGATTCCGGGATTTAGAGAGAAACGTGAAATGGTTGAGGATTATCTTACTACTTTTAAACAAGCACCAAAAAGAGAATCTTTCTTTAAAACTCTTAAAACAGCTTTAAAACAAGGGTCATTCCTCACATGGATGTTTCTCTATACAATGTATTTCTCCCTGATTAATACTATGCAAAACTCACTTTATTATACTGTGAAATATGTACTACTTAAGCCATCAAGTGCTTCTACATTGATCTTTGCAGGTTTTTTAATTGGAGCCGTATTATCAACACCAGTTTGGGTCAAATTGGCTCATAAACTTAATAATAATAAGAAAATCATATTGATTGCAGGGCTTATGTTAGGTGTTTTTGCATTTCCATTGTTGTTTCTCGAAGACTATGTTGGTATAATAATTACAATGGTTTTTTGGGGAATAGGCCTTGGAGGTTTTTGGTTTATGATATTTCCAGTTATGTCTGATGTGATTGATGAATCTGTAGTAATAACTGGTAAACGTGAAGAAGGAATATATGCTGGATTTTCACAATTTTTTGCTCGCCTAGGTATCGTAGC
>JBHLNS010000027.1:12210-46620 GCA_048941285.1 Promethearchaeota archaeon
ATATTGCCACCCATACACATTGCTATCATCGTTGTTCTGAGACAATATCGCCCAATAGTCACAACCTGCCATGTAGAACCTTTTGGAAGTAAATCAATCATATTTAACAGATTTTTAACTGAAGCTGGAGCTCCACCTTTAATCCCTAAAACAATACTAAAGTGTAGTTTTTCATGTGGATCAAATACTCCCATATCAATCAATTCCATTATATTTGCCATGTGGCTTGTATCATAAACTTCAATTTCAATACCAGCCCCAATCCTCTTACACCCCTCTACATATTTTTTGTTAAATCCTATAGGATTATTAAAAATTGAGGATGTTTCCATTCCTCTCATATTAGTTCTAAACTCAAAAGTACCAGCGTTTATAGTGAACATCTCGGGTTGAGGAACTATATTTAACAAATTTAGTCTCTCTTCTAAAGTTGCCATTTTAAGAGCTTGGCCATATCTTTTTCCTGATTTACTTACTTTAACTCCATATTCCAGCCGAGCACCGATTCCATTACCAATTTGAGTTATTATTGGACATCTTTCTTTGATTAGCCGCACAGTTTTGTTATAAACATTAAGATCTGCTGTTGCTAAGCCATCTTCACCTCGAACATGAATATGACATACTGTAGCGCCAGCATTATAACATTCTAATGCATCTTTGGCTTGTTCTTCGGGTGTAATAGGAAGGTTAGGATTTGACCACTTTCCGTGAGCTCCTCCTGTAATAGCAGCGGTTATTATTACTTTATCTTCAGATAATAAATTTGGCTTCATAATTATCTTAATCTATTTAAATTATTTAGTTTTAAATTGTAAAATGTTTTTATTATGATTTTATAATTTTTTTTTTCATATAACCCTCATGTATTAATTTATTACTAATTTGTCGAATATTAGGGATTGAAAAATCAGGTTTTTCTAATTTTAATGTCATTTTTTTTTTTCTTTTTTCCATACGTAAAACCCTTTGCCAGATTTCATTCCTAGATCTCCATTCTCAACCATCTCTTTCAGAGCCTCAGGAGGTTTATCTCTAGGATCCCCACTTTCATTGTAATAACTCATTTGAACTGAGTAGACTGTATCTAACCCAATACCATCCATAAGATTGAAAGGTCCCATTTTCATTCCTGTAAAAATTTTCCATGCTAAATCTATAGTTTCGATATCAGCGTAACCTCCTGCCCAAAGATTTAATGCCTCTCGTCTTGCAGCATGCCACATTCTATTAAATACAAATCCATGAGATTCTCTTTTCAATATGATAGGGTGACAACCAATACTTTTTACCCATTTTATTCCATTTTCAAATGTTTCATCGCTTGTTTTAGTACCTCGCATAATGTCCGCCATTGGGCGTGTAGGAATTGGGGGATAGAAGTGAATATTTAAGATATTTTCTTTTTTATCTACAGCTTCTTCAATTTTAGAAACTGGAATTGAGGAGCTATTTGTAGCAATTATAGCATTTTTTGGAGCACTCTGCTCAATCTGGGAAAAAATTTTTTTTTTTAATTGAATATTCTCAGGTATTGCTTCAATAACTAAATTAGCTTCTTTAACTGCATCTTCAATTTTATTGTAATAATGAACATTATTAATTAGTTCAGGCTTTTTATTTCTTTTTAACACTCCGTTTATGTACTTTTTCGCTTCTTCCAATATTTCCAAATTTATATCAAAAATATTTATTTTATAATTGTATAAAGCTGTGGTTGCTGCTATTTGTTTTCCCGTGAATCCAGCACCGATTACCGAAACAAATTTAATTTCTGTCATTTTATCATGTTTTCACAATTATTACCTTAATGTAGAGATATTATCAATAAAATAAGAATATTCATAAATACTATTTAAACAGTGAAATATTTCAAATAATCATGAAATTAAAGATTTCTAGAGAAATTCTTGATTTCCTTATAATCCATTTGATTTTTGTAGTAATATGTGTTGCCATCTTATTGATTCCTATTTCTAATTATATAGGAATTAAATTATTCATCTTGATTTTAATCTATAATATATTATTACCTACTTATGGCTATTTACGAGGTTATTCTGAATGGATAAATATTTGGTTATTTGCCCTTCTAGTTAGCTTATTTCAAATATGGCCAGATTGGTTTTTATCTTCTGAACTTAACATATTGGTATTCCCGGAAGATGGTTTTATCAAGATTGGAACAGTATCTTTATATATGACTGGTTTATGGACCATACCCTTATTTCTGATTATTTTTACAGGATTAAAAATTCAAGAACGATATTCAAAAACTATAACTTATTCTATTGTTGGAATTATATCACTTCTAATTTTTGGACTCGCTGAACAGACTTTGTGGATTCTACAATCTTGGTATGCTCAAAATGTATTTATGATAGGGCATCTAGCATTATATATTATAATTCCAGAGATTATGCTAGGTATTTCAACATATTATAGTTTTTTATTAATTCGAGAGAAAAAGCACTTATTCAAGATTCCAGTTACTTTCGTAATAATGATATTATATCTAGGAAACGCTGTATTTTTCTACTTTTTATTTGATCAGATTTTACTCCCTTAACGAAAATATATTTCTTCGGCGTAAAAGCATTAAAATATAACCTTTTTAAAGTTAGAAGATAATAATTAATTATATATATTTTAATTAGGAGATGTAAAAATTTGACTATATGCTTTGTTTTAATGAACACTCAAGCAGGGTTTGTTGAATCTGTTGTTCATGGTTTACAAAAAATAGAAGAAGTTAAGGAAGTTTACCCTGTTACAGGTGGTATTGATATAATTATAAAAGTAGAAGGACAAGATGTTGAAACCATTGCCAAAACAATTCTAGCGAAGATTCACAGTATTGAAGGAGTTTCTCGTACAGAAACTCATATTGTTGTCCCCCTCTAAATTTAAAAAATTTTAAGGATAATACTATCTATAGCACGTTTTGGTACGTGCATTTGACCATAATTGTCTTTCCAATAGTTAAAGGAATCTTTATAAGTTTCTATTACTGATTCTTCATCTGGATATCCTAAACTAATAACATGTTTAATATCATAATATTTAGGTATTTCTAGCAACTTTCTAATTTTTTCTCTTTTAATAGAGCCCATCCAACAACTTCCTATGCCAAAATTAACAGCGCCCAATAAAATATTTTCAACAGCAGCACCAACATCAAAATCTACATATGAATTTTTTATTTTAGTGTTTATTAAGACAATAATATAAGCAGTGGGTTCTCTTCCTTTTTCAGGAGCTCTTTGATCTTCTGGAAGCGAGCTTGCCCAATTTACCAAAGGAAATAACTTTTCTCTAATTTCTGAATTATGAACGATTATAAACTCGAGCGCTTGAACATTTCTAGCCATAGGAGCTACTCTAGCAAAATCTATCAATTTTTTTAAAGTTTCTAGAGCAATAGAATCCTTTTTGAACCTTCTAATTGTTCTTCTTCTATATATTATTTCCTCAAAATCCATTTTCCAAATATTATATTTAATTATTGTCTAGATCTAACTAATGTTTCAGTTAATTTAAAGAAAATTTCTTCAACATTTTTTCCCGTTACAGCTGATGTTTCTACATATTCCAAATTAAGTTGTCGTGCAACTGAGGTTGATTCTCCAAAATCAATCTTTCTTTTATTAACTAAATCTTCTTTATTCCCTAAAATAAAGCCAATTAATTCATCTTTACCTGAAACTATATTTCTTTTAATATCTTTATGCCAATTCGCAATACTTTCAAATGATTTACGATTTGTTAGGTCGAATATTAAAATTACCGCTTCTGCTCCTTTATAGAAGTGTCGACGCATAGCTTGAAATTTTATTTGGCCGGCAATGTCCCACAGGATAAGTTTAATTTTCAATTTATCTATTTCAATATTTTTTTCAGAAATATTAACACCTAGAGTAGGAATATATGTCCTTGTAAATGCATCATCAGTAAATCTCAAAATAGTTGAAGTTTTCCCTACTCCAGGATCTCCACAAACCACTATTTTAAAGTTGTAGACAATTTTTTCTCCTTCTTGAACATCTTCTTGAGGAAAAGCTTCCAAATCTAATAATTTTTCTTCTTTTTTTAAATCATTTAATATTTCTGAGAGATTAAGATGAAGTTTATTAATTTCGTAAAAAATTTCATCAGTACTTGCTAAATTAAGTTTTAATTCTATAATTTTTTTTGCACTCTCATCAAAAGCTGTCTCAAGATAGTCTATATATTTATAAAAAATAAGATCATCTGCTTCATTGAATAATATAGTTATTGTTGATAATGCCATCCCTCCTTTAAACCTATCTGCTTCTCGTTCTATATATTTTACAATTCCTTTTAAATTAAATGAAGGAAAGGGCAATATTATAGCAGATTTAGGTACAATACCCTGATCTGTCGTTAATATAGTAATCGATTTAATAGCAACTGACATCCGAAGTTTCTCTGGCAAATCAAGAGGATTCCAAAGCACTGGATTTGGTCCAGATCCTTCGTTGAGTTCTGTGTAAACAATGGCTTTAATTATCTCATCAGACATTATATTAAAAAAATTATCTATTTAATACGACAACTCCTTACTAAATAAATAAAGTTAAAATTATTAAAAATTTGTAAATTTAATTGTTTTCATACTTATAATATTAAATTCGTGAAACTGAACTTTCACGAAGATAATACTTCTTTAATTATATTTTTGAGTTTATAAATTTTGCTCGATCCTCTTGATTTGAAATTATAAGTATTTACGGGTATTTTAGCTATCTTATCATTGAAAAATATATAATTGGACAAATTCTTGCAATAAATCATTTATCTCTTCTCAAAGAAATGACATTTAGAATTTTTACATAAATATCTCTTAATAATTATATAATTTTATTATTAATTACCGTACACAGAATAGAAGTAGTTATATAAAAAAATAATTTATATTTTAAAATAGAAGCATAGAACATTACATTCGAGACTTATATAATAGATTAGCAATGGTGGTGAATGCTTCATCGACGTTTTCACCAAGTAACGCGGAAGTTTCAATAAATCCTAATTCTAATTCACTAGCTAATTTATCAATACTATCAATTGATATTTTTCTGTCTTCTGTTAAATCCTTTTTATTTCCAATAATATAACCCAGCAATTCTTCTCTACGGTCTTTTAACTGTTCTATCACGTCTGAGTACCACTTCGGAATATTATTAAACGTCTCAGTTCTAGTGAGATCACAAACTAAAAATACCGCATCAGAACCTCTATAAAATTGTTGCCTCATTGTTTGAAATTTTTGCTGACCTCCAATATCCCATAGAGTTAATTGGATAACTATATCGTCGATCTTGAAAATTTTATCGCTCACCATTACTCCTAAGGTAGGTACGTAATTTCTCCTAAATGCATTATCAGTATATCTTAAAATTAATGAAGTCTTGCCGACATTTGGATCTCCAACAATTATAATTTTAAATTGATAGTCTATTAAACTTCTATCTTTTATTTTTTGCGCAGGAAATGCTTCACTTTCCTGTTGAGTAATTTCTTGCTGTTTTAACTCTTCTAAAAGAGTTTGTACATTAAATTCAAGGTGCTCTATTACTCCAATAAATTCTTCCCTAGATGCTTTTGACTTTTCTAAATTTATAATTGTTGGAGAAAGATTATTAAAAGGAATAGAAAGTTCATTGATGTATTTATAGAAAATTACATCATCATTTTCTTGAAATAACAAAACGAGAGCAGATTGACCAATTCCACCGCGCCTAGATTCATCATTCCATTTGATATATTTAATTAATCCCTTTAAATTCATTGAAGTAAATGGAAGTATTACTAATGACTCTGGAATAAGACCCTGCTCTCCAGTTAAAACAGTTAAGGCTTTTATGCATATATGCATGAGTTCCATTTGAGATAGCTTAGAAGGTAGCCATGCGACTGGATTTGGTCCAATTTCATCATTCATTTCGATGTAGGCAATACCCTTTATAATCTGTTGCTTCATAATCGCAGACAATTTTACTTGATGAAGATATAATATGTTAATAAACTCTAAATTATTCGCTTTTAACTAATAATATAATCTTTATATATAAAAATAATTACTGAAAAAAAAAAATTTAGGTTATGTTTTTAATCCTAAATACATTAACCAGAAACTACTTAAGTAACCAATTCTCACGATAATTACTGTTAAACCAGGAACAGTTAATCCCTCTAATAATCCAAAAACACAAAAACATAGAGAACCAGCCGAAAGGTATAGAAAATTCTTACGTATGGCACCAGAAGATTGAAAAGCTTTATATATAAATCCTATTCCTAAGAAAATTATAACTGATACTAATAACCCTCCCATTAAGTATCCTGCTAGAGTGAATAGATTTACATTATAATCGATTAAATTTTCTGTAATGGGTGTAAGTGCGGGGGGGTTGAAATTAAAAGACTCTAAGGGATTTAGAAAAACAATAACCTCAAAGAAAATTGAGATAACTATGAAAATAATAACAATGTATATTTTTATTTTAGGTGTTAATAATTCTGCGCCTATAAACATTGCAGTTACTATTACTGGAGCAAACCAAATATATGATAATATAGCTACGATCCCATTATTAGGCATATTTTGTTGCAGTATAAGAACAGAAAGAAAATCTAAAAAAACACCTAAAAACATTAAACCAGCAAGCATGTTTGCTAAACCTAAATAAGCAAGTAGCTTGGCATCCGTTTTTCTTGATCTATATAAAAAAAAAGAGCCAAATATTATACCAAATATCACCACTCCCGAAGCAGTAATTCCATCAATCCAACCATTTATATGTGTAATCAATTTTAAATTTCATCCCATTTTTTTTAATATACCCAAAATTGATTTATTATTTTTAAGATATAATATAGTGATTTATTTTAATAAATCCTAGTGATAATGGGAAAAGGGGGATTTGAACCCCCGACCTCTTGGTCCCGGACCAAGAATCATACCAAGCTAGACTATCTTCCCTTCTTAAGTAAAATAAAAGATAGAAGAAATTTTGCCTTTTTCAAGGACAGGTAAATGTATAACATTCAAATATTTAAAATATTAAATTTAATCTTTAACTTTCTCAAGTATAGACATAATTCTGTAGACAGTAGTGCGGCAATGAAAGGGGACGTTTGGATCTTGAGAAACATCATCAATAAAGTACATCACATTGCTGGCAAGGACTCCCGGAGTTTCATCTTCCCTGTGTAATTCATTGATGCCTCTTTGCGCTATCCTTTTGATATTACGGGGCACACTACGGTCATTTATCATTCCATTTAAAAGATATTCAACATTTTCAAAGGCTTGTTTTTCTTCATCAGTTAGTGCCCTTGGCATTAATAGTTTCACCAAAAGAAGTGTATGTGATAAATAAGAAATATAAGAGGTAAAATTTTTTTTAAAATATAATTTTTTTGATTTTAACAAACACTTAGTAAATTCCAAATTCACGAATTTGTCGAATTAAGTTTTGAATCTTTTCATCAAATTCTATTATTTGGTTTTGATATTCATTAAAAAATATATTAAATTTCTGAATTTTATCTTGATCAATTACTTTCACAAAATCATATGAGAGTCTCTGAATAGTATTGAATATTTGGTCAAATTGCTCAGTTGAGGTTTGAAGATTTTGATTTACATTTTTGCCCCGCTTTCTCACCATATTATGGAGTTTACCACGTGGAATTCGAATTCTATCGATCAATCTATCACATTCATTAAGGAACTTATAAGACTCCGTTTTATATTCATCGTCAAGTTTAGTTTCGATAATCTCAGTTCTCCAAGTATTCATCCTTCCTCTAGCAAAAGTATCGAAATTTAATGATATTGAGTCAATTCCTTCTCTTACTAAAAATCTAAGAAAATCGGGATCATCGCTAGGAGCTTGACCACAAATTCCAACTTTTTTATTAAATTGATGTGCTATTTTTATTAGCTGACTTAAAGATCTTCGAATTGCTTCGCTGTTTGTTGTATAAGAATATGATTTTGCCAATGGTATTAATTTTGCTTCATCTCTATCAACCCCATATACCAACTGAGTCAAATCATTTGAGCCAATTGAAAATCCATCAAAATATTTACAAAATAAATCTGCGCATATGATATTGGAAGGGATTTCTGCCATAACATAGATTTTCAAATCATTCTCACCCTTATTTAACCCCTCACTCTCCATTATTTGAATTATTTCATGACCTTCTTCAGGAGACCTACAAAATGGAACCATCGGAACTATATTTGTTAATCCCCACTCTCGAGCTCGCTTGATAGCTCTTAATTCTAAGATAAATGCGTTCTGAAAATCATTAGAAACATATCGAGAAGCACCTCTGAACCCCATCATGGGATTATGCTCCTCTTCTTCATATATCCATCCACCAATTAAATTTGCATATTCATTTGTTTTAAAATCTGAAAGACGAACAACACATTCAGCAATACTACCATCACTTAATTCCTTCCAAACTCCTGCTGCTATAGTAGCAATTCCTTCTGCTATTTTTTGTACATAAAATTCTTCTTTATCAGGATAATTAACGGTTAATTGTCTGATCTTGTCTAAAGTATTCTTTAACATCAAAATTTCCTGGCTGAAAGGATCTTTATGATACAAATCACTTTTTTTTATATTTTCAATCTTTTTTCTTTGTTCTAGAAGTATATCATATCTCATTACTAATGCTTCAAAATCAATCAGAGCATTTGGATGTATCTGAATTTCATCGTTTATTATGAACTCCAACCTTGCTAGTCCTGTTCCATCGGGGTATTTACCAGAGGACAAAGCACCTTTAGGGATTCCCAAATTGACCAATACTTTAGTTCTCGTAGAGGGGAGCTCAGCAAATTCTATTGTGTCAAAATCATATTCTACATCCTTCAACCATATTCTTGGTTCTCCTTCACTGCAATCTATGGTTATATATTCTAATCCATAACGTTGCTTTTCTTTCATAATTTGAACAATATTATCTGCCCCTACTATTGAAGCTATATTTAATTCCCTTGAAACGATTGCTGCATGACAAGTGGGGCCTCCTCTTTCGGTAATTACACCTCCTAGATTTTGCATATAAGAAGTCCAATCAGGGTTAGTTTCTTCAGTAATTAAAATATCTCCTTCTCGCAACATGTGAGCATCGTTTATTGATTCTATTATTTTAATTTTTCCATATCCAATTCTTCTCCCTATGGCAATACCAGTGTTTTCAACAAATAATCCTTCTCCTTTTAATTTATCTGGATCTTCTAAAAGATAAAATATTTCTTCAACATCTCCTTTAATACTATGAACCGTTTCAGGGCGTGCTTGAACAATGTAAATTTTACTATTATTACCAACTGCCCATTCAATATCCATCCTTCTGCCATAATGATCTCTAATTTTTTGTGCGTATTCAGCTAGGATTAATACCTCATTTTCAGTTAGACAGTATCGCAATTGTTTTTCTTGAGGAACATTAACTATTTCTGTGCCAATTTTTTCTCTACCTTTAGAAAAAATCATCATTTTTTCTTTTTTTACTAATTCACGGCGAATTATTCTAAGTTGCTTAGGATCATGCTTAAAAACAATGAATTCATCACCTTTTTCAACACCTTGTACTATTAATTCACCCAAACCCCATGTTCCTCTTATAACAACAACATTTGGATTACCTGAATCTGGATCTTCAGTAAACATAACACCAGATGCTTTTACACCTCCTCGTCCACCAGCCATCTCTTGGACTCCAACAGATAATTTGACAGCAAAATGGTCAAATCCTGCGCGCTCTCGGTACATAGTCGCTCTTGTGGTAAAAACAGAAGCCATATCCTTTAAAATATATTCTAAGATTTCTTTTTCTCCGGATATATTCAAATGTGTATCTTGCTGTCCAGCAAACGATGCATCAGGTAGATCTTCAGCTGTGGCAGAACTTCTTACAGCAAAGGTAGAATCTTCTCCAATTTTTTCATTCAATTTTTTGTAAGCATTTAATATCTCATCTGCCAAAGAATCTGGGATTTTTGATTGCTCAATAACATATCTAATATTTGCGCAAATTTTATCTACTTTTTCAACTGCCTTGATATCTTCTGATTTCAATTCATCTGATATTCTATTAATATCTCTCGCAATTAGGTCTCGAAGTGAAATTTCCTCTTCTTTAATTGTAAAGTAATTATTATCAAGCACGTAATCAAATGCCTTTGAGGTTACAGCAAAACCAAGTGGGACCGAAACACCAAAACTTAATAGCTCTCCCAATGAGGCATTTTTTCCTCCTACAAGAGGAATATCACTTACTCTAACATTTTCAAAGAATTTAATATATATATAATCATTCATATTAATGAGAAACTCCTAAGCGTTGGAATAATGCGAAATTCCCTAAATAATAATAATTATTCTTCTGATTATAAATTAAACGTTAATAAAAAAAGTAACGTCAAAACTTGATTAATTTAACTCCTTTTCAAAAACCTCATAGTCAGAAGCAGTAAATAAACAAAAGATAACTTTTTCAATTTGAGTATTCCCCAATAAATACTCTTTTGTTGTTCTAATCATAATTTGAGCACATCGATTAATGGGGTATCCAAAGATTCCCGTAGAAATAGCTGGAAATGCAATTGTTTTAAGTTTATTCTCGTCCATTAATTTTAAACTATTAATTGTTGCATTTTTTAGTTTAAGATCCTCATTTCCCTCGCCCATTCGTGGTCCTACAGCATGAATAACATACCTAGCTTTGAGATTTCCTCCAGTTGTAATAACGGCTCCTCCTACAAAAGTGCCACCTATTTTATAACATTCCTGCTGAATTTTTGGACCTCCTTTTCTATTAATGGCACCAGCTACACCTCCTCCTAATATAAGTTGTGCATTAGCTGCGTTTACAATGGCATCGGTATCTAATTCTGTAATATCTCCTTGAACTAAATTTATTAGCGAATTATTTATTTTTAATTCTTTCATGATAAGAAACTTTTTAATTATAGATATAAAAATAAAGAAAAAGAAAAAATTAATTTATTCTTCTTCACGGCTTTTTTTGAAGATTTCATCTAGTTTAGCTTTATCTTCATCAGACATTTTACTCATCGCTTCTATATTTTGCCGCATTAAATCCATCATTATTTTTTGAGAGATCATTTGATTTAATACTGGTAAAGCGATTCTCATTCGAGTTAATTCATAATGCATTATTTTTGCCGTTTCTCGCATTTCCTTTAACTCTTCAGGAGTCATTCCTTCCTCGCCAACTCCGGGACAATCAGCATCAACAACAATATAATTTTTTCCATCAAATTCTAGGGGATACGTACGACAACTTAAAGGGCGATTATCATAGACTAAACACTTTTTATCATCTTTATTATATAAAGGGCATTTAACAGTTAGCAAATCTTCTATAGGAACTGTCCCAAATGGATCTTTTGTATCAGTTTCTTCTTCATTTTCCTTTCGAGGTGGAGGTAGAGGTTTTAAGATTAAATCAATTCCACCATCAGGTTTGTTGTATACATCTAAATAGGGTAAAAAGTTTGCTACAACACCATTTCGGGCCCACATCTCTAAATCCCAGAATGTTATAGGAATTGGACCACGAGAAAGACAACACGCATCACATTTTGTGCATTTAAAAGTAAATTTGGCTTTAGGTTTTTCTTTTTCACTTTCTTCTTTTATTTCAACTTCACTAACATCTGAATTTTGCTGTTCTTTTTCTTCATCAACCATTAGAAAACTCACCTATAATTTAGTAACAAAGATATGATATATTGAAATCAATTTGAGAAAGAAGAATTCAAACTAGAAAAAAAATTTTATTTTTATCATTAAAAAATTGGTACAAGTTATGTTGATTTTCGGAATAGTTTTTTTTCATTTAAAACGCGTCCGAGATTAATTAAAGCAGGTTCAATTACTTCTTTTTCATTTACTCCTGTAAAAACCACTTTACCAGTACTAAATATTAGAAAAACCGATTTTACTGGAATAATCGAGCGAAAAATCAAGCCAGGGAAAACTTCTGGTTCATATATTGAATTTTCAAGTTTTACTGCTGCGCGATCCAAATTAATTTGAATATTAAAATTAGCCGTTATTACAATGTTTACTACTTTCGGATGAATTAAATTTTTGTTGATATTCTTTTCAAGAATTTTATTAAGTTTTAAAATCAATCGGTTTAAAGCTAGTTTTATGTGATTAAAGGATTTTAATCCCGTTAAAATTATTTTTCCATTTTTAAAAAGGATTATTACACATTTTGGGTGGGAAAATCTAGCAAATAGCCCTGGGAAGCGTTCTGAATTATATTCTGTGTTTTGTACGGCTTGTGAGACTTTTTGTAAATCAATATTTTCCTCTAGATTTAGAGAAGTTTTGACAACTATATTTTGAATTGTATAAGTCAGACTTTTCATATTTTCTTCTGGGATTATTTCAGCATCCATTTATGGACTCCTAAAATCTTCTTACTCCTAAATTATTACACTTAGATATTAAGTTGACATTCTATTTAATTCTACTTTTTCAATTTACCTCAATCACAAATTCATAGATAGGTAAATTATTCTGTTTTAACTAATAATTCAGGTAAAATTTATAAACAACTTAACAAAGGAACGAATAATTGCTTTTTTATACTACTTTCAAAAATCAGATAACAAATAATATTAAATAGATTAAGAACATAACCTTCCTAATAAAAACTTTTAATACTGTACAATTTTTACCTTTATATACGAGTTTTAATAAACAACTATTATGAAGAAATTTATTTTAAAAAAAATAGTTATCTGGGGATTCTTAACAATCAACCTACTATTTGCTTTTTTTATTGGTCTAACAATTCCTTTATTGCAATCAGCGAGCTATTTGAATCTTGGGTATATTATGATTCCATTATTAATTATCCTTAATTATATAATCTTAGATCGATTCCACTATTATTTAAGACACACGAACGATGAAGAGGAGAATAAAAATGCAGAAGCTTAAGGGATGGCCTCAAATAAAGAAACCTATTATTGAATATAATAAAAGAAAATACATTTTTTCAATTAGGTCTATACTCCTATTTGCTTTTGGTGCACCAATTTCGGCCTATCTTATATATTTATTCTTTGATTTAAGAATTAATTATTGGCTTCATGAAATAGTGGTAAAACAGACTGTATTTTTTTTAAATTCATTTTTTAATATGGGTGCAGAAGCTCAATTTGCTCCAAGCGGAGTATATGATTGGAGATTTTTTATTCCTGGCAAGGATCCAATCTATTTTGAGACCTTTTGTACTGGAATTCAAGCGATCTGTATTTTTGCAGGAATTATCATATTTACACCTCATAGCCAAGATTTAAATGCAAAAGAGGATATTATATGGAGAAAAACAAAAGCACTTATCGTTTCTTCAGTAATTTTTTATGTTGTTAACATTATAAGAATGTTAATTCAAATCGATTTATACTATATTGGTTATGAATGGAACGATATTCATGTATCAATAAGCGCAGCTTCTTCATTTATCGCGGCAATCATTGTCTTATTGATGCATAAATGGATTCCAGAATTTATTATATCAATAATTTATACTGGAACTCTCATCAGTGAGCCAATAAAACAGAATAGGAAAAGAAGAGTAAAACAATTAGTTGAAAAAGTGAATAAAGTTGAACTAAGAACAATGCGTAAGATTTTAAAAATGGATAAAAAGAACTTCTCAAATGATATTACTGCTTGGTCAGAGGACTTTGGTTATATCATTGAAGGAGATTATTTGGTTATTTCACCTGAAAAGGTACCAAATTTTGTTATATTATTAATGCAGGATAAACCTTTCAAAAAAGAATCATAGTAAATTTTATCTTCTTTTTAGCATAGTTTTTTACTATTAATTATCATTTTATTTAATTATGTTAAATCTAGAAATTGAACAAAAAGAAATCCAAGTAGCTAGTGTAACTTTTGGTGGACAGCCAGGAAAAAATCCAATTGTAATGATAGCAACAGTATTTTATGCAAAACATGCTGCCTTATTAGATGAAAGAACAGGAAAATTTGATAAAGTTATTCTTGAAAAGGAATTAAATGATTTTACAGAAGTTATTGAAGATACGAGCTTACAAGGAGTAATAGATATCGTTGGGGCATATCCAGATGCACTTCTAAAAGAGTGTGAATATATTGCGGATAACGTGGAATACCCATTTTTAGTAGATGGTTTGAACGATATGTCTCGAATTCCTGCTATGAAGGGATTGGGAGAAATGGGTTTATTAGATAGAGCAATATTAAATAGTATTGATGAAAACACAACTAATGAAAATTTGGAAAAACTGAAAGAGATTGGTGTAAAGAATGCCGTACTATTAACATTTGGAAATAAATATATTTTTCCACAACAAAAATTAAACTTCTTAAACGAAACATTAATTCCTAAAGCTGAGAAGGCAAATATCGAAAATTACATTGTTGATACTGCTGTTTTAGATTTACCTTCGATTTCTATCAATTTTGAGACAACAGGGCTCATTAAAAAAGAATTAGGATTACCAACTGGCTTTGCTCCTGCCAACGCGATATATGGATGGAATTTTATTAAAAAATATGGTGAAGTTGCTCGATGTGGAGCAATTGCTTCTATAATGACTTATTGCGCTGCTGCTCCGAGTGATTTTATTTTGTTTGGGCCAATAAAATTTGCAAAATGTGTGGTACCTGCAATATCTTTAATTTCAGGGGTAAATTCTTATTACCAGAAAAGAGTTAAAAGAAATATAATATCTGAAAAAAATCCCTTACAAGTTATTTTTTAAGCGATATACCTTAATAATAAATCTTGAGTGTAATTTATAAAGTTTGATAATTCCTTCTTGATTTTTTCTTTTTTATTTTCATTATCCACTAAAAATAAAAAGAACATAATATTGTCTTCTAATTGAATTCTTTGAAAAATTATTATTGAATTAGCTACCTTAAATACGGCTTCATCTTGCTTTAATGCTTTGAATTTTGCAAAGATTTTAAATAACACGGCAAATTGAGGTGCTGAAACTTCAAAAACATTAATAACATCTGATTTTGGAATCTTTGTTAATTCCATTGCTTGATTATTGTAATAATCAGCAAGAACTAACCCATCAACACTTAATAATTGTGTCAAATAGGTACCTGTTATTAATGAAAAGTTTTTCAAATTATGATTTATCAGATCTCTATTTGGACTTAATTTTGAGATCCCTGAAGAAAATGCGCGTAAAATAGTAAAAATCTCAAAAATTGTTGTTATATAAATTTCAATAGGTCGATTTTGGTTAATCTCTTTCAACTTATTTTCAATATATTGAATGTTATCTCGAATTTCTTTTGAATTTAAGATATCTGAATCTCCTTTTGATAAAATGTAGATAATGGGTGTATTTTGATTGAATTCTTTTATAACACTATTTAAATTTTGAAGATAATCAATGCTTTCATCAAATCTAGATTTATTTTTAATATCTATAAAGTAAAACATTAAATCAGCTTCGTATAAATAAATTTCTGCTTTATCTATATATTTCTCTCTAAATTTTTTTTGTCCGCCTAAATCCCATAGAAATATTGTTGCTCCCAATGCCTCGATAGACTTAATGCTTGCTCCTGCTGTTGGTTTGAGTCCAATTAATTTACTATATTTACGATCTACTGAAAGTAGAAAACTAGTTTTACCTGAATCATCCAATCCTGCAAATAAGATTTTCATCTTTCTATGTGTTGTAATCGGTGTAGAAGGGTTTTGTTCAATTTCAATTATTTTAGAGAGAAGATCTTTGAAGAATTTTTCAACATCTTCACGTGGAGGATATAATTTACTTATTTCTTCATCAAATTTTGTAAAAAATTCTAAAACAACAGGTTTAATTCGATTTATGTTATTATATAAAAAGCTACGTTTATTTTCTTCTACTAGTATTGAAAAAGCTGTCGCGACAGCATTTTTTTCAGAATTTGTTCGAATAAAATGGAAATAAGTAAGAGAGGTTGTGTTAAAATCAGGATAAGGTAATATTGCAAAATATTGGATTTTTTTAAGATCTTTTTCTTCACTGATTATTTTATCACTGATAAACAGACTTAAGTTTTTAATGGAAATCTGAGTTATATCTCTATATGATAAAATTAGTTCATCTTGTTTCTTTTGATCTATAGGAAGCTCCTTTAACTCTTTCTCGCTAATATAATTCGGAAAGCAGTAGATTGGCGTTGGGCCAAGCTCACCATATACACTAAAAACAAAACCCTTAACAATTGAAGATTTTAGTAATTCTTCCATGCTAGTAATTTGCTAATTATGAATTTTCACTAATAAATATCTTAATTTAATTTAAGTAAAGTTAATTATTAATAGCTTTATATTTAAATATAGATGTTTCTTAAAAAAATCGCTGAAAGCATTAGGAATAACCATTATATCATAGAAAAGAAAGAAATTAACCCTATTGTTCAATTTATTGCTAAAAATTCATTTAAAAGTACTAAAATATTCACTGATATTGGTGAAGATTCAGCGTCCATAGAAAATAATAATAAGTTAATTTTGATTACAACTGATAGGATACGTACGTCATTTATCGAGAATTTTCCTTTTGGAGCAGGTTTTAGTTCTATTCTAGTAAGTGTTGATGATATTTATGCATGCGGTGGAACTCCCTTAGCTGCCAGCATAATCATTTCTGTTAAGGATCCTAAAACTTGTAACGAAATTTTAAAGGGCATATGTGAAGGTTCCCATAAATTTCAGGTTCCAATTATAAGAGGTCATACAAATGTTCATAGTAAATGCTTCGAACTAAGTTCTACAATGATTGGGGAAATAAGTAAAGGAGACTATATATCAGCAGGAAATGCTCAAGTGGATGATAACATAATATTAGTTGTTGATTTCGACGGAAAAGTAGGAAAAGCTAGTAAACTATATTATGATACAACTACATTTAAATCATCAGAGGAGATCCTCACCAAAAGAAAAGCTATGAATGTTATAGCAAAAGAACATTTATTAAATGCGTCAAAAGATATCTCAAATGGTGGTATCTTTGGAACATTATTACAAATGACTAAATATTCAGGAGTGGGGGCAGATATCAATATCAAGAGAATTACGATTCCTCCTATTTTGATTGAAAATGAATATAATTTAGAAGATTATATTAAAATGTATTTAACTACTTCTTATATAGTAACTGCGACAGAAAGTAATTCGGATAAAGCAATTGAAGTCTTTAAGGAACATAAAATGAAAGCAGAAGTAATAGGAAAAATTATTGTCGAGAAAAATCTTTTAAAAATAAATAACGGAATAAAATCTCTCGATGTTATTAGATATTAGTTATTTTTAATAAAAATATTATCATAATTCTTAGCTAAAATTATTTTAAAATAATTAATAAAAAGGAGTCAGAATCTTATGAGTGCTGATTTTAAAAAAAAAATTAATGGTGTAGTTAGTGTAATAGGGGCAAGTGAAATTGATAAAGACATGAGAAATAAAAGTATTGAAATTGGACGATTAATCGCAAAAAATAATTATGCGATTGCATGTGGAGGTCTTTCAGGAGTAATGGAAGCAGTATGTAAAGGAGCAAAAGAAGAGGGAGGCTTTACTATAGGCATAATTCCTTTTGTAGAAAAATCAGCCGCAAATAAATATATAGATCTAGTTATTCCTTGCCCATTTTCTCAAGCGAGAAATATTGTTGTTGTTTTAGCAGGAGATGTGTGTTTAGCTATAGGAGGTAAAGCTGGTACTTTATCTGAGATTTCATTTGCCTGGATTTACCAAAAACCCATTATCGCATTAACAGATGTTGATGGATGGTCTTCTAAAATTGCTAACCAAAAACTAGATGATCGAAGACAAGATATGATTTATGGGGTGAAAACTCCAAAAGAAGCAATCGAAAAAATAATGGAACTGCAAAAAAAATTATCAAATTTGAAAAAGTGAAATTAAAGGATGGTTAAACAACTAATTAAAGGTATGAAAAACGACAAATTATGATTCATCGAGTGAAAATTACTTAAGATTTAATGAATCTAATAAACCTATTTTTTAAAAATCCAGTAGAAACTAAAAATGTGAGTTTTACAAATTGCTACTAGATTTTCTTTAATCTTAAGAAGAAATATTCTTCCTCTAATTTTTGGTCAATAATCTTAAAGCCTATATCTTTTATTAATTCAATGAAATATGAGACATCCTGCTCCTTATTCCAGCGTGTTCCATAACCAGCCACTACTTCCTTATCTTTAATTTGAACTTTATTCAAAATTACATATAATTCTTTTTCTTTATCAATATTTTTTGGAATAATTGGATCCCAAATTATAAATTCGCCTTTTTTTCTTAAGACCCTGTAAATCTCTTTAAATATTTTTTTATGATCACTTTTAGGCATATACATAATTGAGAAGAATGCTGTTATAGTATCAAAAGTGTTATCAAGGAATTTTAAATCCTTGGCATCCATAATTATTTTAAGACTTTCAGAATCACCTGCCTCAAGAGCCTCTTCAAGTTCACTTTTTCTTAAATCTATTGATATAACAGAGTCTCCTTTCAATTGACCTATTATTCCTTCTCCCCCGCCACCTATGTCTAGAATTCTCCCATCTAACTTTATATTATTTAGATTAATTCCTTGAGGATGTGTAAAAAAAATATTTATCCCTTTTTTCTTGCTAACAAATGCTTCAATTTCAACCTTAGTTGCATGCCACACTTCCTCAATTTTTTTACCATTTAATTCTCCGGTCTCTAAATGATTTCTTATGGTATCTTCAGTTTCTCCACTTGTGAAGATTTCTACAATTTCTACAATATCATAATATCTGACATTGTTTATTTCTCTCATATTGAACCTAAAATAAAGTAATTATTTAATTTTTTTATTTACTAACACTTTAATGTATAATGCAAAATCTAAATAAATGATGCTATAATTTTTTATCTTACAAAAAGAATATATTTATATACCAATTACTTTTATAACTTTAAATAGGTGAAATTTGACTTTGGAAAAGGATCTTAAACAATCAATTTTGTATTTGAAAAAGAAAGAACCAGAGGTAGAGGTAGCTCCAAATAAGCTACTTTTCACAGGACTTGATGATGCAGGTAAAACAAGCATTATTTTAGCACTTCAAAGAGAATTTTCCAAAATTGCTATTTTGTCTCCAACAAGAGGTGCTCAAAGAAGGATATTCGACTTTTTGGGTAAAGAGATCTCCGAATGGGATTTAGGTGGACAATTAGCTTATCGAATAGCTTATTTGAAAAACCCGGGAAAATATTTTGAAGGAACAGAAATTGCTATATATGTAATTGATGTTCAAAATAAACCAAGAATCGCTGAGGCGGTTAGTTATTTTAAAGATGTTATAGACCAATTTAAAAAGTTAGAGATTGAACCACCAATTTATGTATTTCTCCATAAATACGATCCTGCTCTTAGGCGGAGCGCTCAAAATGAGATGGAATCTATAGTAATAGATTTAAAAGATCAACTTAGAGCCACTAAATATAAAGAAATTTATTATTATGAGACATCTATATATGATTTTGGTTCAATTATTAGTGCTATGTCTGAAATTCTGTTAAGTTTATATCCAAAATCAGAATTAATAGAAAAAACTATTGTGGAATTTGCAAAAAAAGTAGATTCAGAAGGAGTTGTTATAATTGATGACAATTCCCTAATAATTGGATCTTACTACAAGGATGATGAAACAAAGCACCTCCTGACGGCTAGTACTCCTTATTTTCTCACGCTGAATGATTCATTTCAATATACTGGCGTAGAAGAAAGATATGAGAATAGAATGATTGTTCAAAGATTTGGGAAAAATTTTATATTTAAACAAATTACGTTAAGGAGAGAATCATCTCCATATTATCTACTGCTTCTTAAAGAGGATCCCGTCTTTCATAAAGAAGATCTTGAATCTTTTGCAAATCTATTAAAAGAGATTCTTTATAAATAAGATGATTGAATGCTTTTTAAACTTGTTTTAATACGTAGTATCTTAGTTTTCTTAATACTAACATTATTAAAATTGGATTTTTACTTATATTTTGTGAAATAAAAACGAAATTATATGGTTTTAAAATATATATAATAAAATAAAACTGAATGAAGAGATCAACCAAAATACTCAAATATTGGAGAAAATAGATTGATTATTTGTCAGAATTGTGGGACTACTAATAATGAAGCAGTAACCAATACTTGTAGAACATGTGGAGCATTGTTACCAGTATCTTCTAAGAGTACAAGATCAAGAAGATTAAAAACAGATAAAAAAAAGAAAGAAATCCAAAAACCGGTTCAACAATCACAATATAACTCTAGTGAATCGGAAGATTTTGGAAAACATAAATTGGAACTACAAGAAATTCCTAAAGAAGATGAGTTAATAAATGATAGCGCTGAATTACATGAGATCCCTAAATTATTAGATGAAAAACAAGGAACTAAAGCGTCTTCAGTAAAAGAAGAAGTATCTGTGAAAGTTAAAACGGAAATCTTACAAGAAATTCCCGCTCAACCCTTTAGAGGAACCATTATGGACTCCCGTAATAGCTTTCAACCTCTATCTCACTCAACAAACTCTATTTCAGATGCTTTTATGGAACTTAAAAGTTCAGTTCTAAAGGATCAAGAGAAGAGACAATCTGTTTCATTACCACCCATTTCCTCGGAGAAAACCGAAACTGATGATTCTGTTTTAAGACAGAAACAATTAGAAAAAGATATGACTAAAGTATTAAGTTTTCTTTCAAAAAAGATTTCGGTAAAAAAATTAGAAATTCCTGAGCTTGAGGAAACTGAGAAATTAAAGCAAAAAGAAGATATACCTCCTTCTAGCATGAATGAAATTTTAAAAAGATTGATCTCAATAGATTTGAATATCGAAGCTTCAGCAATTATTAAAACGGATGGGACAATACTAGCTTCAGCAATATCAAGTAGGATTTCAGATTCCTTATTTGCAACAATAGCTATGAATCTATCAATGATGGGTTCAGATATAATTGAAGGGTTAGATGCAGGTAAATTAAAATCAATTTGCGTTCGTGGTTCTGAAGGAATTTTAGACCTCGCCCCTATAGATAAAGAAAACCCAATTGCTAAAGATATGATTTTAGTAATACTCAGTCATCCAAAAACTAAGAGTGGAATTATATCATTTGCAGTTAACATCGTCAAAAAACAATTAAAAGAATATTTTGGTTCATAAAAATAAAGACTTTAGCAAAAAAAAGTTTTATAATATTTTTTTTTGCATGCTTACTTTATTAATTTTAATAAATCTGAAATATGCTAAATTATTGTGTAATTCTTGTAAAAATGAATTCAATTCATATATAGAAACCAAAGGAATTTGATTATTATTAATTTTAGAGCTATTGTCTTCAAAAGTGACAATTGCTGGGATTAAAAAAAATGGTAATCGTTTTTTTATATCACTTTTTATGCCTATTGAATCTTGAATCATTCTTGAAAAGACTTCAGGATTTTTTTTCAACGCAACAGCTCTTCTATACTGCAAATCTGCTGCTTTATTGATAGAACTAAAAGAATCTTTGCGTTTCCACTGTTTTGCATCAATAAGTAGCACATACTTTAAATCAATCCCAATAATATCAATTTCATATTTTTTTTGAGTAGTTTTGGATTTAAAATTGGATTTATCTGAGAATCTGAAATTTTTTAAGGTTTTGTAATTATTTATTGAAAGAATTTCTTGTATTAAGGCTTCAAACCCATCATAATTTAATAATTCAGAAAGATATCTGATATCCCGTTTTAAAACATTGATACTGTTTATTATAAAAAGTATTTTATTAATTACAATATAGTTTTGATAATTGCCTTTCTGAAGTGATATAAAGTTAAATTCGTCTAAGAAATTTCTTAACTCAATACCACTAAATTGATTAAAGAAGGGAATTTCTGAGATCTCCCACCATACTTCGGTAATGTTCGTCTCAGTTTCTCTTAAGATATAATAGATTTCATTATAAAATTGCTTTACAGATAACTGAGTTTTGATCTTCATAATTATAACTAAATATTGATGTTAAAATAAAATAGTGAGACTAATAGAATTCTGAAGAATTTTTAAAAAATAAAAATAGGGCATTTTTTAATGATAATTAACACCCTAAGCTTTAGTGATAAACAACAAATTTAGGGTATTTTACTAGTTATAAATGCTATCTTTATTTTTTATGATATTTTACGATGTAATCAGTTAATAATTTTGTTTTTTAACTTTTAGAAATATTATTACTCAAGTTTAATCAAAAAAAAAGTAAATGAAAACTTTCATGGATTTATTACCAAAAGTATTTAGAACTGAAGGGACTATAGCAGATTTTGATCCTAATAAAATTTACGTAAGTATTTTAAAAGAAACAGGAATGAGTGAAGAAGATGCTAAGAGTATAACAGAAATTGTAGTCAGAAGAATAATAAGCTCGGGGATCAAATTTTTATCTGGTCCTCATATAAGAGAAATAGTTTGTTCTATTCTTTCAGAAGAGCATTTTGAAAATGAACGTAAATTGTATACAAGAATAGGAATGCCATTAATGGATTATGAAGAAATTCTTGAAAAAAGTCCAATAGAAGACCTTTATAAGTTGGTAAATCCAGAAAAAATACATCATTGGGCTGGGAATAAAATCGCTGAGGAATACGCACATTTAAGAATATTAAATAATGAAGAATCTAAAGCTCATCTTGCCGGTGATATTCATATTAATGGTTTAAATTATTTTGTTCTACGACCATTTATTCAAATATGGGATCCTCGACTTATTTTGAAAAATGGACTACCACCAATGAAAACACTGAAAGGATATTATAAATATAGTCCTGCAAAAAATCTTAAATCAGCTTTATATCAATTAGCTAAATGGTTAGAGATGATTCAAGCAGAATTTTATGGATACCAAGGTTTTAATTTTATTAATACATTCTTAGCGCCATATTTATCCGAATTAAATGAAAATGAGATATCAAAAGATATTAAGAGTTTTATTTATGAAAACAATTTATTATCTCTTTCAATCGGGCGCGAAGTACCCCCAATATCGATAATATCAACAATAACTGTTCCTAAAGAACTTATAAATACTCCAGCAGTAACTCTGAGTGGTAAAACTAAAAATATTTATGGAAATTTTCAAAACCAATGCACTCAATTTTTCAAAACTATATTCCTAATCTTTAAAAGTATTTATGAGAAAAATCCTCTTCTTTCTTTACCAAAACATTACATCTTATTGAATCCCGAGTTTTTCGATTTAATTGAAGGTTTAATTCCCAAATTCTGGGACGATATTGAGTTGCTATCTTCCGCTTACTTTATGAATCTTAATCCCAATTCCTATAAATTTAAAGCCTTAGCAGATTTAAATAAAGAAACGTATCAAAATTTTGGTATACTTCAAAATATCAGTCTAAATTTACCCAGATATGCGTTCTCTACTAAGGATGAAGACAAGTTTTTAGAATTATTAGGATTAAAATTAGATTTATGCTCCAATATTTTGCTTAAGAAATATGACATAATAAAGAAAAGAATTGATTCAAAACATTTACCACTTTGTGGTACAATTGTTGAAGGAGAACAATTATTTAAATTGCATAATCAAGGTTTATCTGTAAGTTTAGTAGGGTTAAATGAAGCAATTAAATATATAACAGATTATGATCTGCATGAAAGCATAGATATAATTAATTTTGGTAGGAAAATATTAAATGAAATTAATCAATTGTGCTTAGAATATTCCAATAATAATAATAAAATCTTTTTACTTAGTGAAAACCTTTCAGAAAAAGCTATTAACAGATTTACTAATTCAGATTTAAAACAATTTCCAGATAAAGTAAGATATGTCGCCAATAATAGAAATTATACCAACTCTGTTAATCTTCGTGAAGGTTTATCTATAGATGTATTAGAAAGAGTTAAAATTCAGGAGAATTTTCATGAATTCATACATGAGGGAGCAACTATTAATATTTCTTTGACGGAATTAAAAAGAAACGGCCTAACTATTAAAGATTTTTTAACAAAAATTTCTAAGGAATCAAGGATATCAAATTTAAAATTTTATTCTTAAATGAAATAAATGCTATAGTAAAAAAAGTATTTAATAAGAATGACTTTTTTGAATATAGTAATACTAGGATTTTATAATATTTTAAAATTAAAAAGCTATTTAACTTTAATTAGATAAGAATTTCCTAAAAATTTAATGGGGATTGCTTGACAAAAAAAAAAGAAAAGCAAAATAAAGAAAAGCCACCAACGGAAGAAACAACAGAGAGCAAAATGAATATTATTAGTGCAGTAGTTTTAAGCATATTCGATGAAAATGGCCCAACACCAAAAATTTTTTGGCCTGATGATTTAGATGAACAAGCTGGGCTTTTAATTGCTATGAAAACCATTAGTTTATTAATGGGAGATGCAACTTACCAAGATGGAATAGGAACAGAAGGAGTTAACTATTTTGGAATATTACCTTTCCCTGATTTAAAGTTAAATGGATTGACTTACTTCTTCTTAATTCCTGATGATAGTGCGCGTGGAAAAGCTTTAGCGGCTACAATAACAGTATTAATTGATGAAAACAACAAGGTGTTCTTCTATGAAAACATGAAGTATTTAAGAGTTATAATGGATAAAGCAGCTACTCAAATTCAATATAATAAAGATAATGATGAAAGAGAAATCATTATTGATGAACTTCGTGGAGAACTCATGGAGTTTACCAAAGAATTAAAAGATCCTTTCTCTACAAAAAGACAATTGAAGATCTTGCTAACTGGACTGGATAAAGCAGGAAAGACGAGTTTTATGTTGGGAATAAAACGAAAATATTCAGAAATTATAAAATCTATGCCAACTAAAGGGGTTGATAGAACAGAAGAGAATATTTTCGATGAACAAAATTCACAAATTTCTGTATGGGATTTAGGAGGCCAAGAAAAATATAGAGAAAGATATCTCGAGCAAAGTGAAGTGTATTTATACAATATAGATTTAATGTTTTTTTTCATTGATATTCAAGATATAGAAAGAATTGAGGAAGCACTTGGCTTATTTAGAAGGCTTTTGAAAATTTTGGTAGAATTAGATGAATTTCCTCCAATCGTTGTTTGTCTTAATAAATTCGATCCGGATCTTAAGGGTTCTGAGGAAATCTTTAAAAATCTAGAAGTAATAGCAGATACGATAAAGGAGAAAGCTGATAGATTCTTTATTAAAATTTTCCAAACAACGATTTTTGATCATTGGAGTCTTATTTCCGCATATTCATTCGGTTTATCTCAATTAAGCCCTAACCGCGAGTTATTTAGAAATCAATTGAAAAAATTCGCGAAAAAAACCAATTCAGATGCAATTTTACTACTTAATGAGAACGGTCTAATCTTATCTAATTTTTCAAAGACTGATATTTCTGGAAAACTATTTGAGATAATTGCCCCATATTACAAAAATCTCTATAAAACATTCGAGGAATTCAAATTATTAGAACAAGATTTCATTGTGTCTTCTGGAATTGCAGATGAGTCTAAAAAAGTGATTTTTAAGAAAATTACTGTCGAAAAATATAATCTATACCTACTTTTATTTTTAGAAAAGTCGTTGGAAATTGAAAAAATTGAAAAAAATTTACCTGAATTTTCAAAAAACATTGTTGATTTAATTCATACCTATATTTAAGAAAGAAAAAAAAGAATTTTATTTATCGTAATACGGTATTAACTTTTTACCCCCTCTCCGTCGTAATAAAAACATCAATGTGGTTATAGCAGCGACTCCTATTATGGTAAAAATAATAAAATAAATCGCTGAGTCAGATAGAGGTCTAAGATCTGTTTCAATAACTGTTATTTCAATTGAATACTGAAAATCATAAGCAGTATGATCACTACATACAGCAGATGGAACAATAGGAAATTCAGAGACATAATTAAAAGGAGGGGTCGCTCCAGGCAAATAAAACCATGCACCAACATTTAAATTAAATCTTAAAAAGTCTATTCCATTGAAATATCCTTTTTTCCATGTTGGATCGCAGGCTATCCATCCAATATCCGGGACATAATATTCGACCCATGCATGCCCTAAAATTTGATTTGTACTTGATTGGGTTTGAGTTGCTCCTATATAATTAAGGTCAAAGAAATATTTATTACCTTCTGCTGGACGATGAGCGGGAATATTTGTAATTAGAAAACCAGTTACTTTTCTTGCGGGAATACTTTGAATTCTTAAGAGAGTAATCATTAGATCAGAAATATCCGAGCAATCACCTTTTCTTTGAACATATGCTTCATATGCACCTATTTCTTGATTTTGTACCTCATAGTCGATATTTAATGCAATCCAATTGAATATTGCCTCTGCTTTATCGACTGGATTGGTTCTAGATCCTACAATGCTATTAGAGAGTGCTCTTAATGTTGGGTGGCTACTATTATAAAAAACTTCAGTCACATTATATAAAGAATGTATAATGTCCCCAGGATTATAAATTCCATAATCTCCATCATTAATTTCAGTAAAATAGATGTCATTAAGAGTTATATTATATTTATAATAAATTGTTATTTTCTCAGAATTACCCAAGGTCACATTAAATAAATCATAAGTGTTATTGAATTTATCTACAAATCCCTCTTTAATTTCATCTCCATCCCATCTGGAAATATTACTTTCAATACTTTCAAGTTCTTGATAAGGAGGACAGAGAGGAGTTAATGGTGAATTTGGCTGCCGATCAATTAATCTAGCCACTTTGAAAATATAATTCTGAGGTGGAACTTTAGTGTGCGTAAGACTATAATTCATTTCTACTTGATATTTTACACTCTGGGAAATATTATAATGAGAAACTCCATAATCAGGAGCAGATTCTCGGGGAAATAGAGCTATAGTATTAGAAGAAGTGTATGAATATACTCCAATTGAATTAATTGCGGGAAAAAAAAGCAAAAATAAAAACACGAAAGTTAGTTTAGGTTTCATTTTAAATTCTTAGAACTTAGAAATTTATTATATTAGAAATAATATTAGCTATTTTTATTTTTAACCATTAGAAAATTGTAAAATAAGAATAAAAGAGTGAATTTTTATATTTTTAATATACTTAAAAAATTCTAGTTTCTTGAGCTTTGATTTATAAGATATATTTAATTGATGCTGATAATGGAATATCATTAGTTGAATCCACCTTTAAAGAGTTAAAGAAAGTTCAAGACGACATAATAACAGGATTTTTCAATGCTATTAATACTACAATCGATGTGATTCAAGAGGCTATGGTGAAAGGGAGAAGAGTAAATGAAATGAATAGAGTTCTCCAATCTGAGGATTCAATAGTTTTTATTTATTATCATCCTTTATCAAGAATATTATTTTGTTCAATTTCAGATAAAGATGATGACGTTGAAAGAATAGAAAATGTAGTTCATAAAATAGCAAATCGTTTCTGGAAAAAACATCAATCTGATTTAAAGAATTTTAGAACTACAACAGATAAAAGTAGATTCCAAACGTTAATTGCAGATATCGAAAATCTAACAATAGGAGGACGTATAGCAGAAGTTTTTCCAAAATTATTGATTGTTAAAGGCGTTCTGGAAAAGGTTCTTTCTATGGGAATGATCGATGAATTTGATTTACAAGTAGCTTTACAATGTACTGGAAGCAATTCCCCATTGAAGATTTCAAGGATCTTGAATAAAAAGCAATCAGAAGTAATTACTATATTGAAAAAACTAGAGCAATTTGAAATTATAAAAATATAAACTTTATTTAATAAATAAGATATCCCAACTACTTCTGAATCGAAAAAAATAAATGTTTTAAACATTTTTCAAAATTGCATATAAAATATTTAGATGATGATATCATGGAGATTAAACAAAAGGTTATCGCTCATGTTAAAAGCCCTTCAAAAGAATCTCATTTAAGAGATGGTAATGGCTTTTCTTTAAATGAAATTAAACAAGCAGATGTATCAATTAATATATTGAGAGAATTGAATATTAAAGTAGACTATTTTAGAAAATCAGCGCATCAAGATAATACTGATAAACTTAAATCAATAGAGCTCCCAAAACAGGAAAGAAAAAGAAGGCAGCCATTTGTTAAAAGAGAGAAAAAGATAACACCGTTTAAACCTAAAACGGAAAAGCGTATAGTAAAGAAACCAGTAAAGCCTAAAACACCTCCTGTAAAACCTACTTCTAAACCGAAAAAGAAAGAAAAAGAAATTCCTATAAAATTAGAAAAAATTCCAAAACCTACAGGTATACCCTTGACAGAATTAGCTGGATTAGGGGCTACTACTGCAAAAAAATTAATTGAGCTTGGTGTTAATAGTGTTGAAGATTTATTAAAAGAAAATGCTGATGAATTAGCTACATTAATCAAAGGTGTGTCCGTAGATAGAATTATAAAATGGATCGAAGAAGGTAAGCAGTTGATAAAATAATTTTATACTTTTTTATATTACATTACTATTTTAATAAAAATTATAATGGTTGTGTTATCATCTATTACAGAAATTTTATAAATTTTAAATTCATTTTAGAAATAATTTTCTCTTATAAATTAATGAAAAATAGTCGGGAAGGATATGGAATATAACTATTATGTATATAATAAGCCAGAATGTGATGTTACAATAAATAAAATGCCAAAATGGTATCAAGAAATTGAATATGAGGGTAATCAGCATCAAGGTTTTATCTTATTGAATTCTCAGAATGAATATGATGAGATTTGGGGTCCCGAATCCAAAATGGAGATAAATTGGGAGAAAAAGGAAAGATTAAATTTTTTTTATTATAAAGAAGTACAAAACTCAATAGATGTATACAACGCAATTGGTCTTGTTGTCACAGAAAAAAATAGAGATTGGCTATTGAGTCATGAAATTACATTTTGGCTTGGACATCGAAATAAGCTGATTAGAAAAAGACTTTATCATGAAAAAGCAATACATTGTATTTTTTACTGTGAAACAACTGAGAGACTATTTAATATTCATACCTCAGTGATAGGGGATAGATTTGAAAATTTTAAACCTTTTATATTAAATTCCTATAATTCAGTAGTTTGTCATGGGTCTTAGTTTTTTTGAGCGAATACAAAAAAGTTATCCCTATTAGTAGGACCCCCCGTTATCTTAAATTCTACAATCCTGAAGATTTTCATTAATTTTTTAAGTTCATGTTTAGAAAAAAAATGATAAAATCGATCATAAACTTCATTTTCTTTTGACAATTTCCAAGATACATATTTATCCCCATATTCTTCACATCCAATCACTTTTTGTTGGTTTTTATAATCAAAAGAAAAATTTCTTTTAAGCCATTCCCAAATAAAATATGTCCTAAACTCTTTTTGCCATTTACGCCATACTGTTAAAATCAAGTTACCATTTTCTTTTAATGATCCATGCATTCGAACTAATGCAGATTTTCTTTTAGATCTTTTTTTTAGATGATGTATCGTAGCAATTGAAAAGATTGTATTAACTGAATTCTCTCGAATGGGAAGATATACAATATCTGCATGAATAAGCTGAAAAAAGTTTTTTTCATTGGGGGAAAAGTGATTAATATCACTCAAAGTTGATTTTGCGATTTTAAGTAAATTAAAAGAAACATCCACCCCTATTAATTTATTTGGAGGGTTACTCATTATCTTAAAATTTCTACCATTTGCACATCCTAAATCCAGAATTATTCCATGAAAGTGATGTCCTTTGGTTTTCAAAAATTTTATGAAAAACTCAAGTGGTCTCCATGGTTTTTTTCGTTTCGAATGATAATCTTTTGCAATATTATTAAAACTTGAACTCTCCATGAAATACATACACACGATACTTCTTTTTAAAACATAAATGATAATATGATAATATTGATATATAATTTTCAATATATAATATTGAATGAAATAAGAATATTGGGACATGAAAGAAATTACTGATACTCTATCTGTTTTTTTTAATATATTCAGGAATGATGTGCTCGAATTCTTTCAAAAGAGCTATTCTTATTTAAGAGATTTAATTGTATATAAAAAGATTGATTTAAATGAGAAGATTGAAACAGATAATGAATCTCAGGTAAAGAATAATATCGAAAAAATGTTAAAAGCCATTAAAACAGGTTTAAATACAATTGGTATACCTATAGAACAGTTAAACAAAGATCAAAAGAATTTCTTAGAAAAATTTAGTATAGAGAAAGTACAAATCTCTAACTATAATTCTTATTTTGAGATTTATCTGCAAAACCATGTAAATATTCTATTATTCGAAATATTATTTGATTATCTACTTAATATTGATGAAAAAAAACTAGAGAATGTAAATTTATTTGATCTATTACCCCCATATTTCCTTTCTAAATTAAATGAATTTAAGAGGAGCCATTTCAGCAATAAAAAAACAGTTGAACTCTTCAAAAAACAAAATTATAAGAGTTATATTAATTTCACTGATTTAACAATAATTAAACCCATGTGGGTAGCAGAAGATAATATCTTAGAACAATTAAGGGAAGCAAAAGAGGGTTCTATTGAAACTTTAAAAACTAATAAGAGAGAGGGGATAAAACAATCATTTGGAACAATAAGAGAGAAGGAAAATATAGATAAGAAAGCTGTTCAGGTTAATATCGGCACAGTTATCACCCAAATTGAACATAATTTAAATATTGTGTTAAACACTAACACTTTCCTTGATTATATTGGAAATTGTGTGCCAATACATCCTAAAATAATTAATAAGATTACTATCGATAAATTAAATCTTATAAATTTAAAAGTAGTAAATCGCGATTTTTTTGATTTAGAGAGCCTATTTTATTATATCTCTATTCTTAAAATGTTAAATCTTGAATCCCCCTTTAGTCCTACAGAAATTTTAGAAATATTAAAAAATTTTGTACATAGATGGGTATTTAGCTCTTCAATTGATAGTGTACCGGATTCGATCAATAATTTTTATGGTCTAGCAATTTTTAATGAAATGGACTTGCTAAACAAAACAAATGTCATTGATCTTCAAGAAATCGAAAATTTTATAATAAAAGATTTAGAGACGGTTATACCTGAGAAATTAGAATTAAATCTATATTCTCTTTTATGCATGAAATTAATAATAAAAATGCAAAAAAAAAAATTAGAGAGAAAATTAAATCTGGAACCAATTACTCATCTCAATTTACTTGAGAGGCTAAATTTAAAGCCTACTTTAGACATTTTTAATCATTTATCATCTTTAAAGTTATTAGGTAAAGAAGATAACATCAATAATTTAAAAATAACATATACCTATGAGATAAAGAAATTGATTACCTCAAATGGATCCATTAGAGATTTAGTTACTGAATCAGCAATAGCATTATTGATTTTTGATCTACTCAATTTGAAACAAAATGAACAAGAGCTGTGTAACGATTTATTCAATTTTATTCTAACTAAAACAAGTTTCTTTAATACCGAAAATCTTAATCCAAAATTTAATTGGCGTAGTGACCTATTAGCTTTTAAAATAGAATTGCAAATGTTATATTGGGCATTAATGGCGAGTGCTGCATTTATATCTGAAAGTAGTTAGACTTAGTTGTATTTTCTAATCACAATCATTCTTTACTATTAAGATAAATTATTGAGTTTTAAATATTTTAGAGATTTAAATATTAAGAATCACTTAATTTAAGAATATTAAGAAGAAATTTCTTAACGGTAGGGATAATTTTCCCTTTTTTGACCATTTTATTCCAGTCCTTTATTAACTTATAATTCTTTTCTAATTCCTTCAAAGTTTTTTCCCCTATTTTTATCCAATTCTCATAGTTTATCAAGGGTGACTCATCACTAATGCCTGGACAATATTTTTTACCCTTTTCAGTATAAATTATGTTAATATTCTTCTTCTTCTCTTCATTGTTTTCATCTAATATTTCAAATGAAAATGGGAATGTTCGACAGAACATCGGTCTTAAGTTATAGATTAAACATTTTTTTTGTGTAGAATTATAAAAATAACAACCACCTAAGCTATTTTTGCGAAGAGCTACAAATGCTAATCCCTTTTCCGTTTCAATAGGTGAAATTACCATTTTTTTTTTATTTTCATCAGCCATTTTTTCAAATATATAAAATCCTAGAAGATTAAGTACCTCTTTTAGCTCTAATTTCAAACCATTTTTAATTCTTAATATATCTAAATAGGTAAGATTCACTAAAGTATCTTTATCAGTACAACAATTACCACACCTAGTACAGATAAATCTTAAATTCATTAGATCTTTCATGGAAAAAAAAAGAAAAAAAAAGATATTCTTTAAGAATCTTAATTATTTAAAGGTATTATTATTTTTTGTTTTATTAAACTCTCTATTGCTTCTATAATTAAATCTTTATTTTCTTCATGAACTAATTCTACGATGTTATTTATATCAGCACTTAAATTATCTCTTGACATTGATTGGAGGACATTAACTACTCGCATTTCCATTTTTGTTAAGCGCTTTTCTTTTTTCATTGTAATAAGGTTGACATCACTCGAAAGGGTAAATGCATCCTTGTAATAGAGTTCAAAATATTCATTTATTATCTGAGGGACTGTTATCTCAAAATCATCCAATGAACCGTCCCAATCTTCTAACTCCTTAGAAAGTTTTAGGTTAAGAGCCAGAATTAAATTTGAAATTTGATTTTTCATTCTTTCGGAGGATTTTGTTTTTAAAATGAAAACAGTACGAATCTCCCCAATATCCGCGATTAAGCAATAGAATTGTTTGAAGTCCAATTCAATCATTTTTTCGATACCATAAGCTTTTTCAGAACCAGTTGCTCCTTTTTCTACGAATTCTTCACCAATCATTGTGATTGCTTGAATGAATCCCGAAAAGAGTTCTTTCTTATGTTTTTCTAGAATTGAATAACTTTTTGAAAAAAGAGGAATACCACTCAACTTATGGATTATAACAACAGCTTGAATATTTTTAAGGTCTTTAAATCTTTGAGTTTTTGCTAATAATTCTGCTTCTTTTTTCCTTCGTATAGGTAATAATACATATGATCTTAAGCTTAATGCTGCAAATATCGCTCCGACTCCTATAGATGCAAATAATATAATTAATAACCATAAATTAGGTCCACCTGGATTTACAGGAGGATTTATTATCTCAAATTGATAAATATGTATTTGTGGTTCATATCCTATAGCAGTAAATTCAAAGATTAATCGATATACACCTGTGTGGCTACAAAATACAGTACTGAATTCAATAGCATAAATTCCTTCGGTTAAATCTTGAATTGTATAATAAATAGGATTAGTAATATTTACAGTTACTTGCGCATCAGGAATTCCCTCATCATCGAATTCTGAATAATATAAAAAACGGATAGTACTATTCTCATTAATTACTATTTTTGAATCAGAGTCTAATCTTTGCAGATTTGTATTTTCACCTAAATTTATCAGTAATGTCAAATTACTATCAATAAACCCTATTTTACTTGAGCGAATTATAATATTATATAATCCATAACCTCCTAAATCCGATGTATCAAGAATACCTTCATATATTCCCAACGCTGCATCTGTTAAATAATTTGTTTCTCCAGTCCAATTATATGATATTATCGCATCTGGGATAGATTGACCCGTCTCAGCATCCCTAAAATAAACTCTTAATGGAATTATATCTCCAATAGTAGCTCCTGTCTGATTATCTGATTTTGCATCATCTGGTTTTAAAATGGTTAAATAACTATCGTGAACAACTATAAAATTAGATCTTAGCCCACCAATAGCAGTTCCGTTGCTCCAAAATATCGTGTAATTATAAATACCCCCTACTGAATTTTCTGCTGTAAAAATTATATCTGAGAAAACAACGGTTCCGTTTGAAAATGGTGTCTTGGATTCTTGAAGCCAAGTAGTACCATTTGGAAAATAGACTGTTAAATCAGCAGTAGTAAAATCTAAATTAGCAGGAATTTCATTTGAATTATTTATTTGTGTTTTGATTTTTGTAAAATCCCCCGTCCTAAATGATGTTTTTACCCATTTTCCGTCTTTAAACATTTTAGTATTTCTCTCGTCAATATAATTCGGAGATGTGGCTCTAAATGTCCACCATCCGGGAAAAATAGCATTTGTTTTATTTATTCTCAAATAGGAATCACCAATATCTCCACCTTCAAATGTTATAGATCTAAATGTAGGATCTAAGGCAGAAATGAATTTCCAATTTATGGGTTTATTTAT
>JBHLNS010000004.1:0-146430 GCA_048941285.1 Promethearchaeota archaeon
GGACTTGTTTCTCTCCAAATATACCAACTAGGCCAGTATTGAGATCTAGAGCACGCAAGTGCCTGAGAAGTTAAAAGACCAAGCAGGATAATAGCGGTAAAAGAAATACCTGCCATAACTAATTTTACAATATGCTTTGTAATTAGTATCACCTTTTTTGTTCTTTAATGAAGAAATACCAATTCAACTGGCCACAAACCGGGATAAAATGGATGGCTCTCTGGTTTAGTAAGACCAATTTGGTTCACTTTTACGTTCGCAGTTTCCCCAGCAGTGAAACCAAATGCATCAACTAGAAATGTCCCTGTACCACTCCCTGTTAGATGCGAATATGGCGCTTCGCCTGCACCAAAAAACCATACATCAATAAGATTTGGGACAGTTCCACCCATTACGCCCTCAACAATTACGACTCCTGTGAAAGAGTAGTCCATTACACCTTCAAATACAAATGGATTAACACCATAATCACCGACCAACATATAGGCACCTTTTACATGCAAATTAATTCTATACATAATTCTTCCATCTTTCAAGTCTCTTTCGAGTACAGAACCATGATGTTCACAGTCTGCAATGACTTCTAAGCCCGGAGCGACATAAAATCCATGAGGGAAAATTATTAAATTAGTTTCGGGATCCACCCATGCTGCTACATAACCGTTATTGGCAGTAAAATCCGAAATTGGTCGAGAATCTGCTGTTCCAATTACTGTTGGTACTATACCAATAATAAAAATTCCTAAAGTTGCTAAAAGAATTATTTTTGTTTTTCTATTCATTTTTTTTAGACCTTTTTTTACAGATTAAATTTTTTTTAAATAAGTCGTCCCATTTGAAAACAATAATAGGACGACTTATCCAATGTTCATTATGGGAAGGGTCATATTTAAATGTTATGGTTACTAATATATATTTGAGGATAATAAGTTTCATTAGCTATAAAAAGTTTTTATGTTTTACATAGGAAAAAATGAATTAAATCCGACAGAATATTGATTACATCCCAATGTTAAGAATTAAACTAAATTACATGTGAATGTGAAATCGATAAGGTGAGATATTGTTAGAAAGTAAAGCTAAAGCTAAAAAAGAAAAAACTTGGTTAGAATTAATTAATGAACATCCGTTACGTCATGATATTTGGATGGTTCTGGAGCTTTATAATGAATTAAATGTTACTGAAATAACTCAATATGTAAAGCGGAGCAAATCTACAGTATCGCGAGTTTTAATCGGAATGGAAAATGACGATCTTTTAATATCAAGGAGGGCAAAAAAGGGAAAAGGGGAAAAAATTCCACCAAAATTTTTTCGAATTAATCAAAAATTTAAGAAATTGGAAGATAAATGGGATGAAGAGAGTTTACCTGAAGAACCAGAAAAACTTCAAGAATTTTATAATTCAAAAATTGATGAATATAGAAAAATAATAAAAGACCTGGAAAAACGATTTGAATATTTAAAAATATTGCTAAAGTATTTTAGAGAACAAGTAGCAGATGTTGAGAATATTGAATTTGCAAAAAGTATTTATAAAGAATTCTTATCAGATATAAATGAACCTTCATGTTCTATTATGCATATTGATGAAAAACGTTATAAAGAATTCTTAGATTTACGTATAGAGTACATGATGAAACTTCAGAAATTACTACTAAAGCATGAGTTGGATGAAGATAACGCTATTGTCTATTTTGATATGTCATTACCTTATTCAGCATTATTTGAACTAACAAAAAAATTAAAATTGAAGAAATCTATAAAATAGTAGAAGCAGAGGGTTTAATATATGTTAAATTCAAAATCAATAGAATTAAATCAAGTAGAAAGACTCATTGATGAAGGTAACCATGATGAAGCTATTCAATTAATAAAGCTTCTTGAAGAAAAAGAAGAGCACACTCTTTATGAGATAATATCATGCAATCTCCTTAAATGTGAGCTTTTTTTCCAGCAGGGTTTATATGAAAAAGTTGTCAAGCTTACTCAAAAAACATACAAAAAGAGTTTGGACTTAGGAAATAATGTTTTATCTTTTAATACCTTACTTATAATGGCCGAGACTTTTATTCACCTTTGGGAATTTGAAAAAGCTGCTAAAATCATTGAGCAGGGAGAAGAGTTATTAAAAATACTATCACGAGAATTACCCAAAAGCAATCCACAAAGAGAAGCTTCTATGGCTTATGTTAAAGGATGGTTTTATGCTCGTAATTATAACTCTGATTTGGCTGTAGAGCACTATAAACGCGTTTTAGCATTGCAAGAAAAGTTTGGTGCTACAAAGAAAGTTTCTAAATCCCTTTTAAAACTTGGATGGAGAATTGGTATTGATGGGGGTGAATTAGACCGTGCTTTAGAATATGTGAACCAAGGTCTGGCTATTGCCAAGGAAAACAATTGGAAATACTATATTGCGGAAGGATTTAAAAATATGGGATCTATATATTATTTTAAAGGGGATCTAGATCGTAGCTTACTATTTAATGAGCAATGCCTAACAATTTTCAAGGAATTTAACAATAAAGAGAGGATGGCAATCATTCTTAATAATCTCGGGGAATCTTATAGGCAGAAAGGAGAGTTGGACCGTGCTCTAGAGTGCTTAGAAAAGTGTTTAGTACTAGACAATAAATTGGGTTTAAAACAAAAAGCTGGTTTTTTTTACGATTCTTTAATTCAAATATTAGTTGAAAAGGGCGATCTTAAACAAGCACAACAATATCTTCTCGAATCGAAGAAAATGCCTGATAAATTGAAAGATAAATTATCTGTAAATATACAATATCTTCTTAATAAGGCTTTAATATTGAAATCTAGTTCTCAAGCTCGCAATCGAGATAAAGCTGAAGAAATATTAAGGTTAATTCTTGAGGATGAGGATACGCTTTATGAATTTGGTATACTGTCTCTACTTCACTTATGTGAGTTGCTTCTAATTAAGCTAAGCAATATCGGTAATTTAAATGTACTGGATGAGATACAAGATTATGTAAATCAAATAATGAAGGCTGCTAAAAATTCACACTCCTATTGGCTGCAAGCAGAAGCATATTTATTGCTAGCTAAATTGAAGTTAATAACGTTCGAATTTAAAGATACTCAGCAATTATTAACTCAAGCAGCCCATATTGCTGAAAAATATAACCTAAATCTTTTAGCTAAACAAGTTTCAAAAGAACAAGAGGAATTGTCTAAGAAACTTAATAATTGGGAGGAATTAAAACAATCTAAAACAAAAATTGCCACCCGAATAGAGTTAGCCGGTTTAGAAGAGCAGATTAGACGTTTGCTCAAAAAAAGAATGAGTTTAAGAAAATCTTAGTAATTTGAAACTGGTTTGCTAATATTTCAAATACATTGAAGAATATGCAAATTTTAAAATAAAAAAAAGATATATAGAATGGAGGAAGATTGGTTTAGGTGTGGTCATTCGAGAAGCCAATTATCTAAACTTTTTCCTCCTTTTCTATAATTTAATTAAAGATTCAACCCTTCATTTAAATTCTCTCCTTTAGTCGTAATTCTAGCCAATTTCATGAACATTTATAATTTCTACAGGGAATAAATCTCCCAATGCTCCTTTGAAACCATTTCTTAATGCAGCATGAACAAGTCCTCTCTGATTAATTGTCATCATACCCTTTTCTCCAGAAGTAAATCCAAAGTTTTCAGCATAATCTGTAAAAATTCCTACACCGTGCCCAACTCCACTCATAAATGTATAATCACCCAAACCTATATCCCATAAACTTGATATTGGAGCGCCAGGGAATGGGATAAAAAATTCAATTACTTCACGATATTTAATTATTTTCGCATTTTCAAATATTTGTACAGATGGATCTGAGGGAAATGGAAAATCTGGAACAACACCTAACCAGAATGGAGCATCTTCAAGGCTTAAATATACAGTAACTAAGGCTCGTCCATCAGACAATTCTCGTTCCTTAATATATCCATCATAGGTACCTTCAGGCGGAGGGGTACCTGAGAAAAAGTCAGCAAGCAATATTCGATAACAAGGAGTATCTGCTCCAGGAGGCCATCCAGCCCATGTATAAAAAATACTAGGATTATTTGCTGCCCAATCACTTAATGGCCTAAAAGTTACTTTAGAGTTGTCACTCGCCGCAAATACTGTGGAAGCACAACTAATGAAAACTATTGCTATCGCTAAAGGTATTGATATTTTTAGTAATGTAGATTTTTTCATTTTTTTTCAGACTCTTTTTTTAGAAATCAAATTTTGGATATGAGCAGTCCCAATAGCATGGCATATTTGGGAAGGCTCTCTATCATTATATAATGGGAAAGATTTATATTTAAATATTGTGATCTTTTATATAGAGGAAATAAAATTTAATTACAGGAAAAGCATGAAAAGCCCGTGTATCATATTAATTTCAAAAAAAATTTTATTTATATTTAAAAGGAATACTTAAAGGTGTCTAGAGATTAAGATGAGTAAAAAAAATATCAAATATGATGAAGAAATTCTAAAAAATATATCTGCTAAGCAGGAAATGTATGGAGATATCATTTTAGAAGAAAAATGGTTATCTTTAATTGATAAACACGAATTAAGGTATGAAATTTGGGCGGTACTTAAATTATATTACGAATTAAATGTTACTCAAATTTCACGGTTAGTAAAGAAAAGTATGTCGACCGTATCAAGAGTTTTAATTTCCATGAAAAAAGATGGACTCGTTTTATCAAGAAGAGGGGTAAAAAAAGAAGGAGAAGGGGAAAAAATACCCCCAAAATATTACCGTATAAATGAGAAATATCACAAAACAAGTGAAACAAAAGCAAAAGAATTAGAACCACCAACAGATCCTCAAAAACTTCGTGAATTCTATATTTCAGAAATTAAGAATTACAGAAATGCCATTTATAATATACATAAATTGCTTGATCTTCTAAACCCTTTATTCAATGTTTTTGAAGATCAATTAGATGATATAGGTAAAGCAAAAAGAATATATGATTCGTATCTCTCTGGAACAAATGAGCCTTGGTTTAATATTATGTATTTTGATGATGAAAGATATGAAAAATTTTTAGATATACGTATAGAATATTTGTTAAGATTAGAAAAACTAGCAAGAGAGCAAGAACTAAATGCTACTAATGCATTTGTTTATTTAGACGCCTCATTACCCCTAAAATCGATTTTTGAATTGAAAAAAAAGGGATATAATAAAGATTAAATTTAGGTTAACTTCTATTTTCCATTTTTGTAAAGTAATATAGCTTTTTATACAAAAAATACTAATATTTACTTAAAAAATATTAGAGTTTCGAATTTAATCATTTCTCGAATATATGCCATATTCAAAAATTAGAGATTTTTCCAATATAAAATTCCTTACGGATAATTACAGGTACAAGGAAGCCCTTCAGGAATTGGAGAATATCGAAAAATATAAGGATCTTAGTCCATATGAACAAATTTCTTGCTATGTCCTAAAGAGCTCTCTATTATTTGAATTAGGAAATTATAGGAAATCTCTTAAGTTTATAGACCATATATATCAAGATTGTCAGAATTCGAAATACAATCTCTACTTAATCGATATTTTTACTATTAAATCCCAAATTTCATGGAGACAAGGAAAACCAAAAGAAGCTCTCGATTTAATTGCGATTAGTGAAGACATCTTAAAGTCAATTCATAATGAAATTCCAATAGAATTAAATAAAAGAGCAGCTAGATTAGCAGATATTAAAAGTTGGATTTATATTTATGAAGGAGATATTAATAAAGCAACAGAAAATATGGAATATAGTCTTAAACTACGAGAAGAAGTTGGTGATGAAGGAGAAATCGCTTTATCTTACTATCTAAAAGGAAATATTTATTTCTATTACAGAATTGATTGGGATTATTCAAAAAAGTGCATAAAAAAAGCATTTGACCTTGCTAAAGAAAAAGGTTTCAAATCTTTAATGTCATTGTGTCTTACAAGGTTAGGAGATTTCTATCTTATTAATAGTGATTTAGAACGGACTTTTGAGTTTTATAATCGAGCTCTTGATCTATCGAAAGATATAGAATATAAAAAGGGTATTGCATTTTCACTAGGGGGTTTAGCATATCTTTATGAACAACAAGGTAATTTAAATCGAGCTTTGGAATTTGTTAATAAAAGTTATAGTACATATCAAGAGATGGGAGATATCTTAGGAATTCTCGAAAGCCTGGATACATCTTTTTGGTTTACTCTTAATAACAATGATCTTGAACACATGAAATATTACTTTAATCGTATGAAACATATTGTTGAACAGTTTAATGCTAAAATCATGAAAATATTCTTTCAATTGAACAAAGCTTTATTTTTGAAAACCAGTCCATTACCAAGTAACCAAGCAAAAGCTAAAGAAATATTGATGGAGTTGGTCAAAGAAAAAACAATATCTGAAGCGTCTATATTCTTCGAAGCTGCATATAGGGCTCTGCTTAATCTATGTGATTTATTACTAAATGAATTACGAAGTACCCATAATTTAGAATTATTAAATGACATTCAATCTTATATACATCAGATGTTATATATCTCCAAAAATGCAAATTCATTCTGGTGGTTGGCTGAAACCTACTTATTACAAGCAAAGCTAGAGTTAATTACATTAGATTTGAAAAGCGCTGAGGAATCAATAACTCAAGCTCAAAAAATAGCCGAAAAATGTGGTTTAATCCAATTAAATGAACAAATATTAATTGAAAAAATAAACTTACAAGACCAAATCAACAAATGGAAGGCATTACGCAAATCAAAAGCTACCATAACTGAACTAATAGATTTAGCACAGATTGATGATCAATTGATTCGTATGCTTAAAAGACGATATAGTTTAGATTAACTTAGATCTTAATTAATAGAATATTTTATGTGATATCTCATATATATCAAATTATTATTTGTAATGATTAGAGATATTGATATTTGATGCTTTTCGAAAGATTGAATAAAAGTTTTTTCGAAAGAGATACCAAGCTAGTAGCAACTGGTTTACTTGGAAAATACTTAATACGAGAAACATCTAAAGGTAGAATGATCGGAAAAGTTATAGAAGTAGAGGCGTATCTTGGACCTAAAGATAAAGCAAGTCATTCTTATGATTACAAAAAAACCGATCGTACAAAAACTATGTACATGAGACCCGGAACTCTCTATATTTATCTAATTTATGGATTATACTACTGTTTAAATGTTATAACTGAACCAGAAGGTATACCCTGTGCGGTATTAATCCGACAATTATTTCCTATTAATGGAATTGAATTGATGAGTGAAAATAGAAATGTAAAAATTGGAAAGAATTTTCAAAATCTTACAGATGGCCCAGGAAAGTTGTGTATGGCTTTAAATATAACAAAAAGGCTATTTAATGGAAAAAATTCCTGTTCTGATGACTCAAAATTATTTTTTACAAAAGGAGAGAATATTGAAAAAAAGTCTATTATCGCTAGTAAAAGAATCGGTATTAATTATGCAGAAGAAGATAAAGACAAATTGTTAAGATTTACATTGAAATCTTAAAAGTCTTAAATTGGGACTCAAATTGCAAAATTTCCTATACTTTTAAAATAATTCTAATTTTAAAATAGAAATTTTCTCTTTTTTCCCATTACAAAATGGAAATCAATGGATAAATTTATATATCAGTATTTTTCCCTTATCTTTGCAGTTATGGATTAAAGCTAAATAAGAGGTGATTTTATCGTTAGAGACGCCTTGAAATTTTTTCAAGCATATATAAAAGAAATGATTGATGTAGGTGGAAGCAATTTACCAAAAGCTATTTCTTCTAAATCTGGAGCAAAACTAGGGAAATTATATAATAAACGAGGTTTTACTCAGGATGTTGGAACAACGTTGAGGCAAATATATACTGTATTAAACGCAAAACCAATTGTAAAGCAATTAAACGAGAATACATATGAGATTACCTTGAAATATGCTAAAAAATTTTGCCCAATTGGGGGTTCTCATAATCCAGCTCGAGCATCAATTTTTCAAGAAAACATTTGCATTCCATATACGAAAGGATTCTTAAATGAGGTCTTTCCTCAATATAAGTTTAAGTCTGATATTTTGGATTGTATTCCGCTTAATAATCATAAAACCTGTCATTATATTTTAAAATTCTCAAGAAAAGATAATGTAGGGCAATGATTCATTTTCTTCTATATTATTTGTAATTAAATAATTTTTATAACTGATCTTAAATACTTTTAGGGTGACAATTAACTATAATTTACTTAATTTTCAATTAGTAACGGGTATAAGTGAAATGTCGAAGAATAAAGATGCTTTAAAATTTTTTCAAGCCTACATTAAAGAAATGATCGATGTAGGTGGTGCTAATCTCCCTAAATCAATATCCGCGAGTTTGGGAGCAAAATTAGGCAAAATCTTGCAAAAAAGAGGAGTTATAGGATTAGAAAATAGCTTAAAAAGAATTTATAAGGTTCTAAATGCTAAAACAACCATAGAAACTATAGATGATAATACATTAGGAATTTCATTGAGATATTCACACCGATTTTGCCCTATTGGGGGCAAATATAATCCTGATAAATCGGAAATAATCCAAAATACAATCTGTATTCCATATACAGTAGCTATATTAAATTCTTTACATCCTGAGTTTAAATATACTGCGGAAATTAAAGAATGTATGCTTAATTCTCATAATAAATACTGTAGATATAATTTGACTAAAGAACCAAAAAATGTAAGTAATAGTATTGAATAATCAAGATTAAATTTTAAAAAATCCTGAACCTTGATATCAATCCTACTATTATGACCATAAGATCTCATGCCCCTCCACACCCTTACCATAAAGCGTAAATACCTATAGTTACGGATGCTTCCTCCCGGACCTGTCCGGTTTTCTAATTATAAGCTTATACCTTTCCTACAAAAGGTACTGCTCTGATACCTACCGTTATGGGGAGTGCTTCGACGGAACACAAGATTGGATAATAGCACTCATGAATTCTTAATTCAGGCAATTTCCACTATGAGCATTTTGTGGTCCACCCAGCAAGGGGTTTCAAGCATTGCCCAAGGTGCTCATTGAATTTAAATCATTGTTAAAATTTAAAATTTGCATATTCAAAAAAATGATGAAGTTTAATAAAACTTCAATTAAATGAAAAACTTCAGATTACTTCTTTGAAAACAATTCTTTTTTAATTTCTTTTCTTCTAATGATTGAGAGAAATTCTTTAGTATCAGGAAAAACATAGATAAATTCTTCTCCGTCATCCTCTATTGTAATCTCTTTATAAAACTTTCCCTTAACTTTAGTATTTAAATCATTCAAAATCATGAATTAAAAGTACGAGATTCGAATTCAAAAAAACCTATAGCATGGTGATAATATAGAGAGAACTATCTTAAACCAAATTAAGAATAATGATTATTAATTTATAAGTAAATTATCTAAAAATGCTCTCACTTGATTATTGGCAGATTTTCCATGATTGAATAAGCCATTTAGATATCCATTTAGAAATACTTTGATTTCCAAGTTAAGGTCTTTAATATCGATGTAATTATATTGTGATTGTAACTTCTTTCCCTCTACTACCGGTTTTATATGTTTTTCAATTAAGTTCAATGTAAAATTCACAACAGCATTATTTACTTTTTCTTTATCACCATTAGATAATTCATAGTTACCTTGTATTGTTTGTTTTCTTATTTCATTCAATTCTAATAATAAATTTTCCAAATCAGGCAATAATTTTAACGACTTTATTTTTGTTGGCAAATCTTTCTCATTTTCATCAGGAACTTGAGCATCACAATATTTCTCCAAATTCGCGTAAAATCTAACTAAAAGTTTAAATGTATCTTGAATTTCATACATGTTTTCCCAAATATTAAGATCTACACCTTTGAGAGATTTTTTAATGCTTATTTTGACTTTTTCAGAAACTTCAGTCAAGTATTGAGAATAATCCTCAAATGGAAAGCCAAAGTAGTAATTATTGTATTTTTCTTTAATTTCTTTATTGGTAATGCCGGGGGATTGAATCTTTTCTTTTTTGACGATTTCTTTAACGAATTTCATGATATAATTGCAATTTGGACAATATGTGATCCAAGAACTAAGAATTACTTCAGCTGGTTTAACGCCACTAGAACTTATATACCCATTAAACCCTGATAATAATTTTCCTTCAGAAGAAAAAGTAGCTTCCTCAGGATAAAATGTTCTAGGAATGAATTTATTATTACATAGTGGGCATTTTAGCTTTTCTTTTTTATTCATGACACTCTAAGCTATATTTTTAATTATCCTATAATTGATTATACTATATCACATATTTTAGTAGAATTCGTACTATATATACAAGAATAATATCTAGACCATATTCCCTAAAAACAAACTCCATCTAAAAGTACAAAAAAAAAAGAACATTTACATTTAACACTTAAAAAACATTATAATTAAATTGGGGAAATTAAAAATGTCAGATGATATAGTGTATGTTGATGCTGAAATCCTAGAAAATTTTATGAAGGACGTTTTTATAGGATTAGGTGTTCCCGAAAAAGATGCTCAAATTATTGCGGAAGTATTGATTACTTCAGATTTAAGAGGGATAGAATCACATGGCATTCAAAGATGTAAGATGTATTATGATCGTATAAAAGAAGGGATTTATGAAGCTAAAACGAAAATTGATGTTATAAAAGAAGGCCCAACAACAGCCTTATTGGATGGAAATTGCGGTATGGGGCATGTAATTGCTTATAAAGCAATGGAAATGGCAATTGAAAAAGCAAAAAAATATGGTCTTGGAGCAGTAGCAGTCAGAAATTCTACTCATTTTGGAATTGCAGGATATTATTCTCTTATGGCGATAAAAGAAGGTATGATTGGGTTAACTGTTACAAATGCTAGACCTTCAATTCCACCAACATTTGGATGTGAACCTATGCTAGGAACAAATCCATTAACCATTGGAGCCCCAACAGATGAAAAATTTCCTTTCCTTCTTGATTGTGCTACGTCCATAATACAAAGAGGAAAAGTTGAAGTAAATGCAAGAGTCAATAAACCACTTCCAGAAAACACAGTTATAAATGATAAAGGTGAAATTATGACAGATCCAAATAAAGTATTAGATGAAATGTTGAATAGAAAAGCATCTTTATTGCCATTAGGAGGTAAAGGCGAAGAAACTGCGGGATATAAAGGATATGGATATGCTACAGTAGTAGAACTCCTTTCAGCAGCTCTTCAAAAAGGAATTTTCTTACGAGATACTCTTGGTATTGTTGAAAACGACCAGAAAAGGCTAAAGGTAGGGCATTTCTTCTTGGCAATCAACCTTGAGAACTTTATAGGAATAGACTCATTTAAGAAAACAGCCGGTAATATAATGAGGGATTTGAGAACTTCAAGAAAGATTCCTGGAGCTGAACGAATCTATACTGCTGGAGAAAAGGAATTTCTTGCCGAAAATCAAAGAAGAAAATCAGGAATTCCCATCAACAAAAGTTTACAGGAAGACATTTTGATTATGAAAAAAGAACTCAAACTAATTGAATATCATTTTCCCTTTTCATCATAATTCTGTTTTAATTTCTTTTTTAATCTATATCTAACTTTTTTTGAATGTTTTTGATTGTTTTACTGGAAAAAAATAGAGTACTTTATTATTATAATTTTGAAATATGAAGTAAATCAATCACTCTAAAAATTAGGATAATATAGATGAATCAGAAAAACCAATACAAATTGATATTATTTCTCTCGATTTTAACAGGATTCATTTCTGTGACAATCCTCTATTTTCTGAATCTTCAAACAATTATTCAGGCTTATAATGATATTCAAGGGATGGATTTAGTGGTAATTATCGTGTTAGTCAGAATACTGATACTCTTTGGAAGCTCAATGTACATGCTCTACAAATGGTTTAAACAAGAAAAACAATTTATTTCAGATCTTCCAATTTTATTTACTCTATTTTTCCTTCTGTTGACATTTGGGAAAATGATTGACTTATTCTTTGATTTTACCTACAGTTATTTTATTGAATCCTTGAATTTACTCGTAATTAAAATTCGATACTTTATTATCATATTTACGGTGTTTCCACTGATATATTTGAGCATAACCATGATCCTTTTTAGGCTTTCATTAATGGATAAATTTCAAAAGCTCAAAGATGAAAAGACTAGAAACAAAACGAGTTCTATAATTGCGATGGTTATTATTATTGTTGAATCTGTTGCTGTAATAATAGTTCCTGATGCACCTTCAATAAGTATTTTATTACCCGCTGTAGTTATTCCTTCTCTTTTGGTAATCGTATGGCTTTTTGCATTTTCTTATAGAAATAAGCGTCTTTCACAGGTAAATTCTTTTGTATTGATGATTGGATTTGCTGCATATTTACTGTCTCAGATAATGAGACCTGTATTTCAACGCTTACTCGGAGAGAATACTGCTTATATAAATCTTTCAGAAATAATTGATTTGGTTATATTCATTGTAATTTTCATTGGATTTTACTTAGAAGCAAATTATAAAAAAGATTAATATATTTTTTTATTATTTTATTTTTAATTGGGCTATCAAATTTACTCAGAGCCTTTTTTGTAGAACTGAGTGTTTTCTAATTGGTTTAGAATGAGGAAATATAGTATCAATCGCTCTTGTATTATTTGACCAAATAGAAGTTCCTTCGTAATAATTTAGACCTCGCATGAGACATGTGAGTTGTCCAATATTGTTAAGAGCAGAGAATATTCCTTTGCCATAATACCCCTTCTTCACCATAGCGGTATCAACATTTACTCTTGTTATTGGATCTCCTCTCCAAGCTTCATAAAGGTCTGGTAAACATAAGATTATTCCTACTAATTCATTAGTGTGGCGATCAAAAGCCATAGGAACATACGGTTGAATTTGTTTAAGATCACATGAATCCCAAGCTTCAATATATTCAGGAATTGTAGAATAATCACTAAGAACTACTTCACTATTAATTCTATAAAATGAATCTGGTAATTTACTATAAGCTTCAAAGAAATCTAACACACGGTTTCTACCAGATCCATCGGGCATAATTTGATAAAATGAATTATTAGCAAGTTCCCGAATAGCATCAATGTAATCATATAATTCTTCTAGTGTTGGAAACCCTAATCGTATACTTTTATCAACTTTCTTTCCTTTATTCCATGATTGTTTTGTAACATGGACACAAGTATATTCAGATTCATTTTTGTATCCTAATCGAGTTAAATAATCGATAATTCTGGCTCCTGGTTTGGTATACCCTACACCATATAAAATTTGCCGATCGAATCCCATAAATTGAATACCTAGGCCCCCAAGATTTTTAGGAAAGCTAATATTTCCACGTATTTTTCGAATTCTATTATCTCTTATAAACTTTTCACACACTCTAATTAATTCTTTGCACGTAACAAAATCTTTGGCATGTAACCATCCAAAGGTCCCACATTTTCTACTATAACTAGTATAGTATGGATCGATTTGGCAGACTACGAACCCAAAGACCTCAATTTCATTATAAGCTACAAAGAATTTAATTTTATAATTCGGATCCTTCATTTTTTCTTCCAAATAAGATAAAAGCTCAATGATTACAATATCTCTTATAAGAATATCTGGTATATATAATGTACTTTCTAATATCTCTCTAATTTCTCCTAAGTCATAAACCTCATTAACTGTTAACCTTTTTATTTGCTGGGTTGTTTGGATCATTTCAAAATCATCAAAACTAATTTTACTATTAATTTACACCTTTTCTTTTTAAAAAAAAAAATTAGGAATTTTGATTTTTCCTTTAAATATCCAAAAAAGATATAATTTACAAATTTTGGATAAGGTGATTTTACGATAGATCATCAAAATATTTGTTGTAACTGTATTTTACCTGAAGGCTTTTTAGGAGTACATTTAAACTCAGAGGGGTTATGTGACTTTTGTACAGATCTTAACCATAAAAATTTGAATTGGTCAAGAACAGAAATTAGTAATGAAAGGAGACAAAACTCTCTTGAAAACTGGAATATAATTGTAAAATATATGCAAAACCACCATCGAAAAGGGCATTATGATTGTATATTGGGATACTCAGGTGGTAAGGATTCTACTGCATTGCTAGATTATTTAGTTAATCAGATAGAATTAATCCCATTAGCAGTTACTTCAGATACAGGCTTTATGACTAATATCGCAAAAGAAAATATGAAGGATACATTAAAAGAAATTCAAGTAGATCATATTTTAATCGAAGAATGTATACCTACTTTCACTAAGCTCTATAAATATCATTTTTTTCACCATAATTCTGATGAGGTATTTTTAGCTCGAAATATATGTGATTACTGTTCTGACTTAATTCATAGTATTGTAGTAAAAGAGGCAATAAAACGAGAAATACCATATGTATTATTTGGATATTCCCCTGATCAAATCTTTCGCTATTTTTATGAAATACCCCGAGGAGAAATCATTAAAGAATGGAAACCTGAATTACTATCTTATCCCATCTTTGATGATAATGATGCAAGATGGTATTTAACTGATCAAGAAATTGAGGGTGGGTTACTTCCCCGAGTGTTACTTCCTTACCATGTGATTCCATATCGAGAACAAGAGATCATAGAACTTGTAGAATCAAAAAAATATATTAAAAAAGGACATGCAGATCCATTATTAACTAACTGTAATGTGATTCATGCTGCTATGTTTTATGATCTCAATCGCTATGGCGGAATTCTGTATGCTTATCAATATGCTGAATTAGTCCGTCAAAACCCAACATCGAGAAAAAAATGGTTAAGAACTCTTAAAATGATTGGTCCTTTAATTCTTGAAAATAAATTCAAAACAGCTGAAGTAAATGCATTTTTTAAACAAATTGGAGTATCACAGGAAGAAATTTTAAAGCACATTAACCTTCAATTGAAAGATAATCCTAATCGAGAGCCTATTGAAAATAATATCAAAATGTTTAAAAAACGAGAAATAAAAAAGCAGAACATAACAACTATGCATTAGTTCTTTATAATTTACTATTTTTCTTGCCCTAGATCTGAAATCTTTTTTTTTTTGAGGAGGCTTTTTTCACTTTAGATTTAGTACTGACTGCATATTGAATCCCTAATACTTCTAAAAGTCTTTTTCCTTCCTCAATTAATTGAATATCTGAACTGATCTCACCTTCAAAGTGATTAAATAAGATATAATCTTCAAAAACTCCTCTTTTCCTATTATATTTCCAGCTTGGCAAGTACCCTCGAGGTTCTAAACCAAATTTGTTAAAAAGTCTTTGGTGTTCCGGTTTATAGGCAGAAATAAAGATTTCACAATATCTAATTCTTAAATCTTTACCGCTTTCTATAAATTTTTTTATAAAAATGTATAATTCTTCAAGAGAGCCTACTTTATATGTTGTCTTTTCAAAATTTTTAATTTGTGGAGTATATAAAAACTCAAAATATGAGTCTGAACCTTCTATTATGAAACGAATAGTTTCATATCCAAACTTATCTTTTATTACTTGTTGTTTAAGTCTTTTTTGTAAAAGCTTTAATTTTTGGTAATCTAAATATAGATTATCCGAATTTTCAACATGATATGAACCCAAATTATAACGATTCGTAGAATATGTAAAACAATTTAGCGCTTCAGGAATAAAAGTAGGAGTTTTGCTGCTTCGCATTGTTTCTATTGCTCGTTTATCATAGCAGATATGTAAAATATCAGATTCCACTTTTCCAAAGAAGACATCTTTATTTGGGTAAAATGCAAGAGGACGTATTCCTCCAATTGAGAGTGCAAACTGAGATTTTGCATGAGCCGTGCGATTTTCGCAGTACCACCGGTAAATTCTATCCTTATATTTTCTATACATTCCAATATAAGAACCAATTACAGCTTTAATAACATCAACATTGCCTTGATATTGTTTTTTTAACATTAATCCCCTAATATAACCCATTTTTTCTTCAAAATCAAGAAGGAATGTAAAACAACCCATTGTGTTGTCATAGATGTCTTTAAACACTACCCAATCACAGTTAGGGCTCTTTATCATTTTTTGTACTTCTTGAACATCTTCCATCTCTTTATAAGGATATGTGCCGTTATACAATTCGTTGTAGATTTCAACAATTTCAAATGCGTCTTTAGGTTGAGCAAGCTTTAATATTGGACTTTTCTTCCTTATGCTAGCCTTATGAGCAATCTCAAAATTAAGATGCATCCCTTCATTAATACTTAGAATCTCTAAATTTTCAAATGGCTTTAGAAACTGACTAGTGGAATCCGGAAATGAATCATCTAATGAAATTATCAAATCAGTAGTTAGTTCTTCCGATATCATCCTTTACTGCTTTTCTTTTTTTAGCGAATTTTAGAGTTTCAATATGTTTTAACTTAAATTTTTGGCAAGTATATTTAAATAAAAAAGAAGAAGAATAAAGGATCATTTTTCCTTTAAATATAAAATTTATACAGCTAACGTTTCTTTTAATTTTCTATAAATATTATTTACTTTTGTTCCGATCTCTTCAAATAAACTATTTTTTTCCTCTAATTCTTTTGATAAAATTGATAGATCCCCCGTTTCAGTGAATTCATTTAGCTTATTCTCGGTTAAACTCTGATTTAAAAAGAATGGAAAAAATTCTATTAATTGTTCTATTAGCCTTATTCTAAGTTCAATAATTTGCTTTCTCAATTCTTTTGGAGTAAGATAACCATCAGCTACTTTTTCAATTCCTTTTTTTAGAATATTTAATTGAGCCTCATCAAATATAATTTTTTCAAGCATTTCATAAAGTAAATCTTTTTTTAGTTCATTCATCATCGTTGTCCTCCTCATAGATGTAGTGCTGAATTTTAATAAAGAAGTCATATATAAATTGATATACCTCTTTAGCTAAGGATTCTAGATTATAGGTTTCTAGATTTAGCACATTATATCGTTCTATATAGTCTCTAAGTTCTTGTTTAGTAATTGGAAAATCTTTAATATCTTCTAAAAAAGTAAGGAATTCTTCTAACTTATCTGGAGATATTGGCTTCTCTATATTATAATAATGCTTTAAAATATTCATTAAGAAATTTTTAATTAATCCATGTTCTATTTTTAATGCGTTGCTATAATCTCCATTATTAATATAATTGTAAATTTTAAATATATCATAGTTAAAATCGCTTAACTCACGCATTAAAGCATCTTTTAAGCTTTGTTTCTGCACAATATATTTTCGAGGTTTCTCTTGAAATATTTTAGTTAAACCAGATTTATTCGTAGCTTTTTCTAATATCTCAACATTTATATCTGTTTGTGTTTTCCCCTTTGTCTTATAATAATCATTTAATGCTTCTTGATATCTCTCCCCTACGGAATAAGAGGTTCTTAATGCTTCTGAACCACTAGCCTTCCGCGGATGATTTTCAACTAAATATCCATGTTTAATTATTATGTTTAAAAGCTCATCCCGAATTTTTTTAATGTGCTCCTTCCTATTAGTCTTCTGAGATGCTTTTGGATAAATTATTTCTTTTAACTGAGTTTTAAGTTTATGTATATAAAGATTCCCAATTTGGTCGATTGTTTGGATCTCATCTAGAAATTTAATTACTTCCTCCAAATATATGATATAATGCCCTAGATCTATCTCAAACAATGACTTTTTAGCTTGTTCTAATATTTTTCTTTCTGTAAATTTTAGGTCAAATCCCTGTTGCTCCATAAACGATATAATTTTATCATAAGGAAGTGGATTATTTTCCTTAATAGCTTTCCAATCAACGTAAGCTGGAAATGGTTGATCAATATCATCTCTCCTGATTAAAACTTCATTATTTTTCATATTCTTGAGATACATAATTTGATAAGTCTGATTTCGAGAACGTGTATAGTATCCAATGCCTTCAATTTCTTGTAAGTTCAATAGATTTCGCAATATTGAAATATCACGGCTATCTGTAGCTTTCAGTGTTATTACATTATTAAAATGCAGCAAAAAGTTCGCATGAAGATAATGAATTTGGTGCGCAGAAAAAATTAATCCGAAATTATTCTCAAATAATGGTTTTAAGAAGAGATCTACTTTATCATAATTTCTTTTTAAATCTAGGAAATATGAATCAAAGAATATATCTATATGCGGAATTATAATAAATTTCTTGAAATGTTCTCCTTGATTTTTAACGTAATGAATAAATTTTGCTAAAATAATGAATGTTAAAAAAATTTTTTTATTCAAATCTCTTATTACAGAAAGATCAATGATAACTGTTTTTCGATTCTGTATAAAATGATTGGATAAAATACTATCTTTTTGAATACCTTGAAAGAAAGATAAATCACCATGTGAAAAATCTGAAAATAAAGAAAGGAGTGTATCACTTATCGGGCTTTTTTCCCAATCACTCTGATTTTGTAATGCCATACGAATAGAACCCAAATCCATGTCAGGATTTTTTTGAATAGTATTTCGAAACATTTCAACTGAACGCTCATCTTTCTTAAAAGCTAATCCAAATGCATCGAATACATATTCCAAGTAATCGGTATTATGCGGATCGTATGGAATATCTGATTTAGTAGGGTCTATTATGAATGCACTTCCATATTTAAAAATTAATATATCCTCTTTAAACCTAGAATCTTCAAAATAGTTATATAGCTTTGACCAATCTCCTGTAAAATCAAATATAACTGAAGAAATTTTTGTTTTAACTAATTCCGAAACTATTTTCATAGAAATTAAATCTCTATTCTCAGAAGAACCGTTTACGATTAACAATTTCTTTAATTGGCCAAGGGTAAATCCTACGGGGACTTCTGGTTCTAAAACTTCAGTATTAATAGTATGACCTATTGTGACAAAATTTTCTAAATATAAAGGGGTATTAAATTCTGCAGCAATTTTAGTTTTTGTGCCTTTTTTGAGAATGTCAACAATCGTTGATAGAGGATACATAGACGTTCCTTGTAACATCACATAATTTAAATGACTACCATTTAATCGAAATAAGTTGTTCTTTATCGTCGAAAACAGAAATCCTGAAATTAAGTTCTGTCTTTTTAAGTCTTCAATTTCATAACTTTGAAAATTAATATTATATGCTCCTTTTAAAGCATTAACCTGAATAATTAATTCTTCTTCTAACTCAGAAAAATTTGTAACTTCAAGTAAATCAACAAATTTATAGGAATTGATCGTCATGGTTAAAATACTGTACCACATTCCATATCGATATCCTAACCATCGTTCGGCTTCAATTTCATCCTTAATCTGCGTTTCTTCTTTCCAAAGCATCAATCTTTTTTGTTTTTCATTTATGAATTTTAAACCTTTCTTATAAAATTCATAAAAGTTAATTGGTTGATTTTTTAAAGTGTAGCTAAATGATATCTTGTGATTGTTTAAGCTTTCAATAAACTTGCTAAGAAGGCAAAAAGGATTTTGGTATACGTATTTAAGATTGACCATTTTCATTCCAATTAGGACTTGATTGTTTATATGAATAAATAAACTAAAAGGAAACTGTTTAACATAATAAAAAAGAACATTTTTGAATGGATTAGTAATTAATATATCATTATCTTCTAATAATCTCGATTTTGTAAATTGAAATAATAATGATCTCCACCATATTAATAGAAATGCTAATACAAAACCCAAATTAACTAAAATAATATATAAAAAAAATATGTTAATAGAAAAAAGAACATAATCAATATAAATTATTAAAACAGTGATTATTAAAAACTTACCAAGGAAATAACCATTAAATCCTTTCAAATATTCTTTTTTGCTCTCATTACCATTTTGATATGACTCATCTTCTATATAAAAAGTCCGTAAGGCATTGATCAAATGATTTCCAGAAAGAAGCATTACCTGAAAATGATGAAAATTACTGACGAGATTGCTTTTTAAATCAGTAGATTGCTTATTAATAAAATACTGTAAACGATCTAATTTATGCCGTGATAGAATCCCTTTTATGTCATAAAATACAGAAAAATATATTTTTGCTACCCTCGAATCTAATGAATTAATAGTAATCTCCCTTGAAGCATTTTCTTTAAACAAAGAAATAATGGGTTTTTGAACAATTTGATATGAGTAAGATAATCTTGTATTTTTTGAACTTAATGCTTTAATAAATTGATGAATCGCTGAATGAACATTTTCAGGGATCACATTTATCTGAAATATTTTAATAGCAATATGAACAATGTCTTTTCGATTAGAAATATATAATGTTGTAGTATCTTTTTTGTTATGCCAAAAAATTAAATCCTCAAATGGGTTAAAAGAAACTTTATCTCTAAAAGTAAAAGGAATGAGATACCTCAATATATAAAACTCATCATAAAACACTACAATAAACAAAATTCCACATATAACACCAATGCTAGTAGATAGAATTAGATTTTGAGAAAAGATATACATTGAAATAATTAGAAATATAAATAAAATTAATAAAAACCCAGTTTTAACAATTGATAAATTATTATTTGTATCTTTAAATGAAGGATTTACTCTCCAGATTTTTAAATATTTTTTCTTCTCTTGATTCTCCTCTATTACTGTATATTTTTTTCTGTTCTTATCATTATCAAAATCATTTATTCCTAATGAGGCCTCATAAGTATAGTCTTTTGTCATATTATTTTCTCTCCTTTTTAAATAGTTTTATATAAATATATATCAAAAGAATGGTGCCTCCAAAGAGAAATAGTGTCCAAAAACTTAATTCACTTGAATACATTGAAATGAAACTTAATTCAAAGAGTATTATAATTCCTATGGAAGCAATTAAAATAATTAATCCAATGATGAAATATTCATATATATTTTCTATCGAGTTTTGATAATTTATATTGTTTTTGAGAGTACCTTGAATCGTTATTTTTCCTTTCTTATCATTTATTAGTGAATTTTTGATTGAATGTAAATGGATTGCTGTCTCAAATTGTTGGCTATTTAAATTATGTTGAAGACTTTTTTGAAGAGATAATTCTCGTTCTTTAATTTTTTGTATAATTAAAGGTCTTAAATTACTGGAATTTCTATCCTTTTTCTTAGCTCTGGGAGTTAAAAAAGAAAAGACTCCTAATGTAGATGTTTCTACGAGCTCATCATATTCTACGCGTTTATGGAGATTAAGAATATCTATTTTTCTTAAATCATAATATATCTGGAAGGTATTTTTAATGCATTCAAATGGAATGTCCCCTTTACTTTTAAGAAAAAAGATTTCACACTCTCTTAGGATTTCAATATGTTTTTGGTTGAAAATAGAAATTTTCAAATTTTTCTCAAATATGTCATTTATCAACTCCATATATTCAAAAATCTTCTCTCCTGAACCTTTATTTCTTGGTCTAACACCCAGATGAATCCCAATTTCATTAACTTTATTACTGGTTAGGATGAAACTCACGACAGCTAACTTTTTATAATTCTTATTTTCTTTGCAAACTTGTATTAAATTCTTCAGTTTAGCATCAATGATTTGTTGCTTCATTTGTTTCCCTCTATGAATGTTGTTACAATATTATTGATATCATCTTTAGAAATTGGAGAATTAATTTCTTGATCTAACTCTTCTTCGGCGATATATTGATCTAAATCAATCAACTCTTGAGAATCTTGAATTATTTTGTGCATCTGTTTTTCTGGATTACGTTCTCTCTGAATAAAATTACTTATAGTTTTAAAATAAAAAATGGAGTAAGGGAAGATAAGAGGAAATGAAATTATTTGTAAAACATAACTAGGACCAATTGAATACCATATAATAACTTCTGAATCATAATTTCTTATGTTTAGAAGAGGATAGTAAAGTTCGTTTGGTATTAAATACATTAGCGGACAAATAATCAAATAAAATGCTAATAATAATAATATAAATCCGTTCGCATAGCCATATTTGTTATAAGTTTTAATTACTTTAGCTTTTTCAACATTTTTAAAAATTACGATGTATCCAGAAGTAAGTAATGCAATTAATAATAGGGCATTTATGACAAAAGGAATTGTAGCATTTACAGGTTTCATTCCTTCATTCAGAGGGGAAGCCTCAGTAAAAGGTGTTGCCCACCCATAAAAAAAATAATAACTCCAAGATACTAAAAGTTCACTATCAAAGTTATAAATTTGATATGAATACCACTCTAAAAACAATGAAAAAAATAGTAAGGTTAAACCTATTAAATAGATAATTCGAAAGCGATGGATAATCTTGCTCATGATTCCCTAATCCTCCAAAAATGAGCTATATTTTTCTACTAATTTATTCTTGAGGCGATTTTCTTTTGAATTCATTGATTGAAGGTTTTCATTTGATTCGAAAAGCTCTAAGCCTTCAATTTTTCTTTTACTTAATTTATTTCTAAGAAAATTTTCAGCATTTTTCTGCTCTATTTTATTTATAATATTGAAATCGTTGTCTTTTTCAACACACTCGAAAACAAACTGTTCCATAAATCTTGTGCTTAGCTCTTCATTAATTAAGATGAGATTTGTCTCATCAAAATCTAATTTCTTTTGATAATAAGGTGTGGCAAATTCATATTGGAGTTCTGATTTCTGTTTATAAAGTCTTAGATAAATATATGCTATTAGAACAATATAAAACGAAATTACACCATAACCTAAATTAATTAGGAAAGATAAAACTGAATACGCTTGGAATAATAATACTAATAAAAAAAAAAAACCATAAAGCATAAAGGGAGTTGAATATTTTCGTAAGTCTTTAATAAATTTATTTGAAGCTTTACAATGTAGATCCAATGCGTTCTTCTGTTCGCTATAAGTTTCTATTAGAAAATGCTTTTGGTCAATGTATTGCAGGAAATCCTGTAGCTGGGATAGTGATAAAATATGTATATTTAATTGTTTTTGGTAAGCAAATGGAACAAGCTTTTCAGCAAAACCTACATTATTTCGATGTATTAATAATGGTTCAATTAAGATTTTATATTGAAGTGGTCCAGAGCGAAAAAAAAGTTTTTTGTGTGTAAAAGTTTTTTCCAGAAAAAGGTTGATATTTAAATATTTAGATAAATATCTAAAAAATCTTCCTTCATTTAACATATCTTCAAGAAGAACATCCTGGATATTTTTAAATGCTTTTAAATATGATTGAGATAGTCTTTCTAACCTAAAATTCTGTTCAGTATAATTCCCTATAGATCGATATTTAATTGCATTACCTGATACAATAATTGAACCATTTAAAGAACTAATCTTTATAGGGATGATTAATATCAATTCCAAGAATTCTTTTACTCGGATGAGTTTAACTGCTAGGAGATCTATTCCAGTAAATATCGTTCTTAATTCCGGACTTTTTTTAATTATAACAAATTCAGATAATTCAAGTTCTTTTGCAGTTTCCAAATAAATTTCCTGTAATTGAGAAGAATTTAAAGATTCACTAGAGATTGTATCTTGTTCCTGGACTTTAAGATTAGATTGTCGTAATAATTCTGGAGGGACAACTAGGAAGTTATTTATTTCCGATTCTTGGGATAATTCGGGATTATTTTTTTCTATTTTTTTTTCAGAAACATTAAAATTGCTAATTGATGCGCCATTATTATCAATCTCTTCGTAATCAAACTCCTCAAGGTTATCGTCATACCTTTCAAAATTCTCCAAACTATTTTCTAAAGGTTTAATATCAGATGTATCAATCTGTGGAGCATACCACTCTTCAGTTTCAGGTTTTTCAAATTTTCTTTCAAACCATCTATGTGATCCTTCCCCTGATTTTGATTCTTTGGTGTTGTCCAGATTTATCCTAATATTGCTTTTTTCTGGAAAATCGTTTAATTTTTTTAGCCTTACATGCTGCTTCGCGTTTTCTATAAATTTTTGGGCTTTAACTATCCCAATACCATTAATCTGAGTTATTTTCTTTGGTGAAGAATATGCTAATTCTGAGATTGAACTAATACCAATTTCAGCAAGCTTTTCAGCAACTTTTAAACCAATACCATCTATTATTGTAAGGGATTCTCTTTTTATACTTGGATTTAAAGAGTTTTGTTGCGACACATTTGAATTAAATATATCAAATTTATCGATCCATTCACAATTCTTTTGCAATTTAGCTTCCCTAAGGCCATTATTAGATATTTTTAGCGCTTGATCTACATCATTTGCTTGAAAGGCTTCTTGTGCCATTTTGTAGTAGAACTTCAAATCCGATTTTTTCTGCATTAAACCATCTTGAGTATCAGTCATAAGCGTTTTATAAGAAAAAATTATGAATCCGTTTCTGTTTAAAAAAACAATAATTATGTTGATATTTAAAGAAAAAATTAGATAGAAGAAGATTTTTTCTTGATAAAGTAGTTGTCTTTTTTTCTTTAAATTAAATCATTTCTAAAACTACTTAAGGGAAATAGTAAACATTAAGTGATCTATTATCGTTATAGTTTTTGGAAAAATAAGAGATATTAAAGAAGTCAAACATAAAGTACAAAAAGTGATTTGTCCTTTATGTAATGATAAGATAATTATAGGCGTTGAAACTCAATTTACAAATAGAATTAATACAGATATCTATTTTCCACATATTCATTTACATGGAGATCCGCTTCATGCTTTAATATGTTATATTAACTCTGAATTAAAAATAAGGAACCTAGGAGTTGTTAAGAGTATTGAGATTTCAAGAGATTCTCATACTTTTGGAGAGATAATGAAAAAATGGACTAATCCATACTAATATCAAATTAGGTTAACATCAATGGTATTAACAGATTTTACTGACAAAATTAAAAAAAAAGAGTTAGAAACTGAGGCTGAAAATGAGATCTTCAAATATGTATCTGATAAACGCATCCTAAGAGTGCTTTTTGAAGGAAGAATCTTTAGTTTACGGCAGATTCAAATTGATACTATAAAAATGGGATTATTTTTTCGAAAATCATTTTTAATAAGTGCACCTTCCGGGAGCGGAAAGACTCTAATTGGTGAATTATGTGCTATTAATAATATCTTTCAGAAATTTGGAAAATCAATTTATTTAGTCCCATATAAGGCTTTAGCTACAGAAAAGTATTCTCATTTTAAGAAGAGCTATAGTCGATACGGAATAAAGATAGAGCTTTCTATAGGTGATTATGATGTGGATGACTCTAAATTAGAAAAAGCAGATTTAATAGTCACCACTTATGAAAAAATGGATTCAATTCTTAGAAATTTCTATGATAAAGAGTGGATTTTTAATATTTCGACTATAATAATTGATGAAATTCATATTATTGGTGAATCTGACAGAGGACCACGATTAGAGTCCTTAATAGTCAGGCTAAATGAATTCCTTCATAATCCACAGATAATTGGACTTTCAGCAACTATAGCAAATGCAGAATTTTTTAATTCGTGGCTTTCTTCGCTTGGAAATAAAACAACTTTAATTAAATCAGATATTCGTCCTGTACCACTCCATTACAGAGTCGAAATTACCCAAAATAAAGATTCAACTATAAAAAGGTTTATTAGATCCACACTTGAAAAAAATGGACAAGTACTTATCTTTGTAAACCGTCGGAAAGGCGCACAGAAGGTAGCAGAGAATATTAAAACATTAGTTTGCAAATTTCTCGAAGAAAATGAATTAAATATTTGCATGTCCCTTGAAAAAAGATTATCTTCAATTAAAGGAGGACATCGTGAATTGAAAAAGATCATAAAATCTGGTGTTGCATTTCATCATGCAGGTTTACTTCCAAAGGAGAGAAAAATTATTGAAGATAACTTTAGAAAGCGCATTATTAAAGTAATCTGCTGTACTACAACACTCTCAGCCGGGATAAATACCCCTGCTCGTGTTGTTATCTTGAAAGATTTTAAGAAGTATGTAACTTCTGGCCATAATATTAAGAACTTCTCAGGATATTTCGAAAATGGGGATGGTTTTTCTTATTTTAAACCTTTTTCTGCAAACGAAGTATTTCAAATATTAGGGAGAGCTGGAAGGCCTGGACTTGATTCTGTTGGTTATGGAATAATTTTGGTTAAAAATATTGAAGAAAAAATGTGGGTTGAAGATCGATTTTTCCAAAATCATGTACTTAAAGACGTTTCAAAACCTAAATATAATGATCTCATTTCAGGTTTAAACAAGATAAATACTCTAAAAGAACAGGTATTATTAAGAGTTTTTGAGGAAAAAAAAATCACATTAGAACAGTTAAAACAATTTTTCGAAAAAACCTATTTCTGGTATGGAATTAAAAGTAAAATGAAGGAACAGAAAATTCCTATTGAACAATTACTGATGATAAAGGAGATTACCCCCATCAATATTTTAAAGCTTCATACTGATGCTAATACAGTAAAAGAGTTAAAAGATAGTAATTACCAAATTAAATTAACCAATCTTAATGGTTCAAATATCTCTGCATATGTAAAAACTTCATTTGGGGTATATTATTGCCAATTTGATATTGAAACAGGAATTCAGTGTACATGTGGATTTAAGAATGGCATTTCTGATAACTTCGCAAATGATGAATTTTCTTTCGAGTTTTGTAAACATATTACATCTTTTTTACTCTACTCCGTCCAGCTTCCCGATGCTAAATTTCAAAAGTATGTTGATTCAATCATTCCAAAATCAGTAAAAAACCAATATATCTTATCATATCTTTTTGAGAAAGGATTAATTTTAAAAGATAAGAAGGGATTAATCAGATGTTCTCATTTTGGCAAATTAATAATCAGATTATATTTATACCCAGTTTCTGGTGTGATGATTAGGTATAAACTTGAAAATAATGAAATAAATACTTTTCAAGATTTGATTAAAGAAGCATTTGACATTTTGAAGGCAGAATTCCGCGTCAAAGACAATAAAATGCTACAGCCTATTTTAGAGTGGGCAGATGAGGAACCGATTGACCAAATTTTAGATAAATATAATATTATGGCGGGAGATTTATTTTCTGTAAGAGATAATTTAGAACGAATTATCATATTTATCGGAATTATTGCTGGTAATTTAAGTACAAACGGGATTGATCTCCAAGATAAGTTAATCAGAATCGCGGAAATGTGTGAAACTCTAAAAATCCGATTACACTATGGTATTCATGAAGAATTATTTGATCTAGTTTTAAGATTAGGTGACGTAGCACGCGTAAGAGCAAGAATATTATATAAAGCAGGATATCATACAGCTTCACAATTAAAAAAGGAAAATCCTTATGTCTTAAATCAAAAAACTGGCCTAGGTATAAATTTATGTAAAAAAATCATTATAAATAAGAAATCGAAATAAAATAATACCTTTTACGCATGGATTCTAAAATTGAAAAGAAAAACAATATAAGGATACAAGATTCACAAATTTCTGACAAAAATTCAAGAAACTCAGAGAATAAATCTGAAAAAATAGTAAATGAAAACATCGAAAGTTTATGTGATGAAAATCTCACTACTCTTAAGAAAATCCATGCAATTTTATTAAATTGCCTTAATCTTTCCAAACAACAGAAGCTTGAGTTTTGTGAAAGTGAAAGGTATTTTATGAAATTATATCTAAATAAGTTACAAAATAAAAATAAAAAATAAAATCAAACTTGAATTGCTATTAAAGCTTTTATCCAATTGGTGTCTATAATGATCATCCTTAAAACTGCAATTTCATTCCAATTGATTTTTTATATAGATAATAGGGTCATTATTATAGAAAAATTATAATTTTAACAAAAGGTTTTAATCATGAGTTCTCAATCATTAGAAAAAGCGGAATTAATACTCCTAAATTTTGAGACCTATAAAGAGGACTCTATAAATTTTAATGAGATTATAATTCCTTTTTCTAGGTTTGGCATATCTAAAAGTCCAGCATATATTTATGAAGGGCTTGAGAATATTGCATTCAAAGAAAGACATCCATTTTATAGATCGATTCTTTTAGACGAGTTTGTTGAATTATGAGATTAAGTCAAAAAAAATCATAAAATCTCATACGACTCAATATTTTTCTTTATATAATTTTGATTTTATCCTGTATTAAAAGGTGAAAAAATATGAGCTCAAAATCATCAGAAAAAAAACACCAAAAAATACCAATTCAAGATTTAGAGCAACCTCTGAAATTAACTAATGCTGTCATTCCCTTTTCTAAGCTTACTATACCTGAGAAATTTATCTATTACGGATATGAAAGAATTCCCTTTCATGAAAGACACCCTGTTTATCAAACGCTCATAAAGAGAGAATTTGCTGAAGGAATTAAAGATTTTATAAAAATAATTAAAAAGAAATGAATTCGATTTGGATTTAAACCTTTAATTTATAGTAATAATCACCATTTATTCGTTTCAAAACGCCTTGTTTCTTTAGTTTTCTTGTTAATAATTTTACTTCTGATTTCGGAATATTGTAGTTTTCTGCCATTATTTCAATAATATAGTAAGGAAAAGTATTATAAGCTTTAGATAAGTTATATAGCATTTGTTTTAATTTCTCAGAATAATTATAATCATTAAAATCAATATTAATTGCATCTTTTTGACTTTTTTCCCTTCCAACTACTCTGAAATCTTCTGATGTTCTAAATACAGGTTCTGAACCCAACTCTTTTATTGCTAACTCATTCTGCTTCTTTTTCACTAATTCTATTGCATTGGATATACCTTTTATAATTTCACTTCGTTCTATTACGTTATTAACTTTATGAATATAACCACACCTAATACATTTCTTCGTCTTTTGAGTACTTTTTGCATAAATATAGTTATGACATTTTCTACAAGAAAATATCAAATAAGGAGTTTCATCTTTTTTCCAAATTATATCTTCCAAAGTTGCCTATTCCTCCTGAGGATTTTCTAGAATATTTTTTATAATAAAATATAATTCTTCTTCATTATCGATAACTATTGCCTGAATTTTTTGTTTTTTGGCAAATTCTTGTATTTTTCTCGCAATAACTCTCTTCTCTCCCTCGATATTTTGAGAAAAATCGATAAAGTCAAAGACCATGATGAAAAGTGAAGAGATTTGCTTAAAATCATTAATATCTCTTATTAGGTTTACTAAATTAAAACCTTTAGGATCGTAGATCTGGATAAGAATCTTGTTATGAATGATTATATGATGATCAGATTCTATAATATCATAAAAAATATTATCACTTTGGAGTCTTTTTCTCAGCCCGAATTTCATGGGTAAAAATTTACTTATTTTTAAATTATTTGTTATATTGGGAGGATCAATTTTAGTCGATTCTTGCATAAATGATTCGATTTTAGATTGGTGCTGTCTTGGTTCTATTACTTTTCTCCGCAATTCCACTAGTTTAGGCTCTTTCTTAGATTTTTTAATGGTTTTCTCATTTTTAATAATAGCCATCTGATCATTGACGGGGCTATATTTATATGAATCTTGTAATTGTTTAGGATTTTTCAAATGTAAATTCATCCTTTTGAGTTTATTCATTGCAATTCTTAAATATATTTCGTCTCGCGTGTCATTACTATAAAGAATAACGACTTTACCCTCACGATGTCTTGCTGTTCTTCCTTTCCGCTGAATGAATCTTACATCTGAAGCAACTACATCATAAAATATAACTAAATCACATTCAGCAATATCCAGCCCTTCTTCACCGACGTTTGTCGAAATGAGAACATTATATTGCCCCTCTTTAAAGTTATCTAGAATTTCTATTTGCTTTTTTTGGGACATTCCTTTATCATCAAATGATTTCGTGGTTTGCCCCACAAATCTTACTGCATTAATTGAAGGAATTTTTTGAAGTTTTTTTGTTATATTCTTAACGGAATTACGCAACTTCACAAACACTAAAATTCGAGAATGAGGATTATTCTTCAATTCTTCTAAAATAATCTTAACCAAAACATAATACTTCGGATGAATCAACATTTCAGGAGAAAATTCAACATTTTTCTTTAATTCTAAAAATATGCGATATAATCGCCCATCTGATGACAATATTTTAGTGGCTTTCGAACTACTTTTCTTCTTTGCGTCTCGATGAAGTTTATTAAAATAATCTAATAATACATCGAGCCCTTGCTGCTCTACTAATTCAAGCATATGAAATAAAATTAAAGCCTGTGCATTAATCGATAAAGCGCTATAAATTCCTGTTTTGTCCCCATTGCTTTTTAACTCATTTACTAATTCTGAATTTAACTTTAATAAATCTTTCCTGATAACTTTTGTAAGTAATTGTTCTCCTTTTATTTCTAAAAAATTGAGTTGAGAAAGGTAATGCAATCGTTCCTCTAATACAATCGTGAGCAATTTATATACATCTTTCATTAGACTGGTTAAATCGACTCCAATTTTGTATATATCCATTGGTTTGAGATAATTCTTTACATCTTCGTCTTTTCGTGTTCTGATATGAATATTTTCTATAGGAATATGCAAATTATTACATAATACGGTAATTTTATTTTTTGAAGCTCCAGGTGAAGCAGTCAGACCTAATATTATTCCGTCGGGATTATGATCGACAAATTCATCAGCAATCATCGTATAAGGATAATCTCCAGTCCCATGATGAGCTTCATCAAAAATCACTAAAGCAGTATTTGAGAGGGAATACTTTTGATTCACTAAATCGTTTCTTAGAGTCTGAGGAGTGTAAAATAATATTTGATTTTGATGAAAAATATCAATCCTATGCTCAGGAAGTACTTTTCCTGTAAGAATTGCATATTTATTTTCAGGAATCTTAAGAAATTTTAAGAATGTATGATAATGCTGATCTATTAATGGCCTGGTAGGGGCAAGGATAATAACTTTACTATCAACTGGGAACATTTCTATTATTTTACCAGCAACAAGAACCGCAATTATCGTTTTACCCAACCCTGTAGGAAGTACAACTAACGAGTTCTTTCCAGCACATTGTTCTGCGATTTTTTCTTGGTATTCTCTAACCTCTAATTCACTCGAGTCTAATATCGATGCGCTTTTTTCTACAGTTAGCCTTATCTCACCCATCATTAATCACCATAAATGTATGATTATCTATAGTTATGTTTTGAAACTGTTTATTGCTTTTATTGTAAGAAATAATCACTTCTCCTAATTTTAATCCTAAGTTAGAAGGGTATACTACACAATTTCCTTTTGTTTCAAACAAATATGGGTGTGTGTTCCTTAATTTCTTAACCTTTGATAATAATTCAGAGCCATTCTTCACAATATCAAACCCCTTGCCTCTATTAACATGCTTAAAGATATAGATAATATCGTTTAATAGTTTTATATGGGAATTTGATATATAGATTGTTGGTGGGATTTCAATTTTTTCGTATTCATCCTTTTTATCAGTAATTAGATAAACTTGATTATTTGCACGATATTTTCGTATTTGGTAATTTTTAAAAACATTTTCAAACTTTTCTTGAAAATTTAGTAATAAGGATATAATTTCGTCTGTCTGAGACTGAGGGATTCCCAACAGTTTTATTAGTTTGCTAAAATTGAACTTTCTATCATAAAAGTTCTCGAACTTTCCTAGATAATCCACCATTTGGTTTAATACTCTAAGAATCTTTCGAAATTGCTCTGTATTATAATCATTAGTATTATTAGTATCTGAGGCTAAAGTCATCAAATATTAATAATTTATTGAATGAATAAAAAGGAAAAATTTAGCTTTAATTATTTTTAGATTCTTTTTTCAACTTTTCTAGCTGCTTTGATGATATTATAAAAACTATTCCAGGTACAGCAATAAATATTATCGTTAATGGAATTGCTCTAGCAATATCCTTCTTATAGCTTTCTGAGATTTGATTTACATCAAAGAAAACACTTTTAACATTAATTGGGGAACCATAGATCCCATCATTGATAAAAAGTTCGAATTTGTATTCTCCAGTCATACTTGGATTATAAATAATGCTGAACATACTATAATCAGAAAAATCTTCATGAATTGCGTGAATCTCATCTAAATATTCATTATTTCTATAAATTTGAGCATAGGATCTTCCAGAAGTTAATGGAAACTTCTCATAATTAGCCAAAATTGAAACATTGATCTTAAAGAGTAAACCATTCAAATCGGAATGGTAATTTATTTCACATTCTAAAGTATAGTTAGTTGAAAATGAGATATAAAGCTCTGCCTTTACCTGCATTCCCTCATATGCTCTTAGATATCCTTCGATTAGCGGGTAACAATCTGAGTTTATTGGAATTGGGATGTTATACACATATGAATTATTAGAGAGTTTTGAAAAAACAAAGCTCCCAATCTGTTCACTTTCAAATTTGAATGTAATATAAGTACCAAAATCCCTCAATATAAGATTGTAGAGTGATACTTCCATATGATTTAAACCCCCTAATTGGCAAGTATCAGAATGTCGTGCGTCAATTCCGATATCACTAGTTCGTGCCATTTCACAAATCCAGAAAAAGATCTCTTGATTCAGTATTTCTTTATCTGTAGTAAAATAGAATTCATTAGAATTATCTGAGAAAATATCCTGAACTAGCGCTTGAATCTTATGAAAATTAAACTCAATATTTAAATTTAGAAGTTCTGAAAGCTTATAGCTGTAGTATATGTTTTTAATATTGGAATAGTTAAGATTTGTTTCAACATAATTTTTAATTTTCTGGCTGTTTTTATTAAATAAGTTGAGCACTTTCAACACATAGGTCATAAAATAAGTGGTTTTTAAGATAGTTGCAACGTCATCAGCATATTTTGGACTAAAGTAAAGCATTGTAGAGGTTTCAATCAGATTTCTATCGATATAATTATATATTGCAGTTATATCAAAACCAATTTCAGCAAAATTCAAGCCGAGATAATTCCCAAGAAGTTCTAAACATTTTATAGCATAATAAGTATAATCGCAATAGATTTTGTTATTAATAACCTCAGATCTATCCTTAGTATATTTTAAAATGGAAGTGAATCCGCCAAAAGTATCATAATATGTTGTATTTAAAAATTGAGTTTTTACTATATCATTCATTAAATCCATTAAATCAAAAGAATTAGCAAAATCATCTAATTTGAAAAGCTTCTCTAAAGATTCTAAGGCATAGTATGTAGATTGATGAGAATTTATTTGATCAATCTTATTTATGTAAATCTTATGTCCCGAAGTATAAAACTCTATTGGATATGAACGAAACCACTCAATCATTGTATCTTGTCTTAGATATCCATTAAAATATCGCGATATATCATCAGGCGGGTAATCTCTATATGAATTTTTAATAGCTCCATACAATTTTTGGATATTCAGATCCGAAATTCTCGTATATAAATCAAAGGAACTAACAACAGTATGGATAAGATTCATAGAATTATAGTCTTCAGATAAGAGTGAAAAGGCTATATAAGATTGGTAATATAAAGTAGCATTCCCAATGAGACTTCTATCACCTTTTGATAATTGGAATATTTCATTTGTATTATACAATGAACGAATAATTTGATATGTATCTATAAGTTCATGGATAGCAACTGTGGTTGACTGATCCCAGTTCCCTAAAGAGTTACGATGGTTTAGAATAAAAGAAACAGTTTCAGTTGTATTTATCCCTATAAAACCGGTAATTACTGAAAGTTCTAAACCTATCGACGTTGCAACAATATTAGTGTAATTCAATCCATAATCTAAGGCAGATATCCGAAAATAATGAGAATCTGGATCATAGAGATAACTAAGAAATTGGTAAAAATCTACTTCATTAATACTAGACACCATTCCAAATACTTCTAATGTTTTTATACAATAATATGAAGAAATGAGATTGGGCTCATAATGAAATAAGAGAGAATCGAAACTTTCATCTTCATCATTTTCAAATCCTCCTACAGTCCAACCCATTCCTTCTGTAAGTTGGAGAGCGTTAATAAAAGATATAATACTCGCTCTCTGCGAAGAATATCCAAACCAGTCGTCCATCAATAAATCTAATGTGATCACAGCAAAATAAGTATTATCTGCCGTTGCTATTTTATATCCGTCTTCTAAATCTGCATTATACTGGCGTCCAATAAACCCACCGGTTGAGGGATTAAAACAACTCCAGATAAAATCTATAATTTCTGAGACATCGATTAAATATAACGCATCTAACAATTCTAAAGAAAGAATCGCATAGCATGTTACCTCCAATACCGTGCTCAATGGGAAATATGACTTTGTAAAATCGGTATCCAAATATCGATATGCTAAAGTGTCCATAAAGTGAGTACTATCATCTTCATAGTGATCCATGATATAATTTATTATCTTAGATTGGTTTATCTCATGTAATTTTCCCACCCTACTTAGCGTATACAAAGCATAATAAGTTGCTTGTAAAGAAGGTTCATAGATTTGGGGAAAATATCCAGCATCATAATAATCTGCCACTTTAGAATTAAATACATTATCTATGAGTCTCTTATTACTCACCTCGGACATTTGAGTGATTTCATTAAAATCACTTAAAGAATAATTACTTGAACTATTGGTAAAAGGCTGAGTGTAAATAATATTACTAAAAAATAAAATTCCAATAACACTACAAATGAATATGACGGGTTTCAATTTCATTTTCTCTACCAAAAACTGTTTCTTGTATGTTTAACTACCATTCTTACTATTCATATTTAAACAAAAAATCACCATTCATGATCCTATAAAATTAGAAAAGAAAAAGAAAAGTTAATTAAAACAATGATCTTGGATCATGATTTATATCTTACAAATTGGAGGAGGCCCTTTATAATTATAATATTTATATACTTCAAAATCAAATAGGCTATTACACTTGAACTTTGATTTTGATCTCTTATTCTTATTAATATTAAATTTCAATGGAAAATCATTCATTTTGAGAGTAATAATTAAAGGAGTTCTATTCTCCCCCCGTAAAGCAAAATAATAATAATCAGATTTATCGTAAGTATTAAACACTTTAGTAGCATTACCCATGATTAATGTCTCATAATCTTCGGAAGATAAATCTTCTTGATCTTCTTGCTCAGATGCATCAATAAGTCCTAATTTCTGAATTACTTTCACAAGCAAATCAGACGATTTTATTAAACTGATAAATCCATCTATTTTATACCTCTCAAAAATCTTTTTTTTCACTTGTGATTGGATAGTAGACATTCTAATTCCTAATCTATTGCAGATGGCACTTACACTTACATCATTATGTTTTAAACATAACAAAGAAATTGAACTTACTAGTCCAGCTAATGCATTATCAGTGGTGTTTTTAATCCCACTCCATAATTTATACATAATTTTTTTAGCTAAATAATAAAATGACATTCCTATGTCAAAATGTTCTGCAATTTCATAAACTCTGTGAAGAATATACTCTTTTCTATTACGATCAGCATATTGTGGTAAAAATCGTTGAATCTGAAGATTAAAATCCTTGAATTCTTTTTTTGTAATCTTAGAAACTTCAATTAATTCAAATGGACTAATTGAAACATTTCTAAGTTTGAGACAGAAGTAAATAACTATAGATACTAATTTATCAGTATTTCTGTATTTTAATCCAGGACGAAGTTTAGTACGAATTTCTTTAAACTTTTCTAAAGCCATCTCTTTTATTGTATCATAGTCAGTTAAATCTAAACAATTTAAAATTCTTGAAATTTCAAGACGAGCTTGTTCAATAATGGCCTTTTCATTACTGATTATTGAGTTATGTCTATTTAGTCTATTAAATTCCCCGAAATTAGGAGAAATTCCTCTTTCTCTCTTGGTTCCTATCTTTGTTATTCCAAGTCCCTTTGCATACTGAATAAGATCCTCATTATAGGGTCTATCATATTGTAATTTCTGGATTTCTAATACAATACCACATTCCCGACATACATACCCCTCTGTAGTACTTACAGTTTCTGCTGAACCACAGATATCACATGTAAGATATGAATAATTTAGGGGTAGCGAACTATTTTGGATTGTTTTATAGGTTGCCAATGTTTTGATCACTATTTTTTTAAATTTATCTAAAGAATATAAGGAAGGAGTTTGCTTTTTAAACCTTTTCCTCAAAATCTGAACGATGAAAAGAAGGCTTCTTCTCGTCAATTTTAAATAGTGGTTTTTGTGTCATAACAAAAAAGTCATGATTTTTTTGATTTTGTTTCGCATTGACATTTTTGTCAATATGCGTAAAGCTATTAATTTTTAATAAATTATGCCAAAATTTAGAAATAGAGATTTGGAAATAATGATTTACTTAGATTCTTATATGAATTTAAGAGATGTCTATAGTAACAACTTACCATTTTTAATATCACATGGTTAAGAGTCTACGTTTCATAGCCTCTCGTTCTGAGTCTATTGTTTTTAATATTTCATGTGATACTTTCTATATTTTAGTCTAATTTAGTATATTTAAATCCAACATTTTTTCCTTTATATTTAAAGGATAGTATACTATTTCATGATCGAAGAACCGTTTGTATTTCTCGGTGTTCTAGTCATATCTCTAATTATGTCAAGTTTTATAAAAAGTGATTTATCTGGAATATTAAAACCAATTGCCCTACGTTTGTGTCTTATTGGAGTTATTTTTCATGAGCTTGCTCATTATTTAATGAGTCTAGTAGTAGGAAAAATGCCAGATAGTTTTAATATCAAATGGGAAAGTAAAAAAGATCAGTTTAAAGGTCCTTATGGATGGATTACTCTTGAAAAGCCTCCAAGTTTCCTGCAGACATTTATTATTAGCTTTGCGCCGCTATATATTAGTACATGGTTAATTTTCCTATTATGGTTTGGGGTTATATTTAATCCATACTTCAATCCTATAGTCAAAACTATTGCAGTGTTTATATGCCTTTCCCTATTCTTCACTGCTTCACCATCAAAAGCTGATTTACAATACATTTCTTATTCCTTTAAAAAGGATTCCACCTATTCTTGGTATCAAATTTTCTTAATTTGTTTCTCAATAGTAATTTTATGGTTCTTTTTAGTATTCACTCAAATTACACTTTTCTTGGATTTTTTTTATTATTTAGCAATAGCCGTTATTTATTTTATGTTAAAATTTTCATTTATCGGATTAAGAAATATAACACTTAAAATTCAATCAAGAAATTTCAAAAAACCCGAAGAAATTAAGTTTAAAAGATTTTCTCGTCAACATTATAAACCAAAAAAGCCATGGAAAGAAAAATGATTTAAAAAAAGAGGAAAAAGTAAATGAAAGGGTACTGTTATATTGCGTTAATTATTGGATTTTTTATCTTCTATCAGCAAAATCCTATCTATGCCATCGTTATTATCGCATTATTTATTGGGGTATATTTATTTTTCAAATCAAGATCATCAGGTTCAAATAGAAGCATATTAGGTTTTTTTAGTGGGAGAAATACGCAACAAGATAATAGAATGGATGATTTAATTACATTAATGATGATACAGCAATTAATGAATTCATCCTCTCAGAGTAGCGATAATCGAGGAGGAAATGATAAAAAGAAGGAACAAGACGAACAGATTGATAAAATAAAACAAGAAGTTCTCGAATTACTTGAAGAAGATTGAAATGCAAGCAGATTTAGAGTTTTTTGAAGAAATCCGACAGTTATTACATTATCATAACATTGTTTCTATTTCAGGAGAATCTGGTACGGGAAAGACAACCCTTGCACTTCACTTAATAGGGAATCTATTAACACAGAAAAAACCATATATAGCCTCATGCATATGGATTCAAGCAAGTGAAAGATTTCCGATCAAACGGTTAACGCAAATTTTTGAAGATACATCTAAAAGATTGGAATATATAAAAAATAATACATATCTTCTACCACAAAAGGGACTAATCCATACCTATGAAGAACAAATTTCAAGAATTCGAAAAATAATAGATTTAACATCCAATAACCCACCTTCTCTTAAATATATAGTCATTGATAATATTTCACACCATTTACGTTACAAATTAACTCAATTTAATAATCCAAAAGATATTTTACCTATACTAGATGACTTTTACGAGACGCAACTTATGCCACTCATTTTATTTTGTAAGCGAAATGAGATATCCTTGATATTAATTCATGAAGTTACTTATATCCCTACACTCCAAAAAATTAGACCCTTCTTTTATAAGTTATATGATAGAATTAAGACAATTGATATTGTTTTAAGTAAGTTTAATAATAACAAAAAGATGATTCTAGATTTATTTTTTAACGAATTAAAGTGGACTTTTCAATTTAGTTTAGAGCAAAAAGGTATAATAATGATATAATTTCTAAAGATGATTACAAATTTCTACTAATCCAAATTTCAATAATTTTATTAAATAAATTTTATATAATGACTTTTCTTCTTAATCGTTGATAATAAAATATAAATTTAATGATTAATATGAGAAGGGAGGTAATAAAAGGACTTTTAATCGTGGGTATAATTATTTTCTTAATTATGGGGGTGGTCTTCATAATTGGGTTCTCTATAATAGCCTGAGGTCATATTCTAATTGAATCTCCTATTCCTGCAATTATAAGTTTCTTAGTTGCTGGAATTTTAATTGCAGTTTATGTAATTTTTTATAGGGAATCTAAAAGAAAATAGAATCTATTTAATATTCAGGTTTAATCCGAGAAAAATGATTCCAATAAAAAAATAGTAGTTATTGGATGATAATCCCTGCAAGGGAGTCGGGAAAATAAATTAAAGGGTAAATATTTAATATAAATTACTAGTTAATAGAAATAGTTCATTTAAATTCCGAGAGATATCCTTGAATTTTCCTCTCATTTTTAATAATTCTACATCTAGATTTTGCTTGAAGTAAAATAAAAAAGTAACTAGATAAATGTCTCTAACTAACCTAATTTTTCTTTAAATATGCACACTAATTTAATATTTCATGGAAATAAATTCAATCAATACGGAACCTACGCCACATATTATACATGAACTTGTAAAGTGTGGGATTTGCAGAGATGAGATTAAACGAGGAGCCTCGATATATCAGGAAGGGCTTACTTTCGGAGTTGTCTGTGAACATTGCTACAAAAATAATTCGCAAGAAGACCTAGAGCTGATGGCAAATATTTTTCTGGCCTATGGAGGTTATTTTGGAAAGTTAAAACAGAAAAAATTTTCTGTATATAAGACAATAAAAAAGCTAATGGCGCAATTTCAGCCAGGTAAAGACTTGGATACCTTAATTGAGCTTAACATTAAAATGATGCATCAAGCACTTTTATATGGGGTTACTCCTCAAGAACTCATTCACGGATTAAAAATTCTTCTAAATGAGTAATTTCTTTTTATTTTCCTCTTTTTCTTATTTTTGATTGAGAGATAGACATAAATACATAATCGAAGATCAATTAGATAAAAATTATTTATTAAAAATGTGAGATTTTTGAAAACCGAAATAATTTTTTTATCCAGAATGACTGAACAATTGCTCCACCATAGTGCTATGGAAACTAAAGAAGTTAAAATCAAAAAGAAAGATTTCTTTCAAGAAGCATTGCAATATATTGAACGACATATAAATGCAACTGGATTTAAAGTTCTCAATGTTACATCAGCACAAGGAGGAATTGGATATTTTTTAATTAAAGAATAATAAAAATTATATCAAATTATATTTTTTTTTCTAAATGTTATATTCATTTCGATAACGATAGACATAGAAATTTCAATATTTTGGGTTTTTTTTATCTTTGATTTAATTTTTTATTTACTCTTCTTCTCTTTTTTCTTTAAATAGATTAAATCGATTTGGTATTCAATATAATTACATTAAAAGGAGTTGATAAAAAAGAAGGATGGCAGATTTAGATCAAGTAAAAGCAATCAATTCCCGTCAGATAAAACTACTCCAAGAAAACGGTATAAGTACTGCAGAAGCATTAGCAATGAGTCCTCACTCTATAGTTGCTTCAATTGATGGTCTTGGAGAAAAGACCGCAAAAAAGTTAATCTGGAATGCTAGGAATGCATTAGGGATGACCGATTTTACTCCTGCTGCCAAAATAGATGATAATGTTGAATACATTACAACAGGGTCCGCTGAATTAAATCGAATTTTAGGTGGTGGGTTTCAAACTGGAAAATTGACTGAGGTATATGGGCCATTTAAATCCGGAAAAACAGCTTTAGCACATACAATAGCAGTTACAGTTCAATTACCTGAAAAGAAAGGTGGAATTAATAGTGCTGTTGCCTATATTGATACTGAAAATACATTCTCTAAAGAAAAAATCAAAAGAATAGCTAAACGATTTGAACTGAATCCAAAAGATGTACTTTCAAAGATTTATCACGCAAGGATCTACTCCTCAGATCATCAAGCTCAAATGATCCAAAAGGCTGAAACACTTTGTAAAACTCGTGGAGTCCGGTTAATTGTCATAGACAGCTTAATGGCTTTACTACGTGCTGAGTATGTAGGAATTGGTAGATTGGCTCCTCGTCAAGCAGTTTTAAATAATATGATTCATGGCTTATCACGTATAGCAGAGATATATAATTGCGCAGTTTTACTTACTAATCAAGTAGCTACAAGAATGATGGGTATGTTTTCAGCTGATGATGCTATAGGTGGTAATATCCTAGCTCATGGTTGTCATTTCAGAGTAATGTTTAAAACAAAAGGATTCTCTTCTAATAGCTCACTCCAACGGAGGGCTATTATAGTTGACGCACCAGATCTACCACCAGACGAAGCTGAGTTCTATATCACAGGAGTAGGCGTTGCTGATACCGATAAAGTCGAACTTTCTGAATCTACAGGTTTAGATTTCGAAATTGAAACTCTATATGAAGAAAATGACTCTAAACAAGAAGTTAATGAATCTGAAGAAGAGATTTCTCTATTAAATGTGAAAGGTATTGGTAAAGGGACTTTAGAAAATTTAAAGACCCGTGGGATTCTTTCTGTTTCAGATTTAATAGCAGCAGACCCAGAAGAGCTCTCAGCAAGCATATCGGGAGCTTCGGCAAAGATGGTGAGTGAGTGGCAAACCAATGCTAGAGCACTAATTAATATTTAAATACTTGTTTTTTTATTCTTTTAACTTTTTTTTATGCAATTATTTAATTTTCAAACCATAAATCTTGACTTAGATATGCATATTATTTTTAATCCTATAACTTCAAATTTTAATATTAAATAATCAACACCCTTAAGATTTGAACTATTTTTCTTTTAAATAAGATAAAAGAAGAATTTAATGTGATAAAAAAGAATGGGAACTTTAACTAAAGATGAAGTTAATGCTTTACCAACTCGATTTGATAAAGTGGCTTATAGTACTTTTTTCAAACTGTGGTATGCCTTGCAGAAAGCGCTTCCTGCTGAGAAGAAGGATGAAATTTTGACAAAGATTGGGCGAACTATTGGAAAAGAATTCAATGAAGAAGGCATTGAGACGCTTGAAGATTTTTTAAGACGATTAAGGGAATTTTTAGAACAGGAATGGGCAATTACCGACAATGCAAAAGTAGATATAAAAATGGATGAGGAAGGAAATGCAACAAAAATTCTTGCTTACCAAGACAGTTGTAAAATGTGTTTTGCCAATACATATTACAGGTACCATGATTACGGAAGCCCTTCTTGCATGTTCCCACAAGTTATGATGGGAATCTTATCAAAGGTTAAAAATAAGTTTGGGTTTAGAAATCTACGATTTGAGGGGGTTGAAAAAGGCGGAGTTGGTGAATGTGCGATGCAGTGGAATGTTAGATAAAAATTAATTTTACTAATAGAAGATTGGTTAAATAAGGTTATATCCATTCAATTTGTTTGTATTTATTTATTCCAATTTTTAATATATCTTCAATTTCCTTTAAGAGTTGGGGTGTAGTTTTATTTATATTAAAACAAGACTTTCCTTTCAAAAATTTTTTAAGATCTGAGCTGATTTTTGTGAATAAATCTGGGTGGGAATAAATAGGTGAGAAATAAAGACTAACATAGTTCTTTTGTTTTATTACACCAGCAATATATGTCGGTTGTGGTTTCTTTCCGAATAAGCTAACTTCTTTATTTCCATACATATGATAAGCTGGTTTTTGTTGTTTGGCTTGGGATCCGATATAATGGTTTTTTATTAGAAAGTTGCTGGAGTTTTTTTCCAGGATTTTTTTTATCTCTAAAAAGATATTTTCTAGTTTCTCCATATTAAAAAAGATTTAAGAATATAATTTAACTATTTGACTTTTATTTTATTTGGATTTGATATAAAAAATATATAGAATGAAAAATTAAATTCCTGTGGTATTTTTCTTTTTCCGGGATACGATGATTAGCACAGGAATACTTACAGCACTTCCTACAAATACTATCATACCTATTGTCCATTCAGTGGGAATTAATATGTCTATTCCTTCATTTGTATTGTTTCCTGGAACATCTGGAGGTGGATCTTCATCATTCGGATCATTATCATCAGCAATCCGATGTCTCTCAACGACTGCGAAAGCAATGTTAACATTCGGAACTTGGCAATAAATCGTAATATTCATGATGTAAAGACCCTCTACACTAGTACCAAATCGATATACTAAGATTCCAAGAGACTCATTTCTATAAATTTTGTATGGTATTCCTATAGAACTCACTATATCATGTGCTATTACAACAAAATTGCTAAGCTTTATTGAGATGGGAGAAACTCTCTGAAAATAAAATTTGTAATACCAATTGCTTTTTAGTGTTGTATTAAAAACAATATTTGTTTCATTTTTAAATTTTCTCACATCATAATAGTTTATCTTTTGTTGTTCATCACTGGGCATAATATCATAAAGACATTTGATCCCTTGTTCAATTTTAATATGTATATTAAGATTCTCAGTAAGGATTGCCTTGAATATAATGGTATAATTCCCTGTGAGAGCTGTTCCAAATGGGGTGGTTCTGTAATCATCTTGTATCATGTTTGTCTCATATGTAATTTCATAGGGATCATCTTCAGGATCAATTATTGTTATATTCATATCGCATATATGAGGTGTCACGACACCGACAATGATGTCATAATAAAAAGGTTTCTCGAAGAAAATAATTTCATTGAATATAAGAATTGGGTCTTCCACTGTGAAATTATATACTTTATCAGTAAGAATATCACCAATAGAACTGGTATGAAGTTCACTAATTTCACTTAATTTTCTTGAATTATTGAGAAAGTTGGGAAAAACTATTGAAATACCAGAGAATAATAAAATCAAGGAAAATAAAATTACTTTAGACCGCTTAATATCCATACACCTTTAGTTCAGTAAATTCAGAAATTAATTCTTTTACCCTTTTACATTTATCGTAAGAAACGCAGTTAAAACATGGCTGATCAGTCCAAAAATATGCCTTATGGTCTTTCTTATCAATAATCAAGATCGGGAATCTGCTTCTAGGGCAAGTTAGGGCAGAATTACTAATAGCACCCCGTTTTGGTAAAGCATATGATACTCCACAGATCTCGCATTTTGCATATCGCTTATAATTTTGAGTTTTAAAAATAGAAATCGTACAATCACAATTTGGGCAAATCCCAATCTCATCTATTTTTCGCATATCAATTATTAAATGTGTATAATAGTTTGAATAGAACTAAATCATGTTTATTTAAAGAAAAAAAATCTCATCCGGATTTTTTGTTTATAAAGATCAAATAATAATATTTGATAGTATGTTATTCGATTATTTTGATGGTATTGCAGAAGCGATAGAGTTCCTAGTGGCATTAGGCTCAATAATCGGAATGCTTGGACTAATTGTGGGAATAATTGGTTGGCTGTTTTTGGGGCAATTCCAGCGTCATAGGATGATAGGCGTCATTATAGTATCTATTATCTTGTTGGCCATATGTGGGATCCATACAGGAATTAGATACTTTCGGATATACTGATATTCTTTTGACCATCAAGAAATTAAGCAGATACCTTTTATATTCCGGATTATTTATGAAAGAATAACTATTTTTCCTTTTCTTTTTAAGAGGGTATATAGAAAGTCTAGTACAAATCATTAACAATTCCAAGCAAGAGATAATTAAAAAAGATGTTCGAATAATTTATTTCGTTGTAAAGAAGTAGATCAAAATATTTGACAACCAGATCACCTTCACTAAAAGACCTATGAATTTTAAACCAAGGAATAAAAAAAGAAAATAGAATGTATAAATATCCAAAATTATTGGAAATTGTTAAATATATATGATGGCATATTTTTTTATTTTTCTCCATAAAAAATCTTCTCTAGTATCAATTTATTGGTTATTGAAGTATATCTCTTAATTTAGACCAATTTTTTGTATACCTTAATTCACTTTTCTTCATAAAAATAGATTTTTTTGACGCTTATTAAGATTTTTTTGTTCAAACTTTTGAACACATATTTAGAGGTATAATTATTTATACTAACATTGATATTTTACCTATAATGAAATCAAAACTGCAATTGGTGATTCCCCTGCTATTAATTGGGGTTTTTACATTAATACCTAGTATTTTAATTAATATTGAGGGTATTGCTGATAAATCTATTAATTTTGAAACAATTGCACAAGGATGGAATTCAGATTATACAACTCATGAATATATAGTTATAGACTCTCAAGTATTATGGGTAAAAATTTGGGATCAAACGTTTTCATCAATTCAACCTCAACCAGAAACACCCTATATTGATTTTACACAAAACAGTGTAATCGCTGTATTTTCCGGTTTTAAGCCAACGGGGGGTTATTCCATAAATATCACAAAAATTAGAGTAAAGATAACTTCTGTTTATGTATATGTTGAAAATATTTCCCCTCCTCCAGAAGTAGAAGTTCCTGCTGTAATAACATTTCCATATCATATAATAAAAACACAAAAACTCTTTCTAAATATTATTTTTCAACGTATTTAATTTAATTAAAAAGAAAACAGTGTAGATATTATGATATGAAGCGAATTTTGTTTATTAAGCTTGAAATGATATTAAAAATCAATATAAGAATTAAAAATTATTCACGTTTTTAACAATAAATGATATCCACTTCCACCTGAAGAAGTAGAATCGCCTATTAATATTCCAAAGAAATCCAAAACTGATCCTGTACACCAGCAACCAATCCATAACAGTGCTACTCCGATAATAACATTTCTTGCCCAGTGTAGACTTCTTGTAAATATTCCTACAAAACCCACTAGCATAAGAATTCCACCAATCATTATAGAAAAGGTTCCTATTCCATCAATAAGTATTGAAAAAAGCCCACCAATTTGAAATCTCCAATTCAACCCAAAAATTGGAAAAAAGATGAATACAAATAATAAGATACAGAAGAATATTGCTACAATCCACCTCGATTGTTCGTATTTTGGCTTTACAATATATCTTGTGTCATAAGAATGTTTTTTTGAAATTTTAAGAACACCTTTTTTTATTGATATCCTTTTTGAAACTGAAGTTGAGTATATATAAAGGAAAAAGTGTATACAATAATAGCTCATTTTCATTTAAAAAGAATTGATTAAATGAAAGCAATAAATCAGATGGTGAAATAAAAATTCCCATTAAATTTCCAATAATCTTAATTTTTTACATAGATGATGATAGTTTTATATTGCCAGTTTTCATATTATTAGTTATTACATATCTATTCATGATTTTTAATCCAAATATGCCTTCAGAATTTCGCTGTCCTAATTGCCAATCCGATGAGTTTATTGACTATGGAGAGCTTATTGAATGCGTTCAATGTGGTTTTGAATTTTTCAAAGAAGTCTTAGACCATGATATTGAAGAGGAAAATATTTTGTCTGATCAAGAATTAGAAAGTCTGGCAGAAACATTTCAAGGAGAATTTAAAGAAGAAAAGGATCGCGAAAGATTCTTAAAATCAATTGATGATGATCTCAGAGATCTTCAGGACTAGATTAGCTTTACTATTTAATTAAATAATCTTTATTCAAATAACAATATCGATTTTTTCAATTAATTATCTTTAATCTGGTTTTATCATGTTTTTTTCTTTTTATACAACTATTTTATAATTGATAAGATATGGGTGTTAAATTACAGAATCTTATTTTAAGAAAGGTTATTGAATTTCAAGATTTAAATGGGAAGATTGCGGCAATTGATGCTCCAAACATAATTATGGGATTATTTAATTTTGCTGTGAAGAATCAAGATAATCTAAAAACAGGATTAATATTAGATCGAACACAACGACCAATTTCTCATCTATATGGTCTTCTGTATCGAGTTAATTTCTTTTACTCAAAGAATATTTTCCCGGTATTTTGCTTTGATGGAAAGGTTTCAGAACTTAAAAAAATAATAACAAAAGATCAATTACGGGATTTCATATTTACTCAGAACTGGTATAATGAGGCATTGAGAACTGGGAATAAAATCTTAGCTAGAGATATAGCACTAAGTAAGGAATATATGTGGCAGAACATTATCAAAGAATCAAAACAACTTATTGGTGCGTTAGGTGTTCCCTATATAGAATCTCCCGCATCAGCAGAATCTCAATGTGCCTATTTAGTGAAAAGAGGATTGGTTGATTATTCTAATTCACAAGATTTTGATTCTCTCTTATTTGGATGTCCCTTATTAATCCAAAATCTTTCAAAATCATTAAGAAGGAAAATTCAAGGAAAGTGGCATTATCATAAGATACAACCCGTTGTTATTGATCTACAAAAGAATTTAAAAAATTTAGGTATTTCAATATTTCAATTAGTTGATATTGGAATATTAATAGGTACAGATTATTTTCCTGGTGTAGGTGGTATTGGATCAAAAAAAGCATTGAGTCTTGTTAGAAAATACAAATCTCTTGAAAAAATTATTCTAAAAGAGTATAATAAGTATGATTTTGGTCAATTAAACCCAGATCTTATTAAAAAAGTAAGAAAAATCTTTTTATTCCCTAATGTTAAAGGAAGAATTGATAACCTTTTGTGGAATCCCCCTAATAAAACAAGAATAAATTCATTATTGTGTGAAGAACATCATTTAAATAAAAGCCGTGTAGAAAAAAATCTTGAACAATTTGAATTGAATTATAAGAAATGTAGAAATTATTTCATACAATATAAAAAACAACCAAAAAGACTCCAAGTTACATTAGATAATATCCCATAATTTTTCCTTTAAATGTAAAATCTTGACAACGCTAACTCCTTTTTTTTATTTAAATAATCTCATAATTATCATAATAATAAGATTCAGCTTTAGCATCGAGGAAATCATGACTCAGACACTAAAAAAGGAAATATTTGATACAGATAATATAAGTGATTACTATAAAAAGTATTATAAGTCTCAAAATAAATTTAAACCGATTGTGTTAAACTATGTATTCCGAAATATCTCTTTTATTACAAAAAAGGAAAAAATTCGAACCATTACTCACTCTGAGTATAAAGAAATAAGTATCTGTTTAAATATCCCTATTATGCTTATTCACAAGGTAATCAGTGAATATTTAATTAACTTGTTAAGGTTCAAAAAATTTCTCAATAAAAATCCAAATTTACTTCATATTAAAGAACAGAAACACTTTATTAATATTCTTATTCATAGATTCTATCGACTAGCTCCTGTTTTTGACTATAAAAGGGCAAAACAAAATGCAAAAATCCTTCAAATAAAATTAAATAAATTGTTTTTCTGGCCACAATTAATGACTCAATTAGCAATTATAATATTCGTAACTGATTTATTCGATAAGCAAAATTCTCAAAAAATAATTCAATCTAATTTAAGAGCTTTATGTAGTTGTTCTGCTTATGCATTTCATAGAACCAGAAATAAGCTGGGTTTAACCTCGAAATTTGCCAAAAGCTTAACAGCATAGTTTATGAATAACAAAGAATAATTTGAAAGAAAATGTTAGAAAGAGCTGAAGAGATCTATCAAGCTTTATTAGATGGAGGGATAAGTGAAGAGGAACTTATCCAGCAAATTAAGGAAAAAACAAATGAATTTCAAGGTTTTATGACCAAGCAAGCAATATTATATCTTATTGCAAAAGAAAATGGAATTAATGTGGATTCCTCTGATAATGTGGAAATGGTTAATCACATTACTGAGGATATTATTGATTATAATGAGTTTTCTGTTCCAATCTCATCTATTGTTGAAAACATAAATAACATTGTCATTGCAGGGAGAGTGGAGAGGATTTACACAATTAGAGATTTTATAAAGAAAGATGGCACTCCCGGACGTATAGGGTCATTTCAAATTTGTGATGCTTCTGAATGCATTAAAATCATTCTATGGAATGAGAATGTTGAAATTATGGAAAATGACCTTTTCAAGAAGGGCGAAATAATTCAATTAGTTGGGGGTTATTCTAAAAAAAATAGTGATGGGAAGTTAGAAGTCCATTTAAGTAGGCAGGGGACTATTATTTTGGCTCCAGAAACCGTACTTATATCTGAAAATCTAAAACCTAATTTTGTGAAAAACAAATCCATTGAAATATCCGACAACACTAAACAAGAAAATTTGGATATAAAATCTCAATTATCTATTCAAAACCTTCATAATAAGGATGGATACATTAGGTTTATTTCAGGGATAGTAAATGTTGAATTTTTTAAGGAATTCTCTCTAAAAAATGGTGAGAAATCATTTCTGTTAAAGTTACAACTTTCAGATGGTTCTGCGTCAATAAAAGTGAATATTTGGGGTTTAAAGGCAGTAGAGTGTATAAAGTTAATTACCAATGGAGATAAGGTCAAGTTTTTTAATGTAGTTATTAAGGAAAATTCATATACAAATGATAAAGAACTTAATTTTACGAGAAATTCTACCCTTAGTGTTCTATAATTTTATTGGAAAAATTATAGAATTATAACTAATATATTTATTAAGGTAATGTTATTTGCTTTATTAAGAATTAAAAGGGTTATTATTTGTTGCAGAAACAGAAAATTATTTTCGGATTTATCGTATTTTTCATGATTATTCCTTCTATTTATATATATAATACAGAAAATCAATTCGATCCATTCTTAAGCAAGGGATTATCACCAAATTATTCTTTAGATGATATATCTAATACTATTAATTATAATGTTCTTACTGGTATAGAAGAAATTGAATATTTCAGTCCCACATTAGTAGAACAGTCAATCCAAACGATTATACAACCATTTTTTGGTGAAAATAGCTATAGCAATACCTTGGAAAATTTAACTCCAGAAATTTCGTATCCTTTTCCTCCTGACGACAGGGTAAGAATAAATAATACTTCAATTTTTCCATGGAGTACAATAACTAAGTTGTATATAACTGCAGCAGACGATACAGAATGGATTGGATCTGGTGCAATGTTAGATGAGTTTCATGTACTTACATGTGGCCACTGTGTTTATTTACATGGTCATGGAGGTTGGGCTAGTGAAATAGTGGTTGTTCCAGGAATGAGAGGACCCTATAGACCTTTTGGTCAAGCATTTGCTACTAATTATCGTACATATACGGAATGGACGCAAAGTGAAATGTTCCAGCATGATTGGGCTGTTATCACCCTTGATCGAACTATAGGAAATCAAACTGGTTGGATGGGAAGGAAGACTGAGGCACCATCGGACCCTATTTATCAGGGGACACTCCATACAGCTGGATATCCCGGTGACTTAGATCTCGGGGAATATATGTATTATGATTCGGATGTAGGTAAGAATGCTGATGCTTATAATCATTGGTATTGGATGGATACCGCAGCGGGGCAAAGTGGCGGACCAGTATGGCAAGAAGAAAATGGGAGCTACTATATCTTAACTGTCAACGCTTATGAATATGAAAATGGTGCTGATGCAAATTTTGGTACACGATTAAATCAAGATAAATTTGATCAGATAAATATATGGTTAGCATCAGACACCCCTCCTGAAAATCCTGGTGGATGGGATCCTAATCTTATTGTGATCATTATTATTATAGCTTCTATTGGAGTTGTTATTGTAATTTTCAGTATTGTGATGGTATCAAGAAGATCACGTCAGAAATTGAAGTTTGTTGAGCCATATGAGGGACCCATTACTGAATATAACTCAGAAAGCATCCCTTTAATTACCCCGCAATTATACTCTCAAAATCTTGGGATTTGCCCTAATTGTGGAATGCAATTTTTTCGGGATAATCAACGATTTTGTTCTAACTGCGGTAATGAGCTTCGTTTAGAATCAGAAGAATAAAAATAATTTTTCATAATATTTGCTCCATCAGATTTTCTCCACACTCTTCGCAAAATTCTTGTTGCTTGTCGCGTATTTTTGCCCCACATTTTTTGCAATGACTTAATTGCTCTCTCAGTTTTCTCTCAGCTTCTTTTTTCTCTTCAATCATCTTAGATTCAATAAATTTTTCATAATCATCTTTTGGATGAATTCCCTTCTGAAGATTGGAAATTGTATCATTTAACCACAACATAAATATGTATTTTTCTGTATCTTCTACAGTTTTAAATGATTGGTAATTTTTTGTTATTTTATCTGGAATATCTATGAATTTTTTATTCCCTATATCTAAAAAAGTATTATAGAATAAGACTCCATCATAAATTAAATGTTTCACTTCTTGATTTTTCTCAACTTCATAAGCTAGATCGAAGCCAGTAGCACCCTTATTTATCATAATTAACAATTGCTTTAAAAACTCTAACTTTTTTTTCATATCATGCACTTTAGGTTTTTTATTTTTAGGATCTATGAAGAGATAACCACTTGACCTATAGTTGTCTGAATTTTTTCTATAATTTTTTTCTTTTTCCATCTTTTTCTGCAATTTTTCTAGTTGAGTACCTATTTTCATGGTGTAAAACCCTTTTAAGAAGTTTAAATTTCGCGTCAACAATAAAAAATATTCCCTAGACTCAATAGGTGCTTTCTATATAAATATTTTTTCAAATTATACACCCAAATCTAATTTGAATATTGAGAGATCTACTTTAAATTCCTGATGACCCTTATACTAATTTTTTCTTTATATATTCTGCATTGAATTTTCATCAAAAATTAAAATATAGAAAAAAAGGAAAAAAAATGATAACTCACATACCAAAAGTTTTATACCAAAATAAAATAACAGAAGTGTTGGATGATATTAGATATAACTATGGCAAATTAACACGAAAAGGGTATATCTACGGTTTAATAGCAATAGATCAAGATGCAAAAATAATAGCAATAGATTCCAGATTCGACAGAAAGTTAAACTATTGGGACTTAAGCTCAATAGGAGCTGCATTATATGGAGTTGCTAGGCAAGGTCAAGATTTTTTCGAAACAGAATCCTTAGAAAGAGCTACTCTGATTTATAGTGATATGCGGTTATTTGTCAAATCCATAGGTAACATAGAGCTTCAAAAGAAAGGAAAGCGAGATATTCTTATCGTTCTATTAACCGATAACGAGGTAAATTTAGGAGTAATGATCCTTCAGATGAGTAAGTTTGCGCAGAAAATTAAAGAAGAAATTGAAAAAAATGATCATATGAAAAATGTCTTAAAAATGCCTGAGAAAGATATCAAAGAGCATATCAAAGAATTAAAGAAACAGATGTTTAAAGATAAAATTGGTACAATATCCTAAGATTCTTGAGCTCAGGTGATTATATGGAATTAGAGCATAGAAATTTAGGAAAAGTAAAAGTAGAAGTAAGTGAAGATTTTGATTTCAATGATTCAGAAAATATGATTCAATTTAAGATTGTTTATTGGGGTCCCGGTGAAAGTGGTAAAACTACAAATTTTTTTAGATTACGTGAAAAATTTGATTTGATTAAATTAACTCGGGGGTATTCTATAGAAACCACCGAAGGTCGGACTCTCTGGGAAGATTCCTTATATTTACTCTTCAAATTTACACTACATAATATTAAATTCAATATAATATGTCATGTAGTGACATGTACTGGACAGGAGAGATTCCTTTCCACACGAGAGTATGTTTTAGATGGAGCTGATGGGATAATGTTTATAGGAGATTCTGAACCCGATAAAATCGAGCAAAATAAAAGAAGTTTTCGAGAACTGGTAAGTTTTGCTAAACCAAAGAATATCCCATACTTAATTCAGTTAAATAAACGGGATTTAGGAAACGCTATTTCTATTAAAGATTTTAAACTTAATTTAGGTCTACCCCTCCAAGAATCATACCCAGATGGTTCTTTAGTTGTATATCCTTCAGAAGCCCTCCAAGGTAAAAATATAATTGAAAGTTTCAGAGATTTAATGCTCCAAGTAATTTTTAAATATTTTAAGGAAGAATGATAACATTTTCGTTGAAATGTAAGGTGATCTCATGGATACAAGTTCAGATTTTATTCAACCAGAATTCCTTAACATAATTTTTTTTCAGCAAAAGAACTTGGTGGTTTTCCCATATGTGGATCTAAAACATCTTCATGGATTAGAAATATTTACTACTGGGTATAATGTGGTTGATCTTGAATCCACGGCATTTCATAATCTTAAAGAAATATTAGAATTCGAATCGGATAATTCTTATTCTCAAAATCCTACTTTATATTTCATTTATAATATAGATCGAGAGAGATTAAAAGAAATAATGCAAATGGAAAGTATTCGATGCATTATTAATTCAAATGAAAATGTAAGTAATTTAGCAAATGGAAGTAAATTTATTTTCTTCAATAAAAAAAATAATCAGTTTTTAAACTATAATTCTACTGCTTCAGAATTAGAATTTGAAAATTTACTTATTAATAATTCGCAGGATGAGCATATCCTACAAGAAAACATTCATAAAATTAAGATGTCAGCAACCAGAATTTTTAAAGAATTGAATCAATCTGGCAAATTGGAAACTCTTCCTGATATCCTTGGCGAATATGATAAAAACTATTGGAACACGATATTAGATTTCACAAGCCGTTATTATGATATCAATATTCCAGATACTTCTGGAATAACATCTAAATCTCAAAAGAATTTGAATGATTTTTCGAAGGAATATGAAGTACTGATTTCAACAAATCAAGCACTTGGGAAGGAATTCATTCAATTATTGCATGAATTCAGAAGTAAAAGAGTAAACTCAGCCCATTTAGAATTAGAAGAGTTATATAATCCTCTAAAACTTTTTAATTATTTAAGAAACCATCACTGGAAAGAAGGGATTCCAAAAGACTTTGTTGAGGAATGGAGGGAGATGAATATCTCAAAATATCACCTAACTGAATCAGATCAGATAGATTTTGAGACTATACTAGAAAAGTTAGGATTAGAAATCAAAGCTATGACGTTATCTCCAAATGTGGCTTTATTGCCAGAATTTGAAGAGGATTCTTTAAGTTTGGTGATGCCTTTACCTAGCAAAGACTGGAATATTTACAAAAATTGGATAATGGCTCAATTAACTGCATTAGATCAGTTAATTTTATCCATTCCAAGAACTTCTAATGTTAATTCCTATATGTTGAAAGAATTATCGGAATTAATTAACTTGCTTAAAATCAATAAAAAAGACATTATTTCAAGAGTTCCTCATAATGATGAGATAATTCCGGGGGCTATTAAACTAGAAATTATGACACAAATGCAAAAAATGAGAATTGGAGATTGGGTGGAATTATTTGGAGTTCAAAATAAAATTGACTTTATTATTGATTTTTTCAGACAATTTTCCAATTTTCATGATGAAGTATTTGGTATTGACAGATCAAAAAAAATTGAAATGCCTATTAAAATAAAAAAATTCAGCTTCCCCTCTAATCTTGAGAGAAAACTTTTATGGTTTAATCATTTTAGAAATAAAATTGTTCATGGAAAAATGAGCCGTGAGCAGACAAAAATGGCACTAAAAAATAATGAACCACGAATAAACTCCACATTTCTTCAATTTTTGGCTTATTTAATTAAAAAGCAAGTACATTTCTTGGCTAAAAATTATAACCTTGCAAACTACTCCAAAATAAAAGATATAATAATGTTAAAATATCTAAAAAATCATATTTTCTCCCAAAAAGAAATTAAGAAAATTTGTGAATATTTAGAATAAAATCCTTTGTATATTATTATAGTTCGATTGATAATGAAATGTAATCATAGTAAATCTTAGCATTTAACCTGTGTGAATAGAATTCAAGAGACCTTAAACAATCTTTAATTATATTTGGTAATAATTTAAAAGAGTAATATCTTTATTTTCTCTTAAAGAAGCGTATATTTTTTTTAATGATATGAATATATGGGTTTTAGATTCTGAATCAGGAACTAAATTATTATACAAATCATTTTTGAAAACCGATGCTGATGAAGACATTGTTTCTGGTTTTTTAACAGCTTTTCACCATTTTTCTATGATAGAATTTAAAGAATCATTAGATTCTATAGAAATGGGTGGTTTAAGATGGGTCTACATATTAGAAGAAAACTATAATTTACTTTTTGTAGCTGCTGATACAAAGCATACAAAGACTGAGTTCATTTTAGCTAGACTTAACGTAATTAAAAATGCCTTTATAAAACAATTTGATTCTGTTTGGAAAAAAAAAGGGTGTAATTGGGATGGAGATATTAACATTTTTTTGCCATTTCTCAATGAAATTGAAGATTATCATGATCAATGGGAAGAAGTGGAGGATCTGGCAAAAACTGCTGACTTTTTTGATATTTTAGGTATCTTTCAAAGAATTCTAATAATGTTAAGAAATGTAATAGAAAAAAAAATGTATAGTAAATCAAAAACTTCAATTCTCAACAAAATAGAGAATATGTATAATGCTTTTATTGCTCAAAAAAATTTTAAGGATACCCCAGAACTTAAAAATATTACATTTAGTAGGGAATCTTGGTTCAACTTAATAGATATAAACCTGATAAAAAGTGATAAAAATTTAGTAAATGAAAATTTAAAATCAATTGTTTCTGGAATTGTTAATATCTTAAAGGAAGTGAAAGGGGTAAATGCATGTTTTAAATATTTTAGTGAAGAAAAAATATACCGTTATATTTTCAATAATATGAAACTGTTAAAAGATTTAAAATTAGACTTATTCTTGTTAGAAATCTTTTTATTATTATAGATTATTAATTTCAAAAATTCTTTTTATAAAATCTAAATGAAATTAAATAGAGGGAGGCTCCTGCCAAAAAGCCTCAATAAAAGGCTCAAAATTTTCAAAAGGCAGAGTAGGTTATTCCTATGTGTAAGTAATTACACAACCAAAAGACAAAAATCCAGGGGATTGACAGGAGCCATTATTTTAATAATTTATAGGCGAACTTTTGCAATTTAAGGGTTTTCTAAAAAACCTTGCTATTAACTTATAAATTGGTTAATTAATATAAAAATTTTAGCCCTGAATAAATACAATAGAATTGTCTTCACCAACTTTCACCTTCTGTTAAATAGGATTTTAATTAAATAGAAAGAATCCTAGACAATTCTATCATAATTTTTTTACGATTTCAGAAGAATGTTAGAAGAAATTCCTAAAGAAACCAATCTTCCTTCATCAGATGATATTGTCTATATAAGAATAGATACACTGAAGGATTTTATAAAAGAGGTTTTCATAAATTTAGACGTTCCAGAAGGTCATGCAGAAATTATCTCTGATGTTCTTATTTCTTCCGATTTAAAAGGCATAGATTCGCATGGAATTCAAAGATTAAAAATGTATTACGACAGAATTAAAAATGGGATGTATAACCCAAAAACTAAGATAAAAATCATTCGAGACGATAAAACTACTGCAGTTTTAGACGGTGGTTGTGGAATGGGGCATGTTATTGCGTATTTAGCAATGAGGTTGGCAATTGAAAAGGCGAAAAAGTATGGTCTTGGAGCAGTAGCGGTAAGAAATTCTACTCATTTTGGTATTGCAGGTTATTATTCATCAATGGCAATAAAAGAGGGCATGATTGGCTTTGTCACTACAAATACGCGACCTTCTGTTCCTCCAACTTTTGGTATTGAACCCATGTTAGGTACTAATCCTTTAACTTATGGTGCTCCCACTGATGAGGATTTTCCTTTTCTAATTGATTGTGCGACATCTATTATCCAACGAGGGAAAGTTGAGGTTTATAATCGATTACATAAGCCACTCCCCGAAGGATTGATTATATCTTCTAATGGCAATTCTAAAACTGATCCTAATATTGTATTGAATAAATTAGTTAATCGCTCTGCAGCCTTATTACCCCTAGGAGGGAAAGGAGAAGATACATCGGGCCATAAAGGTTATGGTTATGCTACATTTGCTGAGATTTTATCTTCGGCTTTACAAGATGGGGTATATCTTAAAGATACCGCTGGTGTAGTTGAAGATGGTCAACAAAAACTCAAAGTAGGACATTTCTTTTTAGTTATTAATGTTGAAAATTTCATTCCATTAAAAAGATTTAAAGAAATATCAGGTAATATAATGCGAGAATTAAGAAGTTCTAAGAAAGCACCAGGAAAGAATAAAATTTACACCGCAGGAGAAAAAGAATACTATAATGAAATGGAAAGAAGAAAAATCGGTATACCTCTGAATAGAAGTATACAAAAAGATATTAAAATAATGCAAAAAGAACTTAATCTAGATAAATTTAATTTCCCATTTTAGATTGAATTTAATATTAAAAAATAGTCCCTTCCTTTTGTTCTTCTATTGGTTCAGAATGAAGAAAAATTGAGTCTAAGTTATCAATACCTAATTCATCTCTAATTTTATTCTCTATTTCAGAAATGTAATTATGTATTTTTGATATGTTTAATGTACCATCAAAAAATATATGAGCTTCTAATACACAGTAATCTAATGTTGCCCAAAATTCTATTTTATGATATCCTTTAACTTTGGGGTGTTTTCTTAAAACTTTTTCAACCGAATCACTAATTTGCTGTATCATTTCTGGTCCAACATCTGCACATTTTACTTGCCCTGGGGATGAAATTCTACTGTATGGCTGACCTTCTATATGAGTAATAACTCTGGATATGTAGGAGGCTTGTTTTTTTATCTCATCCTCAAAATGAGAGCAAATCTGATGAGCTTTTAAAAGGGAAAGCGTTTCATCAACAATCACGATTAAAGAAATAAAATATTCATTTTGAATACTAAAGATGTTTAGGTCCTTAAAATTCACGATCTCTGGGTAATCAGATCTCATTGAAAAAATTAAATTAATTAATCCTTCACCGATTGATGCTTCACTTGCCATCGGATTCATTTCTACAATACATTCTACTTCATATAACGGAAATAACCTCTCACTTAAGCTTCTAATAGATGTTATTATCTCATTCGCGTGAACAATTGAAATATGGTCTTCCACTGACAAAATAACCTCTAAAAATAAAGTTTTGCCACTTGTCCGAAGTTTTATATTATTTACCCCGATAACATGTTCTAAAACAAATATTTTCTGTCTTAATTCTTCAATTATAATTGAACTTATCGGATTCGTATCTGTAAGTTCTTTAATACCCTTTTTAGCTAAACTAAGTGCTCCAACTATAATCCAAAGAGAAAGAACAATACTAAGTATTGGATCGAGAAAAATAATGTTAAAGTAAGCAAAAATGAAACTTAGAAAGACGATGACAGCTCTCATAGAATCTTGAAATAAATTAAGACCTTGTATTTCCATAGTTAGGCTTCTATGGCTCTTTCCTTTTGATATTAACACTCTTGAAAAGCTTAAATTTACTATAAAAGAAATTATTAACAATAACAAACCAATTTCAGGGTTAACAACTTGGAAATTGGCTGAAATGATTGTTTGGATCGCATTATAAATTAAAACAACATAGATGTTAATAAGGATTATCCCTTGAATCAATGCGGAAAGGGAATCAATTTTTGTATGCCCAAACATATGCTCATAATCAGCTGGTTTTTGACTATAATATAAGGAATATAATGTTATGGAGACAAAAAGTATGTCTGTGAAAGTATCAGCTGTTTCAGACAAAAAACTTAAACTTCCTGTAATTAAAACTCCCAGAAGTTTCAATGCAGATTGGAATAATATCACTATAAGTGTTAAAACAGCGAATTTTAATTTAATATTCATGTCAAGTATATTTTATTATTATTCGGGTTTATATTTTTTCAGTTTTGGGACGAACAAATTTACATTTTTTTTATAATGAAGATATTTTTGACCAAATTTTTGGAGTAAATATTTTTCTTCTTTTCTAATGAAAATCCTTACTAAAATATAATATATAACGAGTAGAAAAAAGAGAATCCAACTGTTAAATAGGCAAAAAATACCAGGAAGCGTCAATAGACCCCAAGAAGCGTACATTGGATGTCTCACATATGCATAAGTTTTTGTTGTGTTTAATTCTGATGAACTATGTGCAGCACTTAAAATTCTTTCAGAATAAATGAATACAAAAATGCCAAATGCTATTAAAATCAATCCAATAATAACTAATAAATAATATTCAACTGGAAATTGGAAAAGTGGATAATAAATGGAATTGATAATCCCAAATATAACGAAAAAGGGACAAATAGATAGTAAAACTTTTGGGCCAATTCCTAATAATGGAAATTGATCTTTTGAGTTTTCATTAGATGGACTATTCATTTCTAAATAATAGTAAAATTCTCATTATAATAATTTACTTAGAAAACTCTTATTTATATAACTTACTATGATTTAAACGGGTAAATTTTAAGGTTTTCAAAGATTTGCTGACTTTTGTTTCATCAGAAGAAAATTTTTTATTAAAATCCTCTTTATATTTTTTTTAAAATATCATTTTTCTTCAAGCCACCATTGACCTGTAAGTCTACCCTTATATCCCTCCTTATATTGCGGATTTTTCGCCAAAGAAAATTTCTCAAATGTCCCTAAATGATCTTTTATTTGAGTTAATAATTCTTTTTTTGTTAATCCAACATTGAACTCTCTTACTACTATTTCAGCCCAGTCTTTCTCACGATATCTTCCATGGTAGAAACCATAATCTTTAGGAGCATAACATCCTGTACAAGGAGCATTCGCATTTATACATTGTGCCCCACATCCTGCATTAGTTCTTGGACCCAAACAAACGTATCCTTGTTCTATAAAACAGTCTTCTGTATTAGGTAGACCTTCATAATCTCTTTTAACTCTTGTCATTTTCATTCTTCCCCTTATTCTTCCACAGGTATCACAAACCGTGGATATTGGAATAAAATCTGATGAGAGTTTCAGGTTCTTTGGAAATCTTTTTTCTCGCAAAAATTCATTAATTTTTATTGTAATTTCCTCAGTCTCTGAAGGCATTTGAGGTAATGCTGGCCCCACTAAGAGAAAATTAGCGAGCATAGGGAGATTGTTAAACAAAGGATAAAACTCACGCAAAGCTTTTTGATTTACTTCATCTAGGCTATCTAAATTATTTGTAATCTCTTTTAATTTCTCGACTTTAGAAGATAGGGCTTTTGAAGGACCTCTACAACCCACACATGGTTTATCTTGACTAGTGCATTTTAAAACACAGCCAGAACTAGTTATAGGCCCAAAACAGAGAGTTCCTAAATCCAAAAGACATCTTGTACTATATAATACACATTCATCACAGTAGGTATTATCAGTCATCGGAAATGGAGTTTTCCCTAATAAAGAAAGTATATTACTTACAATCGCTTCCGTTTTAGGAGGACAACCCACAAAATATGAATCAATCTTGATTAAATCATCAATACCTTTGACAGACACTTCAAAACCGGGAAGATTAACAGTTGGCTCTTTAGGATTTTCAGTTGTTATAGATTCAACTTCCTTAAATTTTCTTTTTATTAAATCTTCTAATGGATAATTATTTGCCATAGCAATTACACCACCTTGACAAGCACACGTTCCAAAAGTAGAAAGGAATTTGCATTTCTCTCTCATTAATCTCAAATTCTCTAGATCTTGGGCTGTTCTTACGGCACCCTCAATTATTCCGAGATCAATTTCACCATCTCCCTTTGCCTTTAAAGAATCGAGTTTAAAATCCACGACTGCTGGCCAATATACGAACTCTAACTCAGGGAGAACAGGTAATAACTGAAGGTGAGCATTTAAAAGGCTTTGATGGCATCCCCAACAACTACTTAATTGCATAAAAGCTACTTTTACTGGCATTTTACTTCAACTATTTAATCAATATATGTTATTTTTTCGATAATGTTCTATATAAAAATTGCTATAATAAGATATTTATTATAAACTTTCATAGCTATTGTATTAATTTGACACAAATGTGAATCTAATGAAGTTATAATAGATAAGTGAAAGATTAAAAAAGGGGATCGATGAAATATATATTACAATTATTTTCTTGTTGATTATTCTTGGTAAAAACCTACTTAAAAACAGAAAATATTATATTATCAGAAATAAAAAGTCAAAAATTTCCAGAAAGAATTGTAGATACAAAAGTTAAAATAAAAAGTATAAAGTTTGACCTTTTAATTTGGAATATAATAAATAAATTTCATTTAACTAAATTTTTTCATCTATTTAATAAACAATGTTATAAATGCAAGCGGAATTTTTCTGAAATCTTTTTAGATTACTATGTAAATAAAAAGATAAAATGTGGTAAATGCAGATATAAAACGATTTTTTCAACTTCATTGATTTCATTTGTTTTAAATGCAGTAAGTCGAAGTTTGAATATACCAAAAAAGAGATTTCCAGAAATTTTGAGGGAAAATAAGCCATTAAAACGATTAGCTTTATCATACATCGAAGGAATTGGAATGTATGGCTTCAAGATGCCAACTGTCCCTATAGGTCCCCCAGTTGTATTTTGGTCGGTTACCCATCGTTGTAATCTAAATTGTACTCATTGTTATGTCGATCAAGATTCGATGGAAATACCATTTGATGAAGCCTGCAAAATAATTGATCAACTCTCAGAAGCAAAAAATTTCATTCTAATATTTTTTGGTGGGGAAGCCCTTCTTCGAAAGGATATATTTGAACTTATGCGATATGCATCTAAAAAGGATATTAATGTTGCTCTCGCGTCTAATGGGACGCTGATTGATAAAGCAATGGCTAAAAAATTAAAAAATACAGGGGTTGGTTATGTTCAAGTAAGCATTGATGGTTTGAGGGATATACATGAGCAAATACGCGGGTTAAATACTTTTGATAAAGCAATATCTGCGATTAAAAATTGTTTAAATGAAGGATTTTACACTTGTATAGGCACAACAATAACGAAACAGAATGTTCATCAAATATATGAATTGGTTGATTTAGCTAAATCATTAAAAGTTCAAAAGTTTGAGATAGTCGATTTTGTTCCCTCGGGAAAAGCTTCTTCAAAAGCTCATATAACACTTTCCCCACTCCAGATAGAAAAATTTAGTGTAATCGTATGTGATATATGGCAAGAACTTATTGAAGAGGGATATCCATTGACTCTTTCATATAAAAACCCAGTTTTTGCTAGAATTCTAGCCCAAAGATTTCCAGAAGTCATTATAGCTCCTTTTTTCAAGAGTATTTTTTCAAAAGAGGCGCTTTCATATTTTAATTTTTCTGAACGGCTTGGTAGTGGTGTGTTTAGCAAACAGAGTCCCTTTTCTCCATTTATAACTGGATGCGAGTGTGGCGTATTTACTATGCATATTAAATCAAACGGTGATGTAACTCCATGTCCTCTTAACCCCACATATCTAGGTAATGTTAAAAAGCACCATCTACAAAAAATATGGCTTGGTTCTCCGGTTCTAAATCAGTATCGTAGTTTAAAATTTTCGGGTCAATGTGGGAAATGTAACTTTAAAACTATATGTGGGGGATGTAGAGCAAAAGCTTTTATAACATCCGGTAGTAATATCACATCAGACCCTACATGTATACTTGAAATTAAATCCAAAATGAAATAACAAGAAAAAATGACCTTATATTTGGTATAAGTCGTAAGATTACAGGCATTTGACTGCAATAACGATTAATTTCTAAAAATTAAACAAATTGTTCTTTAGTAAAGGTGGTATTTGAATAAAAAATGGTTGAAGGGTTTGAATATCTAGATAGAGTTGTATATAAGGTCTTGGAGACCTATTCCAATGTTCATAGAGGTACTGGTCATAATTCAATGGTGACTACTGCCTTATTTGAACAAGCAAGAAATGTAATTCTAGAATATTTTCAATTAGAAAAAAAAGAATATACTGTAGTTTTTTGTAGTCCACTAAGGTTTAGGATATTCAAAAAGCAATTAAAACATTTAGTTTATTATTCTTTGTCAAGTAAAGATTTAGGTTTACCATTAGGTGTGAGGGTAATTGCTTTAAAGAAAAAAGATCTTCAGAAATGTTCTGTAATTTATACCGGTGGAGGCATGATAAAGCATGTCACTTCTAATTATGTAGTGTGGGCAGATCTTCCAGATAGATTTGAAGCAGGTACACCTAATATAATTAATGTAATAGCGTTTGCTAGTGCTGTTCAATTAGTTAAAAAATTCGGCATTGAATTTCAAGAAAAGCAAGTTACTTGGAGAATGTTGTCAGGTGAAATATTACATCAAGATGATTTAGGTGAAATCTCTGGAACCAAACTATTACTAGAACTTAAAAAATCATCAATAGGTAATGATATTTATGTCCCAACAGTTAAAGGAAAAAAAAAGTTTATTAATCTAGACAATGCAGCAAGTACACCTTCATTTTCACCTATTTGGGAGGTATTCTGTAAAACAATACGTCAATCAAAGGAAATTCATAAAAAAATTATACATGATGTTAAAGCTATCATAGCTAATTTTCTGAGCGCGCCCTTGGAAAAATATGATATTCTATTTACATTAAATACAACTGAAGCTATAAATATTCTAGCACGTAGTTTAACCAGATTATCTAAAAAAAATAAAAATTTTATCATTATTAACACAAAAGCAGAGCATCACTCTAATGAACTTCCTTTCCGTTACATACCACGGGCTAAACTAATTAGAATTTCTATTGATGATAATGGTTTTATAGATTTAGATGAATTAGAAAAAGTACTTCGTGCTTATAACCGAGATCATAAATATGGACTTGTGCGAGTTCAAATAGTAGCTTTGAGTGGTGGGTCCAATGTTCTAGGTAATTGTAATGATCTTCAATCAATTAGCAATATTGTTCATGAATATGGTGCTAAATTACTTGTTGATGGAGCCCAAATAGTAGCACACCATAAAATAAATATCTCTGATGTCAATATTGATTATTTTGCCTTTTCAGGACATAAAACATATGCCCCATTTGGTACTGGCGTTCTTTTGGTGAAAAAGGGGCTTTTATTATTTAATCCTGATGAAATTAATGAAATCAAATTATCTGGGGAGGAAAATGTTGCCGGTATTGCTACATTGGGGAAAGCAATTTTACTATTAGAAAGAATTGGTATTGATATTATTGAAGATTATGAAAAGGAATTGACACGACTTGCTTTAAATGGATTAAATAATTTAGAAGAAGTAAAAGTCTTTGGAGTTAATAGTACAACGCCTAACAAATTCAATACTCGAGGAAGTATTATATCTTTTAACTTAAAAAGTGTTCCACATAATGTCGCTGCAAAAGAGCTCGCAGAATATGGAGGAATTGGTATTCGTAATGGTTGTTTTTGTGCACATATGTTAATTCAACATGTGCTTAAAATCCAACAAATCAGAGTTTTAGGGGCAAGATTGACTTCTATTATATTTCCAAAAAGAACGGCATTGTGCCTTCCAGGAACATTGAGAGTAAGTTTTGGAATTGAGAATGATAAAACTGATGTAGAATGTCTATTGAACACAATTCAGAAAATGATTCAAAAACCTAGATCAATTATGGATAAATTATTTGGTCATACTAATAATGGAACTCTATTTGTACCAAGGACTAAAACTGAAGAAAAGATGAAATATTATGTTAAGTATATTATTAACAAAGTTTATTCAACTAAAAATGAATAAAATTTTCAATTTTATAGAATTGGTATATAAAAATAAGAAATTTAAATTAGTTAACTTCCAACTAATTCTCCTATAGCAGTAAGGATAACTTTTCCACCAACAGAGACACTAATATCTTTTTCATCACTTTCTTCTGCTCTTAAGTGAAGCAATGAAGGTCTTCCTACTTCATATCCCTGTTCAACTCTAATGTCTATACGCTTTTTGATAAAATATTGATGTTTTACTAAATACGCAGCTAAACAACCATTCCCGCTTCCTGTAGCAGGATCTTCGGGAATGCCATGATAATGTGCGAATACTCGGACACTTAGATCATTTCCCTTATTACGTGTTTCTGGGCAAAAAATTAAAATCGATTTCGCTTCAATTTTTTCCATCAGTTCAAAACATTTATCTATATTTACTTTTGCTCGTTTTAGGGCATCTAATGTTTTTAATGGCACAATAATAAAAGGACCTCCAGTAGATACCTCTTGAATTGGAAATCTATTATCAATATCATATTCCTCTAAATTCAGAATCTCAGAAATTGTTTCTGTATCAAAAAATCTGCCAAAAGTGGGAGGATTCTGTTCCATCCAAATTAAGTCAGGCTTTCCAGATTTATATTTAAATAAAACAGGAATTGGTCCAATTTTGAGATTAAGAAGAATTGTTTTAACATTACCCTTAATTAATTCTTGTTGAATTACATAAGCTGTCCCTATTGTAGGATGTCCCGCAAAGGGTAATTCTACTTCTGGGGTAAAAATACGAATATCGTAATTTTCTTTGGATGTAATAAAAGTAGTCTCCGAATAGTTCATCTCTTTTGCTATTTTTTGCATTTCAGCTTCGAAAAGTATCTCTTCACAAATAAATACAGCTAGTTGGTTTCCTTCAAATTTTCTTTCAGCAAACACATCTAATATATAAAACTTACACTTTGGCATGAATTAACCTCTCTATTTATTTAACCTCAACAATAATATTATATTCAATATAAAAACTGAATTGTTTTTAATATGTATTTATTTTGGTTTTTCTTTAATATTCAATATTTTTATTTCTATTAAAATTTATAATTATATTTTTTATTAAAAAAATTCAATTATACAGATATAAAATGAAAATTAAAGATTCTGAAAAAATTGGTAGAATATTTTTCGAAGAGTTATGGAGTAAACCAGATCTTAATATAGCAGATGAAATAATTGATCCAGAATACAAACCAAGTTGGATTCAGATAGATAAAATTGGTCCTGCCCAGATAAAGCATGAAATCCAACACTTTCGATCCCTTTTTCCAGATTTAAAATATGAGATTGTTGAGATAAAGGGAGAAGAAGATAAGGTTTGGATTCGATATAAAGGGCATGGAACGCACCTTGGAAAAGGATGGGGTTTCGATCCTACAGGGAAAGAAGTAACCTTTGAAGGAGCAACAATTTTATATATAAATTCAGAAGGTAAGATTATTGATCAATGGGGTGCGTTTTGCTTTTATGATATTTTTTATGAACTCGGAGTGGTACCCCCCTTTTGGCAATTATCTCAATATATTTCAGGTATGAAAAAGTAGATTTATTTCTTATTTTTTTGCAGGAGAAGCATAACAATAATGACAATTATGCTTACACCGAAAAATTCCAGTATAACCTCCAATATCTTTCGATTTAGAGCATCCACAATCTTTTCTCTGACCTATATCCTTTATTTTAGGTATTTGTTCACCCACAATCTTCTCAATTTTATAAGCATCGATACAGTGTGCTTGATCAATTCCTTCTATATTATGTAAGTCTGGTTGGCAACACGCCTTCATTTTAATATTATTCTGGGCACAAATATCTATCATGTTATTTAGAATCTCTATTTTCTTTTGAAAAGGGGGATCGATTGGAGTATATCCCCTAGCATTCATACGATTCTTCACTTTTTCATAAATTGTTGCAAAAGAAAAAATCATTTCTGTCAACCCTAGTTTCGAAACGTTCTCAATGATATATTCAAATTTATCTAAATTACTTTTTATTGTATTAGAACCATGCTTTTTATAGACAATTATTGGATCAAACCTGAAATTAACTGCTAGTAAACCAAATTCATTGATTAACCATTCTAATTGCTTAAACCTCTGTTCTAAAGAAATTTTCACATTATTTTCTAATTCTGAGGGGGAATTAATTGTGAATTGGAAGGAGTGCCCTTTATACTTTTTAAATAGATTTTCATTTTCGTTAAATTTTTTGATCCAATCTTCAAAATTTTTAGACCACCACACCCAACATTTAACATCCTCCGATTTTAAAGAAATTCGAGATACTTGTTTCTTATTAAAAGGATTCGCTACATCTACATATCCAATTTTTATATTATGAATAACCCAATCCATTAAAAAAGCAGGTATATCCGTCCTCCGACTACAAGATATAATAGGAAATTTTATTTCTCTCATTTATCAGATCAATTTTTTTATAAATCCTTTTCCTTCACAATTCTTTTAGAACTTATCAAAAAAACTTCTTTAATGATCAAATAAGCATCTAAATAATTTCAAATTTAATTTTTAAGGATTGCAAGATTCTTGATATTTATGATTCCTTCAATTGAATGGGTTGATAATAAAGTAAAGATGATTGATCAAACGCTCCTTCCCCATAAACTTGAATTTCTCGATTTTGAGGATTTTAGAGATGTTGCTAAATCTATAAAGGTTATGAACATCCGTGGGGCCCCAGCAATCGGTGTAGCTGCGGCAATGGGAATGGCCTTAGCTACGATTGAATTTAAAAATCTTCCAAAATCTGAGTTTCTTAATAAAATGGAAGAAGTTGCTAATATAATTAAGAGCACTCGACCAACGGCTTCAAATCTTTTTTGGGCAGTGAATAGAATGTGGAAAATTATCAGTTCATATCCCGATAATCCGTCAAATATCTCAGAATTAGTTATCGAAGAAGCTAAATTAATGGCTCAAGAAGATATTAATGTTAATAAAAATATTGGCAAGAATGGAGCTAAATTATTAGAAAATGGGGATGTAGTTTTAACACATTGTAATGCCGGATCACTTGCAACAGTACAATATGGAACTGCTTTAGCACCTGTTAGAGCTGCAATTGAGGATGGAAAGAAAATTAGTGTTATTGCTGATGAAACTCGACCAAGATTGCAAGGGGCCAGATTAACTGCATATGAATTGCAATACGATAAAATTCCAGTAAAAGTTATTTCTGATACTTCTTCTGGATTAATAATGAGACTTAAAAAAATAAATAAGGTCATTGTTGGAACTGATAGAGTTACTTCTGATGCAGTTTTTAATAAAATTGGAACTTATTTAGTGGCATTAGCTGCAAAAGATAATAATATCCCTTTTTATGTAGCAGCTCCGACTTCTACATTATCTCTTCATGAGACTGTAGAAGATGTAACAATTGAACAACGAGATAGCACAGAAGTAAGCAATGTATTAGGTAAAGTCCAAATTGTTCCAGATGGTGTTGAATGTTTAAATTATGCATTTGATATCACTCCGTTTAGATTGGTAACAGAGATAATCACTGAAGATGGAGTCTTTACACCAGAGGAGCTTTTAAAAAAGTATAAATAATCATTTTAAATTATTTTTTATACAAGTTTTTTGAGTTTATTATTATGGAACGGAAAAAATATCTTCAAGTAGGTTTGCTTTTTACTGTATTAACAGTCTTATGTTTAGTAATCTTCATTATCATTTCTGCTGTGGTTAATTCTGGAAGTCAACTATTCTTATCTGTTATCGAGATAATTAATATAATCTTAATAATACTGTCTATTATTAGTGGAATCCTTGCATGTATACTGATAGCTCTATTTTTTATCAAGAAACTCTAATAATGCTGATTAATTTCATTTTTTAAGAATGAACATTAAAATATTCTCTTAAAATTTTTTTGAGTTCGATCAGGTTGTTAGCTGTACTCAGATTATTTCTAATTTTTGCGGATTTATTAATATTTTTTGATAACCATATCGCATTTCTTTTTATTTCGACGAATTTAATTACTTCATTACCTAAGGGATGTGAAATTCCATCAAGGAACTCATCAATACTGTTTTCAAATAATAAGATATATTTTTCCATGATTTCTTTACTGTTTTTGAAGGAAATTAGCCTATTATTTACTAAATATTCATGAATTTGATTAAAAATTTCTGGATTTCCCATCGATTCTCTTCCAATCATGAATGCATCAACATTTGTATAATCAATAAAACGTTTTGCAGTAACGGGATTGATAATATCACCATTCCCAACTACAGGCACCATTAATCTTTCCTTAAGCTTCTTTACAGTATCCAAATCTAATGTTCCATCATTATATTTACTTAAAACAGTCCTAGCATGTACAATTAATAAATCAATACCAGTATCATTAACAATGTTTATCATTCTTTTAATATTAACAGGTTGTTCAAATCCTGTTCTAATTTTTAGGGAAACGGGATTTGAAGAGTATTTTACAGCAGTTTCTAATAAAACACTTAATTTATCTAAATCATTCATCAAATATCCTCCTTCTTTTGCTCTAATAGCCCTTTTTGATGGACATCCCGCATTTAAATCAAGAATATCAAATTTATAACTATCAAGATAATCTATAGTTTTTTTAAGTGCTTCAGGATCAGAACCGATTATTTGAATCCCAATAGGTCTTTCCTCTTCAATTTTTAATAAATCTTTTTCAATCGATCTATGATTTTTCTCAATTTTTTTAGCATAAAGCATAGGAACATAAACCAAACCAATTCTTTGAAGTTTTCTACAAAATCTTCTATAAGGAGCTGTTGTGACATTCAACATAGGCGCTAATATATATCTATTTTCTAAATTAAGTTTTCCGAGCTTCATAATTTGAATTCTTTTCTCTCGAAATTAACTTACAAGCTATAATGATGAACTTTTTTATTAAATGAAATTTACTATACTTAAATAAATCTATTGAGTCTACTAATTAAAATGTCAACTTTCCTCAAAGAATTTAAGTTTGAAAAATCACCGCGTAAAATAACATATATTGAAGAAGAACCTTTAAAATTAAGTAATGAATTTGTTTTTTTCCATAATAAAAGTAAATTTAGAAATGAAATAACTCGTCTCCAGTATTTAATTAAATCATATACCAAAATTGCTTTACAAGCTGCAGGTATAAGAGATTCTTATTTAAAAAAGGAATATTTTGACAACTTTCTTATTGTATTATTTACTACACAAGAGATCGTTAAAAAGACTAATGAAATCATTGAAGAGTTTTCTGAAAAAGAATTAAATCCAGGATGTTATAGTCTTAAGGTAACTTCAGATTTTATGCTATTAATCTCAAGAGATATGGAAGGTTTAACTTTTGGTATTAATGCTATGGAAGTAATTCTAAGGCAAGTTTTGGATGATTATCTGAATCAAAATAGATTTGATGATTATATTAAAATATGTCCTTTTATATTACTAAATTGTAGAAGTTCTTCAGTTTAAAATATATAGAAAATAATGAATATGGATTAGTACGTAGTTTGGCTTTAAAAAACCGATGAAATTTGCTTAAAGCTCCAAGGTTTTTGTTTCTCTAACCTATAAGCCTTCTCAGCATACTCAAGACACATTCTGTGAGTATTGAAATATGCAGCTAGGGAAATAGCGCACTGCATTTTATAAAGCCATTCGTCATGATTCATGTATGTTGGGATAACCTGATTTTCTAAAATTTCATAAATTGCATTTGAATCAATATCCCAATCATTTGACACTCCAGGATCATCTGGATTTGAATCATCAGGACCAATAGCCCATCCTGCTAAGGAATTCTTTTTATAACCCTCTAGCCACCAACCATCTTGAACAGATAAATTTAATACCCCGTTAAGAGCGGCTTTCATACCACTTGTACCGCTTGCTTCACGATACCTATTAGGTGTATTAAGCCAAATATCAACACCTGATACAAGTAAATGGGAAAGATCCATGTTATAATTCTCCATCATTACAACTTTCACACCGTAATTTTCATACAAATATTCTCCAGATTGGTGTATTTTTTTAATGTAATCTTTTCCCATCTCATCCTTTGGATGTGCTTTCCCTGCAAATATGAATTGAACATGATCTTTTGCTATTTTACCCAATCTATCAATATCATGAAAGATTAGTACAGCTCTCTTATATGTTGCGAATCGCCTGGCAAAACCAATAGTAATGAGTTCTTCATCCAACAAATTCCAAGAATGTCCCTTCTGATATGATATTAAATTAAATTTATTTTCAATATGAGCATCAAAAAGCTCAAGAGGATCCAATTCTATAGCATTCTCTAGAACTGAAGGGTTTGCTCTCCAATTTGGCCATTTTCGACCAAACATCTTTCGGAAAGGTTTGGAAACCCAGAAAGGTAAGTGCACTCCATTAGTAATATAATCAATTTCATATTGAGGGAACATTTTTCGAGAAATATCTCCATGTTTTCGTGCCACAGCATTTCTATATCGTGATAAAGCCATACCTAAAAATGTCATATTAAATTCTCCATTATCATCAGCGAGTTTTCGGATTTCTTTAGGCATTCTATTTTCAAATACTTTATCAACTAAATCTTGTTTGAAGCGATCATGTCCCGCTGGTACAGGAGTATGGGTTGTAAATGCAACTTTTTGTTTTACTTTATCAATGCTTCCTAATTCATTAAATAACTCTAGAGTTGCAAAAGAACCATGACCCTCATTAAGATGGTAAGTTTCTATATTATTATAACCCAGTGATTTTAGAAGTTTAACCCCACCAATCCCTAAAATCATCTCTTGGACTATTCTATTCCAGCGACTAGTACTATCATACAAAGAACCTGTCATTTTTTTCATCCAATCTTCATTTCCTTCCACATCAGTAGTTAAAAGGTAAATTGGAAGTACATGACCAGATTGTCCTATTACTCGATATAACCAAGCACTCACATGAACATCTTTGTCTTCTATTTTCAAAGAGATTGGTTTTTCAACCTTCTCAAATTCATAATAAAAATTCCAGGCGATCTCTTTTTCTTTTTGTTCTCCAAATTCATTAAAAAATTGAAAAAAATACCCAGAACTGTAACATAAACAAATACCTACCATTGGAATTTCCAAATCTGCAGCTGAACGTACTGTGTCTCCTGATAATACACCTAAACCTCCGCTATATGTAGGAATATTTGAATCAACAGCTATTTCCATGGAAATGTATGCTACACGTGTATCTGACTTCAAATTATCATCAATTTCCATTTTTCTTCACATCTTCCACAATTTCTAGCTAAAATTAGTGATATTTTTGATTTTTATATAATACTTGTAAAACTCATAATTTAAAATCTTATCCTAATAAAAATTTAAACCCATATAACAATAATAAGAAAATTACTTTTTTTAAAATTTAAGTATAGAAAATAAAAAAAAATTAATTTAATGATAAAAATCAATTTGAATTTTTATCTCTCTTCTTGGATTTGCTCTAAAGTTTTACATTTTGTTTCATAAGGTTTCAGAAATAATATGAATAGAGGAATTAATAATAATATTCCTGGAATAACCCAAAACATAACCCAATCTAATGTTGCTAGCATTGCTGCCGCTATTAAAGGACTTTCGACATGTATTGTATCAGGTTATATTTCTTTATAAAACTATAACTAAATCATTGATCTAGAGTATATAGCTAAAATTTTTGATTTATACAAAATGAAAAAGTAATTAGAAAAATAATTGGGATTTAGATTATTAGGGGCGAGCCACCTTCTTCTAATATTTCAACTTTTATACTAGGGTCTTTCTTTGTTAAAAGTTCTTTAAATTTAGTTAGATCTTTTCCCCAATTATGCATGGGGATCGCTATTTTGGGTTTTACATCAACAATCGAATCAGTAGCTTCATCAAAGTCCATTGTATAGGTACCGCCACATGGCATCATAGCCACAGTTATATTTCGACTGGCTAAATCTTTCATTTCAGGAATTCGTTCTGTATCTCCAGCATGATATACCCTCTTGTCTTCCGATGTTACTATAATTCCTGCCCATTCATTTTTCTTGGGATGGTTTGGTTTTTTAATATTGTATGCTGGCACTAGCTCGATTGAGAGGTCTTTATAATCAAAAGAATCTCCTAATTTTAAAGGTGTTCCGTTAAATTTTTGCAAGCTGCTGAAGATACTCTCAGGGCCTATTACAACTGTATCGTCCTTCATAAGTTTTCGTATACTATCTGAGTCAAAATGATCCCCATGAGAATGTGTTGAAACAATAATATCTGCTTTTTCTTCTCCTTTTTTGATTTGATAAGGATCAAGATAAATGATTCTTCCACTATGTGTCTTTACTTTAAAGGCAGCATGGCCAAGCCACGTAATTTCCATTTGCGTTATCAGTTTCACCTCTTAATTAATTTGTAAATGAAGTTATAATTTATTATAATGATATCTTCCCTTAAAATAATAATGTAATAATTAGAAAATGTAATAAAAACAAGTATGAATTTTATGAAAGGAATTTAGTCTTCTTCTTCAAATTTCCATTCTGGGTCTTCAAGAGGAATTTTTTTAGTGATTCCGTAATTATCTTCCTTGGTTATATCAAGTTCTTTGGATCTTTCTAAGAACAATTCATTTCTAAAATTAGGGATTTCATTAATAAAACTTGGTTTTGATATAATTGTAGGAGGACTTGGATTGCGTTTTTTAATGGTTATTTCATCTAATATTTTTTTTTCAAGATTTATATTCTTTCTAGATAGAGAATTATTAGCTGTTGGAAATGTTAAATTTTTTAATTTTATGCCATTTAATGGTGCTGTGGACTTTAAAATCCGGCAAGTTGGGCAATTAATTTCATCTAATCCATGGATACAAGGCATATTTTTCCAACTATAAATTATTCAAGTCTTTGGTATTTCGAATTAATATTATCTTTTAATGTTTTTTATTATAATTTCTTAATATTTGTAACTACTCTTTAGAATTGAATCGAGATTACGGATATCTTTATTAATCATTGTTATTTTTTATAAACTTTATAAATTTAAGCTAATTTTACCTAGTATCTTTAAGTAAATATTTTTTATATTATCCAATAAGAACAATCTAGATGTGAAAAAGAATGTCTGAATATCAAGTAGATGAAAAAAAAGCATGGTTTAAGAAATGGTGGCCCGAAAAAACACCTACGCAATACAAATTTGAAAAGATTTCATTAGGAGAGTTTTTTGAAAGGCAACGCAAAAAATACGCTAATGACAGGATGATGTGGTTTATTGAATCATGGATGACTTATGAGGAAGCTGGACAAGCTATTGATGCTCTAGCAACGTCACTTCACAAATTGGGAGTTAAAAAAGGAGACATTGTAGCTTTTTTGATGCCAAATTGTTTTCAATATGTTATAAGTTTTTACGCAGTAGCAAAATTGGGAGCAATAGCGACAGGGATAAATCCTACCTATAAAGCTTTAGAAGTATTGCATCAACTGAAAATGACTAATTCAAAGGTTTTAATTACTTTGGATGCGTTATATGGAGAGCTAGCTCGACCTATTATTAATAAGACGAACATTGAAATGGTAATTTATACAAATATAGCCGATTTAGCTTCAGGATTATCAGGATTAAAAAAAACATTAGGAAAACTGATTGGCAAAATTCCTAAAGGAAAAGTTGATTTTCCAAGTGCAATTAACTTTTTAGATCTTCTTAATACTGAACCCGATCTTCCAGAAGTTAAATTTGACCCTACTGAACAAATTGCTACTTTTATTATGACTGGTGGAACTACAGGAGTTCCTAAAGCAACAGTATTGACTCATTTCAACTTGGTGTCTAATGCGATTCAATGTGTTTTATGGGTTGGTGGTGAAGATCCTGGTGTAGGTGATATTGGGGCAATTCCATTATATCATTCATTTGCAATGACAGCAGTTATGAATGTAGCTATAGGTCTGGGTGGTTGGATGATGCTTTTCCCAAGACCACCTCCAACAGAGCAATTCTTAAAAGAAATAACTCATATAGATGCTCCTAAAGGACTTTTTTACGCAGGAGCAGAAATATTATTCAAGAGGATTGCAGATTTTCCCAATCTAGGAAAATTCCCAGAACTTATGGGGAGATTAAGATTGTGCATTTCTGGAGCTGGACCTTTACATGCTCCTGTACAGAAATCATTTCAAGAAAATACAGGAGGAAAGATTGTAGAGGGGTATGGATTATCAGAAGCAAGTCCTGTAGTAAGTGCAGGAAATTTATTCGGGGAGAGCCCAGTTGGGACTATAGGAATGCCATTTCCCGGTACTGATTGGGGCATTTTTGATACAGATGATTTTGAAAATGGCCCTATTGCTAATGGCTTACCGGGGTCAAAATACGGAGAGGAGCATACAGGAGAGATCTGTGTTTGTGGTCCACAAGTGATGAAAGGCTATTTGAATCAACCTGAAGAAACTGCAGAGACATTGAAAAAATGGGATGGTCGAACTTGGTTGCTAACTGGTGACATTGGTTTTATGAATGAAGACGGAACAATAGCAATAAGAGATAGAAAGAAACAATTAATTAAAGTTGCAGGTCATTCTGTATTCCCAGCAGAAGTCGAAACAATGCTCATGAGTCATGAAGCTGTTTCAGAAGCTGCCGTTGCTGGGTTACCTGATCCTAAAGGAAAAGTAGGTGAAATCACAAAAGCATGGGTCTCATTAAAACCTGGATACGAGGGGAAAATTACTGGAGAAGAATTAATAGCTTGGACCGAAAAGAATATGACCAAATGGAAATGCCCTGCTATAATTGATATAATTGATGAAATTCCTAAAAGCGTTATGGGAAAAGTCGAGAGACGTACTCTTCAAGAGGCAGATCCCTTATTTAAAAAATAATTCATTCTTTTACTTTTTCTATTTTATTTCTGATATAAAGAATTAAAATATTAAGAAAAAACATTTCTTAATTTCATAAACTTTTGATATAATCTTTAATTTATTTTTCCATGGAGCCAACACCTACTAGACACACATTCACCCACTATATTTTCTTTTGGATTGGACAGTTAATATCTATGTTAGGCTCCTCTATTACTCGTTTTGTTATAATTACATGGATAGGCGCAGAAACTTTAAGCCCTACTTTCCTTTCTATTGCTTACTTTTTAACCGCACTACCGATGGTAATCATACCACCTATAGTAGGAGTATATATTGACAGATGGAATAGAAAAATCACAATAGCATTAGCGGATTCACTTCAAGCTTTTACAACTTTCTTAATGATAATTTTTTTTGTAAGTAACATTGCTAACTATTGGCTTATAATTTATCTAAATGTTATACGAGCAATTTGTCAAGCAATTCATTTTCCTACCGTGAATGCTATAATTCCAATAATGATCCCTAAAAAACATCTAAGTCGTATGAATGCGATTAATTATTTATTTACGGGAGGTATTCAGATAATTGGACCTATAATAGGAGGAATTTTTCTTACTATCATTGAAAATAATCCTGCGATAAAAATAGAACATATTCTTTGGATTGATATTATCACGTTTGGTATTGCTCTCATTCCGTTATTATTAATTACTATTCCCTCGATTTCTTCAAATTTAAAACAAGCCAAGAAATTTACCTTTATAAAAGACTTCAAATTTGGTTTAAAAGTACTAAAGTTAGTAAAAAGTTTTCTTATTTTAATTGTTTTTATATCATTTATCAATCTCCTAAATATGCCTTTTTCTACTCAAATGTTGTTATTTGTCTTAATTAATCATTCAGGTAAAGTATTAGATTATTCACTAATAATAGCATTATTCCAAATTGGCTTTGTAATAGGAGCAATCATAGCTTTAGTTAAAAAACATTGGAAACATAAAGAATTAATAATATTGTATTCCTGTTTTATTGGAATTGCTGGTTACTCGCTTTTAACTCTTGCTCCAAAAGGTTATTTCATTGTAATGGCATTGGGGGCATTAATTCATGGCTCTATGATTCCTATTGCCAATACAATGTTTCTTACAATCCTTCAAACTAAAATACCAGCAGAAACTCAAGGTAGGGTATTTTCAATTGTAGCTAGCATTGCTGCTGCTGTCACTCCCCTTGGAATGCTAATTTCCGGGCCAATAGCAGATATAATTGGAATCCAATTGCTTTTCATATTTGCCTTATATTTACAATTTGTCTCGATTGTAATAACATGGTATTTCACTGATCTCAAGAACATTATTAAAACAGAATCTAAACCAGAGATGATAAAAGAACAAAAAGAAGTACAAGTAAGACCTGAGCAAATTGAATTTTAAATATTTCTTATTTTAAATTCATATATATTAATTAAATATTAATTTTTATTTTAATTCCTTAAGATTATTTTAAAAGATTTTTAAATTGAAAATTTAATTTTCATAATGACAAAAGGAATAATTATATCTGGTGGTTGGGGCACTCGTTTACGCCCATTAACTTGTACTTTACCTAAATCACTAATGCCCGTAGTTAATAAACCTGTAATAGAACGTCAAATTCTATTGTTAAAATCAGTTGGTATCAAAAAGGTAATATTAGCTGTCAGTGTTATGTCAGACATTATTGAAAATTATTTTAAAGATGGGAAGAAATTAGGAATTGAAATTCAATATACAGATGAAAAAGAACCAATGGGAACTGCTGGTGCAGTAAAACTAGCTGAAGATTACTTGGAAGATGATAAATTTTTTATGTTGAATGGTGATGTCATTTTAAATTTTGATTTTAAAGCAATGATTCAAGCTCATAATAAACATAAAGGATTAGGAGTAATTGCTAGTAAAATCGTATCTGAACCATCAAGATATGGAGTTATTATTGCCGATGAAAAAACGAATAAAATTTTAAAATTTCTTGAAAAATCTGAATACAAACCTCCAGATGGGCAACTTATTCCAATGCCCGTTAATGCTGGCGTTTACCTTTTAGAGCCTAACATTCTTCAGTATATTAAACAGAAGAAAAAGGTTTCAATGGAGAGAGTGATCTTCCCTCTTCTATGTAATGAAGGAAAATTATATCACTACTCAATTCCGGGTATTTGGAAAGATATTGGGAAACCAGAAGAATTTTTAGAAGGAAATATTGAATTATTGAAGGATATATTGAATAATCTAAAGGAAAAAAAAGATAACTTGATTCAAGAGAATCTGGATATTGAAGGAAAAGCAATGATATATCCTCCTGTTGCTATTGGAAAAGATGTTGTAATAAGAAAAAATTGCAGTATAGGACCAAATGTAGTGATTGGTGATAATGTATATATAGGAGAAAATACTGAAATTAAAGACACTGTAGTATACAATAAGGCTTACTTTTCTAAAAATATTAGATGTGAGAGAGCTATTATATCAGATAACTGTTTAATTCATGATGGAGTTCAATTAAAGGGGAAAAATCAGAATCTAATAATTCTTTCTTCTTTTGTGGAAGTACTAGATAATGTAAAGTTAATTGCTCCTTCTAATAGTTCTGTAACAGTTTGTCATCATGATGTAGTCAGACTGGATGTATCCTAAGAATAAAACTTAAATCTCTTCACGCAGTTTAGTAATCTTCTTCTTCAATTTTTTAATTCGAGAATCAGAAACATTATAGATTAGAAAATTCTCAAGAATTTTTAATGCCTTTTGATAGTACTGGATGCTATTAATGAAATCACCATTCTTTTCTGCGTTTTCTCCTGCTTCTAAATTAAAATCTAGTTCTATTTGTTTGACTTGTTTATCTAATTCCATTAGTAATTTAGAGGTTTTATCAATTTCTGGTTTGAAATTAAACTCTTTAGCTAAAAATAAAGCTTTTTTATACTCATCTTCTCCCACTTTATAAGCCAGAGATTTTTCAGCAGCTTTTCCCTTTTTTATTAAATCTCTTATCATTCTTTTTGCCGAATTTTCATCCATTTCTTCCACTTGTTCTTTTAATTTATCAAAATTCGAATTTGTGATTAATATAGAAGAAATTGATTGGTATTTAGCAACTTTTTCCTCTTGAGCTTCTTGAATCATTTCAATATTACTCACAGCTGTTTCTAAAGTAGTAGGATTAAAGATATTATTCTCTACTAGATGATATATTTGATATAAGATCTCATTAGAATCAATATTTACAATGTTTTTTACTCGATTCAAAAGATTGTAAATAAAAAAAAATTGTTTCGTGGTTAATAGCTCTTTGGCAATATTGAGTATCGCTTTTTGAATCTGATTTTCTTCAATTATCTTTAAATCATTTGGGGGGATTGAATGAGCCAGAGTCATAGGAAAAACCAATTTAATCTCAAAGTAGTCGATAATAAATTCAACCATATTTTTAGAATAAAACATTCCAGCACTTCTAAGATTATACAATTCTTTGCTAAACATTTCTTCAAATTCGAAGATGAATTGGTTAACATGGTTTTTCATATTTTCAGATGCTTTATGATCAAGCATTAAACAGAGTCGTATTACTTCTCCATCTCTCAATAATATATTGAAATTTTGATATTGAAACTCATAGAAATTATGGGTAATTTGTGAATATGATTTCTCATAGGAGCTGTCATGGGACTCGGAAAATGTTATATTTGCTTGAATAAATCCACCCAATAAATCCGCATTAATTTCCTCTCCTGATACAGGATAATTCAATAAGGTCAAACCTGATTCATTATCCATAATTATAATATGTCTAATATTTAGAACATCTAAAAATTTCCGCCATATTAACTCCCGTTCCATCTGAAAACGTCTTTCATCAGACTGTATCTCAAATACTTCTAGAGTGGAATCAATTTCAAATCCAAGTTGTTTTAATCTATTTTTAATACAACTCATGCAAAATTTAGGGTATTTTGAACACTTTTCCTTAAGTTTTCCGCAATTAAATCCTAAATGGTCAATCTCAAAGTAAACCATGAAAAAATCAACACTTCAACCTGCTATTACCAAAAAGGAGAATTTAAACAATTTAAAAGATGATATTAAATTCGTTTTTTATTTGGTTCAACATAAATTATCGAACATTTAAATTTTTAGGATAGAATCCGAATTCAAGCGAATAACACGAAATTTCTTTTTTCTCAAGATCTATAGCTTTTTACCTTCTTCTTTTTTTAGCTACTTCACTTAAATTTAAAAATTTATATAAATTAAAAACTATAAATTAAAATTGATAGGGATAACTCTTAACGGTGTTGATTTTGCCAGATTTAAAAATAAATGATGATTGGATCTTAAATAGAATATCTTCTCAAAGTAATAGTTTTGCACAATGGGTGGGCAATTTATTAAAGACTGTTGAAAAATCCTTGAAAATGGCACCTCCTGTAATTACTGAGCAAATAAAGAAGAATAAAGAACTTAGTTCGATAAAAGATCTAGACAAGGATTTAGCTAAAATGAACAAAGAATTAGTGTTAGCGCAAGGAGAATTATCAAAATTGGGAGGGATAGGAAAAAAATTTTCAAATTTTGGAATGAAAATTCTTGAAGGAATCCAAAACCCACTAGAGAAGGAAATTAAAACCTCAGTTCAAAATATAATAGGTTTAGACTTAATTTCTGAATTAGATTTCATTACTGGTAAAAGAAAAGATTTATCAAGTGCCCTTTATGATGTATCTAAAGAAAGAGGAATCGAATCAGAAGGATTATTATATTTAATACGAGCCTTGCCTGATCTTGAAGCTTTCCTTTATAGCACTAGTGTAAAGAAATACTATCGAGATCACACAGAACATGCACTTCGTGTGGCAGTATTAGGAGATTATCTATTAGAACAAGATTTTGGTCAAGGTTCCTTAGAAAGCTTAATTTCTGATCTTACAGAATTAGATAAAAATCTTCTAAAAGATAAATTTTGGTGGATCACGGGACTAATTCATGATATTGGATATCCGCTGGGGAAAATGACTTTTGCTATTAATTATTCACTTGTTAATCAAATTTTAAAGTGCTATCCTACGATCGATTTAGAATTTATTCCGTTTGAAATAAATTTAGCTTGGAACGGTCGACAAGAGGAATATCTTAAGATTTTAGAGGAGGGCTTATCTAGAGAAGCACGTACTTTAATAAGAAAAGGAGCAGGATTTAAGGATCAAAAATTATCTCCCCAAAATGTTCAAATTTTCTTAACTCAACCAGATGGTCATCCAGAGTATCGATATAAAGACCCAGTCGAATTAGATCATGGTGTTATTTCTGCACTTTCTCTTCTGAAAGGGCTTGGTACTCCTCGAGAAATTGAGAAAAATGATGAATATAATGGATACATCTTAGCAGCAAGAGCAATGGCATTACATAATTTTAAGGCACAACTTAAAGATTATGTTTTTGAAGAACAACCATTAGCGTTTTATTTAATGTTAATTGATGAATTACAGGAATGGGGTCGACCAATTCCGATTCAAATTCGCGATACTTATTTTACTACTGAAATTAAAAAAGTTACATTATTAGATGATCTATTATTAAAAATAGATGAATTTACTTGGCTAATGCAATTTAAAAATAAACAAGCTAAAGATCTTATGGAATTCAATTTCAAATTGTATTCAAATGAAAAGAGAAAAACATTTGAAAGAATAAAAAGTGGAGAAAATTTTCCTAGAACTACGATAAATCTCCAAGATATTGAAATCATAACAGATAAAAAGGAAAGGAAGGAAAATATTTTAGCACAAGATATTATTATAATTTGAGGTGATTTAAGAGTATGGAAGATTTAAAAGAGAATGGTTTAAAGATATTTAATGCTATTTTTGAAGGTCAGAAAAACGTTGAAATCGAAGGTATTGAATACCCAATTAAAAAATTTTCAAGTGGAGTTAAATACGTGGATCTTTTTGGATATAGATACATAGAGCAGAATCGCAACAAAAAATCAGAATGGGGAAAAAAGGCGAGAGAAGGTCATAAAATAATGTGGATAATTAAAGGGAGAAGTTATATTGCACAAATTTTCGATGCGGAATATAAAGATTTAAAGAAATAATCAAACATGACCTCTAATTTATTGAGAAAAAGAAAACAAAATAGACTATTTTTAAATAGCTATTTTTTGTATAAAAAGTTTTAATGAGGAATTTAATTTAGAAATTGGACTCCATTTTATTTTTATCTTTGTCAATTCTTTTTTTATTTAGTGCTAAAAAAGTGAGAAATTATGGAAGCTGAAATTAAAATAGATACGAATTATTATGAATTTTTGGATTTAGTTCAAAAAATATCCAAAAATTCAGTATCTATTCAAAAGGAGCTTATTAAAACAATTTATGAAAACTATGACATACATAAAGTTAAACATGAATTAGATAAGAAAATAGCATTTCTAGACAAATTAATAATTAAATAAACATCAAAATATCAAATTCACATCATTTCCATTTCCATATTGAGTATATTCTTTCGAATATACTCTTTAACTCTTTAAATTTCCTTTAAATCTTTCAAAAATTAGTTCTAAGTATGATTTTCTTATAGATTCTTCTTTCTTTATACTGAATAAACTCAAAAAATCAAATAGAACTGCTTTGGAATCTTCAAGATTTTCAGGAGAATCTAATAAAAATTCAACTTCTAGAAAATATTGATCCAAAATTGGCAAATAATCAATTAATGCTTCGATATAGTAATTTTTGAATTCAAATTCATATAATTCTCTTTCTTTCTTAATAGTAAAGATTTCTCTAAATCCCAATTCTTTTAGCAATAAATTCATACTTTCAATATTTTCTATTTTGATATCAAGTTCATTACGAGTTTTTGTGGAGAGATCTAATTTTTTACCTTTATATGTGACAAAGTAATTGATAACTTGCTCATTTGTATCATCTTTTTTATTAAATTCAACTGATTTTCTCAATCTTAACGCTTCATCGGTTTTTTTAAAATCTCTTAATCCTTTTGGCATATTAAAATATGTATCCTCATGAAGAAGTGAAAATTTATAAATTCCATTATTTTCTTCAAACTTTTTTCTTATTAATTTATGATTTGGGATTCGAACTTTTATTTCTACTTCAATCATAAGAAGATTTGTCTCTCTAATAACAATTATAATTTATTATTTTTTATTAGTATTAATACAATGAAATCGAGGTGACTTTTAAATTTCTCAGATGCATAAGGAAACTACAAAACTCGCAGAAAAATATGGTTATCTCCCCTATATGGTTGAAAGATATATTCAATTCTTAGGTCTAGATGAAACAGTAAATCTTTTAAAAGCAAATGAGCATCCCTTAATTCCATCAATACGAACTAACACTCTTAAGATATCTCCTTCAAATTTAAGGAAAAAGTTGGAAATAAAAGGATTTATTTTAGAGCCAATAAAATGGATTCCATATGCCTTTAATATATTAAAAGCTCCTCATAATTTAGGGTCTTCTCATGAGTTTCTACAAGGATATTATTATATACAGAATATTGCTTCTATGCTTCCATCAATAATTCTTAACCCAAAATCAAATGATACCGTTATCGATATGTGTGCTGCTCCAGGTAGTAAGGCAACACATTTAGCCCAATTAATGAATAATAAAGGTACATTAGTATTGTTAGATAAATCTAAAAATCGAATTCCTGCTTTAGAAGTGAATTTACGTAGATTAGGAGTAACTAATTCACTAGTATTAAATCTTGATTCAAATAAACTTCCAGAATTAAATATTAAAGCGGATAAGATACTTTTAGATGCCCCGTGTACTGGAGAAGGACTTATAAGGCAAGATCCAAATAGAAAGAAAAGTAAAAAATTAAACGATATTAAGAGAATGGCCTCAATCCAGAAAAGATTACTTCTTGTGGGGTTAAAAACGTTAAAACCCGCAGGTGAATTATTATATAGCACATGCTCTATTGCACCTGAAGAAAATGAATTGGTTATTAATGAGATCCTAGAACAAGAAATAGATTATTCTATATCTGAGATAAACGAATATTACGGTGTTAATGGACTCACTAAAGTATATGGAAAGTCATTGAGAAAGGATTTAAGATATTCACAGCGATTATATCCCCATATTCATGATACTATTGGATTTTTTTTATGTTTAATAAGGAAAAAACATGATAAGTAATTCCTATTGCTTCTCTCTTAGGTATTTTCCCTTATCGCTCAAATTGATTGCAACAAGGTCTTCAGGTTTTAGATTTTGAACTTGACTGCTATTTATAGTTGCTATACTAATACCAATTATTTCTCCTTCCTCATTAAAAACCAACAAAATGTCTTTTTCTTTATAATCGTAGGTTTCTTTTAAGATCATATTCTTTAAAATATTATTTCCATATAGAATGGATTTTTCTCCCCTTTTATTTACATGCAAGTGTATAACATCAGAGATTAGATCGCTTTTGTACAAGAATTCTGCACCTTCTAAGCTTAAAAAGAATTCTCCTCTTTTTATTAGGCCAAAATATAAACCTACTAAAGTGATATTATCATAGATATTTAAATTTTTTAGTAAATTTTTTAATTCTTCAGAAAGTAAATATATCTGAGGAAAATTCTTAATTGAGGTTTGTTTCTTGATTAAAATATATAAATTATCCTCAATTTCTCTAAAATTCGAAATGACATTTGAAGAAATTGTTGAAAGGGAATTTTTAATTATTTTTTTTTCAATTTGATTTAAATACCTAAAAATTTTAAAATCTTTCATTAGTAGGGAAAATAAAAAGAATTAAGAAGTTTTATTATTATTAATCAATAAAGGTATTAAAAAATAGTGTTATCTAAAAATGGGCATTCGTAAGATAGAAGATGAGATTGACTTAAAGGAAGCAATGAAAAAAAAAGCAACAGAGCTTAAAATGAAAGATCTCCAAGCAAAAGCATCTGTTGAAAAATTTACAAAAGATAAACTACAAGATTTAGCAAGAAGACATGGTGTTTTGTTAGCTCTAACACCAGAATTGAGAGAAGAGGTAAAAGATTTACAAAAAAAATATAATATTCCTTCTTCAAAAATCATTACTGATCAAATTACAGAACATGATGTACTGAAAAAATTCTCCAAAATTGACTATCAAAAATTAGGGATGTTGGCATATCAAAGAGTCTTAATGAGTAAGGAAGAAACAGGAGGAATAATTCCATTATCAGAAGTATTTGAACTAGTAAATACAGGAATATTGAAAGGAAATATAAGTGTCAAGGATGTTGAGAAAGCTTTGAAACTCTTGAAAAAAACAAGAGTAATTGAGGATATTACTCAATTAGATTCAGGAGGTATTATCGTACGATTCTTTCCGATTCAATATACTGCTGATGAATCAAAAGTTGTTGAGTTAGCAAAAGAAAGAGGAGTTCTTACTTTGGAAGATGTCTGTTCTAATTTGGGATGGTCTCAAGATAGATCGCTAAGAGCATTAGAATCACTTGAAAAAACAGGAACTGCGAAATTCAGGGAAAATATTTTAACAGGGAAGCAATGGTACTTTCCATCTTTATAAGAAATAGATGATTTTTACTCTAATCTAATTTTAAATGCTAACTGTCCATTTTCTAATTTTAAAATTTTAGCTTTCCGGTTTTTAGCTAAAATTCTAAATATTTCTTCAAGATCCTCAAGTGGAAGGGAACTAAAATCCTCTTGTTTTGCTTCTCTTAATTCATATATCATAATTGGCTCAATCTTTCCATTCTCATAACACCAATTATAAATTTCATCTGACCATGCTTCTAAAGTTTTCCAATATATTCTTAGTCTCTTTTTTTCCTTTGAAATCCATTTTGCTTGATTTTGACTAATTAATTCTTCAGCGATTTCTTTTATGTATTCTTCTCTTTTTGTGAAATTTAAAAATGGTTTTCTAGAGCTTACTTCTCTAATGTAAATAATATGAAGAACAGCAAATCTCGCATAATCGAAAAGGACTTTTGCCCACTCTATTTTCCAAGAAGTATAATCACTTTTATTCTCCTTTTTATTTGGCATTGAATACATGAATTTTTTTCTTTCTTCTTCAAGCCAAGGATAAGCTTTCAATAAATTTTCATAAGCAGTTAACTTTTTTTCGATTAATCCTTTTTCACCAAGAATTTCCTCCTCAAGGGTTTGAAGTTCTTCTTCTACCTGTTCAGCGTGTTGCCGATATAATTTCTGATCTATTTCTCCTAATTTTGAGGAGAGTATATTTTCCAGTTTATCAAATTCTTCTTCTAAATAATTTAATTCAGTAGATTTAATTTCTTCTTCATTAATGATTTGCTTTTGGGTTGCTTCAATTTCTAATTGTTCTTTCTCTTTTTTTAATAGTCTTAATCTAGCTAATTCTTTCCTTAATTCTTCTAACTCCTTTTCAGCTTTTTCCTTGACAGCTTCAGGTATTTCTGCAGGTTTTTCTCTCTGTCTCTCCATTTCAACCATCGAATTTTATTATATTTCTCCGAATTCTTCTGCCCATTCGTTATATTGCTTTAACATCATTTTAGTTGTCATTGGTTTGACTTTCTTAAGAGTCTTCTTAAAATCTTTTAAATCTATATCTCTTACATTAACTTCTTTGTCAGAATCTTCTAAAAGGCCGCTCATGTCTAACTCACGTACAGGTAGCATTATAACTTCACGACAAATATTTGCAATATCCCGACCTGAATATCCTTCAGTTCTTACTGCTAATTCAACGAAATCTTCATCTGTTAATGCAGAATTAACTCCTTCTGTGTGAATTTTAAAGATTCCTGCTCTTGCTTTTAAATCAGGAAGAGGTACATGCACTCTTTTTTCAAACCTACTCAACATTGCATTATCAATATCCCAAGGTCGATTAGTTGCTCCTAAAACTAATAATGGTTTGTCATAAGTTGATTTTAATCCTTGTATTTCGCTTAAAAGTTGAGTTTTTACCCTCCTTTCACCACCACTTTCTGAGCCTTCTCCCCGTTTTGTGGCAACTGAGTCTATTTCATCCATGAATATCAAACTTGGTGCTTTTAATCGGGCAACTTTGAATAAAGAACTTATTAGCTTTTCACTTTCCCCTAACCATTTACTCAATAAATCTGCAGATGATGCACTAAAAAAGGTTGCCTTACATTCAGTAGCAGCAGCTTTAGCCAATAATGTCTTCCCACATCCTGGTGGTCCGAATAGCAAAATACCAGACCAAGGTTTTCTAGCACCTGTAAATAATTGTGGTTTCATAATAGGTAAAACTATTGCTTCCCTCAAAGCTTGCTTAACATTATCCAAACCAGCAATGTCTTCCCATTTTATATTTGGAGATTCTGTAACGATTGTGCCTGATATAGTATCAATAAGTTCTTGTTCTTCTGAGGATACAGCAACAGATGCAGAATCAGTACTCCCTTCATCTTTCACTGTATTTGCTTTAGGTACATATCTAGCACTTCTAGGGCCACCCAGATGAGATTTTAGAATTTTAGCACGTTCAACATATTCTTCAATATTTCGTTTACAGAGATTTCTCATTTGTGGGTTTTTATTATATTGCATAAACTGCATAAGAATTTCAGCTGCTCTCTGATACTTATTAATAGCTTGTCTATATTTTCCTTGATTATCTAAAGCAACTGCTTCCTTAGCTGTTTGAACGGCATATTGATAGAGTTTCGAATCTACAGAGGACATAATAACTAAATCAAAACAATTTTTCTATTTAAAGCTAATCTAATCTGATAATTAATAATAATAATTTTATTAGTATATATCAAATTTTCTGTTAAAACAACGAGAATAATCTCAATCGATATTAAATAATTATTGGTCTCCAAAAATAATTATATAAGACCGAAGTTTTATATATATTATATAATTACTAATAATTTTTGATGAATATGGGTTTTCTAAAAGATCTCTCTGGTTGGTTAAGTGGAGGGAAAAAAAAAGACACGGTAAGGACCGCAACAGTCAAATTAAAAGTGTTTAATAAACGCTTAATGAGACAGACTAAAAAAATGGAGATGTCAGCAAAATTAGCTAGAGATAAAGCTGTAAATCTCCGAAAACAGGGTGATATGCAAGGTTCAGAATTTCACGCACGAAATTATCTCCAAGTAAAAAAGCAAGCACGTGCAATTGACCTCTTCAGAACAAATCTCGAGGGAATGGTCTTCAAATTAGAACAGGCTCATGCTGTTAAGGATGTTGCAGAAATAATGAGGGGAATTGCTTCAAGTCTAGGTGCTTTAAAAAATCAACTTTCTATACCTCAACTTACAGAATTGATGACTTCTATTGGTGTTGATATGGAAGATTTCGCTGTTACAGAGGAACTTACAACTGATGGTATCAATGATATAATGGTTGACACTGCTGTTACTGATACAGATGTTAAGGAGGTTTTAGGGGAAATAGATGCTGAAATCCAAGTAGAAATGGGTGTTGCACTACCCACAGCAGGATCTGATGAGAAAATAGCCGAATTAGAGAAAGAGCTGAATCGTCTTAAATCAGATGAGTAATTAATTACTTTTATTAAATTTATATTAATTTTCTTATAGTTTCTGGTATTTTCTATTTTTAATTTTAAAATTAAAATATAAAAGAATTTTATTTATGATTAAATGATAATATATCATAATTAATCTAATTCGAAACATATTATATGTAAAATGTCACAATATTCTTTTAAAGTAATTATAGTTGGGCCCCCAGCAGTAGGTAAGACAAGCCTTCTAAATAGATTTGTAAACAACGAGTTTGATTTAAGTTACAAACTAACTATTGGCGTTGATTTTTTAACAAAAAATATAGAATATGAACCATCAAAAATAGCAAAACTCCAAATATGGGATATAGGTGCTCAAGACCGATTCAAATTTCTGCATCGAAGTTTTTACGAAGGTGCTTTTGGAGCATTGGTTGTATTTGATCTTTCTAGACAACAGACATTTATGGGTATGAAGACATGGGTTTCTGAGATGCGTAGTATTTTGCCAGATAACATTCCTAAAATTATCATTGGAAATAAATGCGATCTAATTCCCGATGTTGGACAGGTTATAGATAGAAATGAAGTAGAAGAATATATAAAAAAAGAAGGCTGTAGATATATTGAAACTTCGGCCAAAACAGGAGATAATGTTGAGAAGGCTTTTTACGAGCTTACTCAAAACATGGTACAGAGAATGGTAAATATTATTAGCAGTAATAAAGAAAGACAAATGAATTAACCACAAAAAATTAATTTTAAATCTTTACCAAAAATTCTCTAATAATATTTTCTTAGCAAAATTATTAAAAGACTATTTTCTATTTTAAACTTATTCTATATATCAATGTTATATATTTAATTAGTGAAATTTATGGATTATCCAGAATTAATCACCATCGGAAGCAATACCTTAGATATATTGATTGAAATCGATGATATCTTGCGCTTTGAATTATTCGATAAAGAAATCATAAAAAAGTACACTGCTATTGAATATTCTCGAAAATTGAATGTTAAAAATGTTAGATTTGTACCAGGAGGGTCAGGTGCCAATATCGCAGCAAATTGTTCGATGTTGGGTATAAAAACTGCATTTATTGGTGTAATGGGTAGTGATTTTTCAGCAGAAATTTGTTTAACTGATATGAAAAAAAGAGGTGTAGATTTATCTAAAGTAATTCAAACTGATAAAGATACAACAGCATTATCAATTATATTAAAAACTCCATGGGGAAAAGATAGAAGCATCCTTGCCTATAAGGGTGCAAATAATCTCTTAAAACCCTCAGATGTTAATGAAGAACTTTTTAGTAATATTAAAGCATTTGCTTGGACCTCTTTAACTAAAGATGATGCTTGTAAAGCTATAGAAAAAGCGATAACTCTTACAAAGGATAAGGGTGGTATGATTTTCGCTGCTCCAAGTATGTCAATTATTAAAAATGCTCCTAATTGGGCAAAAATCCTTATTTCTAATTCAGATGTAGTATCGATGAATTTAGAAGAGGCTCAAGAATTTACAGGAGAAAACAAAAAAACTCTTATGATTAAAAACTTCTTGGAGATGGGAATTAAACTGATTTCTATAACTGATGGCCCAAATGGGTCAATCATATCAGATGGAAAGACAATAATAAATAGCGGAGTTTACAGTGCGGGAAAAGTTGAAGATACTACTGGAGCGGGTGACGCTTTTCTAGCTGGAATCTTAGTCTCTTGTTTAAATAATTTTTCTCTTGAAAAAACTTCAAAAATGGCTACAGCAATGAGCTTCTTGGAATGCAAAGAAATTGGAGTTCGCGAAGGATTACCCAACAGTTTAGAAGAACTTGAAAACTTCATAAATAATAATACTATTAAACAAGTTATTTCGGAGATTATTTAATTCTGTCAAAAAATATAAAATAGATGTTTTTGCATGAAAAAGTCAAAATATTTAAGATCCGTTATAATTTTTTGTGTTTATTGTATATTTTGGGTAGGAATTTCTATAGCAATGTCAAGAATTTTGGGTTATGGCGTAAATTTATCACCAATAATTCCTTTCAGAGATGCAGGCTTGGAAATTGGATTTATTTCTATTCTATTTTTACCATTAGCATCAATAGTAGGGACATTAATAGGAGGATATTTGTTTACTCCATTATATCTATTTTCACACACAAAAATATTTAGAAATCGATATGAGTATGGAATTAATATTAAACCAAATTACGAAAAATTCAAATTTGCATCTCAAGGATTGTTTACTTCCTTAATGGCAATTAATATTTCTTTACTTTTATTGAATCCTGATTCAGTCCGCTTAATAATTGGAAATTTTAGCATTCTGCCTCAAAACTTAACACCTGATCATTATACAATCGCTTTTGTTATATTATTGGTTTTTACATTCGCTTTCACTAATTTATTATTCTCTCCTACTTGGTTTTTGATGGATTCAGGAATTCTTTATTCAAATAAAATGAAATTAACTCAAACAAATAAACCTCTAGAAATTAGATCAGTAGGAAGATGGTATGAACAATTTTTAAAAGGGTATGCGGGCGTCTCTGTTTTACTTTCATATATTGAGTTTATCACTATCTTTTTCATTGCAGCTGGTAATAATCTAGCATTATTTATTATTGAACTGATAATGTTTATCCCGTTTCCATTCATACTAATTATTCCATCTATTCCTGCTTTAATTATATTAGATAAAATTAAAGAAAAAAGAAGTAATTACATTCTAAATAAGGCAAGAAAACTTGGAATTGCAGATACAATGGAAGTTTCAACTACTCTTAAAGAAGAAATTTAAATCCTATTCTTTTTGTTAATAGTCGCTTTTTTAGAATCATTAAATTTTAATTTTTTAATGTATTCTTATTAATGTTACCATGCGCTCTTAGTATAGTGGTAAGTATGCCAGGTTGCCAACCTGGCGACCCGGGTTCAATTCCCGGAGGGCGCATATTTTTAACTATATCCTAACGGATATTTAATAAAAGGCGAAATGAAATGAATAAATTATTATACAAGTAAATTATATATTAATCTATTAATCCATTTTCTTTGTGCAAAAATGAATGTAGATATATCAGATGGTATTGAAAGTGGGGATATTATAATTAAAGTGTTAACGACAAATACTTCAATGTCATCATTATTAACAGATGAAAAATTTGAAGGGAAAGTAATACAACCTCATTCAAATGCGAGTAAATATATCGGAGAACATGGGCTTGCATTAAGTATAGAAATAACACAAGAAGACGAAATAAAAAAATATTTGCTGGATGCTGGGGGTCCTAAAAATTCAGTAATATCTAACGCGGAAGCTATGGGTATAGATTTCAAGGATTATAATAAACTAATCTTGAGTCATGGTCATATAGATCATTTTGGTGGTTTGATAAATATCCTACCCAAACTAAAAGAAGAATGTGAATTAATTTTAACCCCAGAATCTTATAATCAAAACATTATTTTAGTTCCAAAATCAAATCAAGATTTTTATTCTCCCGAAGTGTTAACAGAAAAATTCCATGAATTAGAAAAAGAAAATAAGTTTAGATTTAATATTAAATTGCCATCGCTGAATAGAAAAATAATTGAAAACTTAATAGAGCAAAATAAACTTAAAATTACAATGACTCAAGATCCTATTAAATTATCCTCAGGGATCACGACAAGTGGAGAAATTGAAATTTTTGATGAGAATGAACTTACGAAAGGGATCTATTTAATGAAAAGTAGAAAAGAGTTTGCAAAAAACACCTTTAGAGACGAAATTTCAATTTATATTAATGTGAAGGATAAAGGACTTGTAGTAATTACCGGATGCGGGCATGTAGGAATCGTGAATACAATAAAACATGGCCAAAACTTAACGGGAATAAATAAAATATATGCTTTAATCGGTGGATTTCATAAAGAATGGGAAAAGATTGAAAATATTAAGGAATCCGTTCTATTTATTGAAAATTTAAATCCAGAAATAACTTGTGGGATGCATTGTACTGGATTTGAATTTAACAAAATTATGTCTAGACATCAATCTCATACGCTCGGTATTGTTGGAACTGAATTTCATTTATAGTCTGATATTTATTTTTTAGGTTTATATTACCTAGAACTTCTGTGAAGATATACATAGGATATGTACAAAATAGCGTGAAAGGTCTGTTTCACGAACTTTTAAAAAATTTTTCATCAAATTGTTTTTCATACAATTTAATATATAACATTGATTCAATGATAGAATGATATTTTAAAATATCTACATTTTCGTGAGGCAAGGCACGAAAATATACAAGCTATAACTGAAGCTGTCCATAAATATAGAATATATCGAAAATAGGTTTAATTTTTTTTTTAAAATTCTCTATTTTTATAATTGAATATTAATATTCCCTTCGAAACTCAACGTTAATTAGTAATTACAATAATCCTAGGAGATCAGAAACTCCCCCAATTTTAGGAACCTCGATTTTAAAATAGTCACGAACAATATCAATTAAGAAAGTCAAATATGGTGTTGCTATTTTTTCATCATGCTTTTCTGAGATAAGATTAATCAACATTTTAGATGTTAATGGTTTTCCTTCCTGCTTTTGAATAAATTCTAGTATGGATGTAGAGTATTCATATGCTTTATTTATTTCATTTCTTAATATAATTAAACCTGCCATCAAATCATACTCTGCGAAGAATTTTTGGACTATAACGCGTTCATTCTCTAAGTCTTTTAGATTGATTACTTTATCCTTATCTCTGATAACTTCCCTATTTTTAAAAACAAGATAATCTTCAAAATAATTTCTGTTTTTTTTATAATCCATTTCAGACATCATTTTTAAATCAAAATCGAAAGAATTCTGAGTAATATATTTAAAGAAATTGAGAATATGATTATAAAGAAACTCTTGATCAGAGAGTATCAATGTCTTCTTTCCAAGAAACATCGCTCTAAAAAGATAGGCCATTAATATATCGGGGATATTGAGTTTAATTAGATCGAACTTAATTGTATCCGTTTGGGGAGTAGGCATTTCTTTTGTTTTATTTTTAATTTCACTTTCAGGAAGTTCAATCTTAAAATCGGCTACTAAGCAATCTCTTACGACTAAATTCTTGTCTACATATGCGATAAATGAATGGTCGCATATCATACCTGCAGCTATATTGATTGCTAAGAGTCCTTTAGTAACATTTTTAGTAGCCTCATCTGAAATCTCTATATGATCCCATTTCGTGCAGAGGGGACACCGAATTTCAATTCTCGCCATATTCAATCAGAAAATAAATTTTATTGAATATATATAACAAAAGTTATATTTGTTTTATTACAACCTTATGTTTCTATAATAAATGTTGTATTATCACTTTATAAATTTGTTTTATAATAACTCATACTTTAAGTTACATAACAATCTTAAAGTCTCCGTACGCGCCCATAATTTCTCTCTATCAAATTTGCAAAAAGTAAACAAATTATTGCACTTATCACTTCTGCAGTTAAAAAAGCCATAGAATGAGATAAAAACAATACAGAGATAAAGAATGTGCTAAAAAAGAAAATGTTAAACAAGATAAAAGTTATCAACAATGGTTTTGTAATTGGAAAATCTAAAAATTTTTTAAACTTTGTACTTCTGCTAATTGTTTTACGAAATCTACTTCTTAATTTTTCTCTTCTCTCGACTTGGGCATAACTCTCAAAAATTATAAGAGTAGCATAGAAGAGTGCTAACCAAATTCCAATAGGAATTAAAACTGCTACAACATGGTTTCCCATAGATAAGAAATATTGACCAATATATATAAAATATAATTGGGATATCCCACTCATTCCTAATAACAGTAAAAGAATCCCAAAATATTCCTTTGATGTCCATCGAATTCTTATTGGCATATTTCTGTTTCCTTACTTATTTAATGGTGGGCCCGGCGCGATTTGAACGCACGACCTTCCGCACGTCAAGCGGACGTCATACCGAGCTAGACCACGGGCCCTTTTATTTAATGTTATGAATAATGTATTTAATCGTATGTAATTTATAATATTAAAAAATAAATATTTTATTAGTCCAAAGGTTTCACATTTTAAAACATTTATTTTTCATATTTTCGACTTAGATTTGTAAATCTCATATCATTTAATAAAATTACCCCATATAGCGTGTCTTATCAAATTAACAATTAGATGTTCAAATAAGTTAACTGAGTACCAAAACTTCCTAATGACAATTTGAACTCTTCTGAATAAAATCAGAAATAAACCTTTTATATCATTTTTCCTGCAATTTTTTTTTACTTTTTGGTTCTTTCAAACCAATATAACCTCTAATAAATGATTTTAAAACCTGTGTAATATACCAAAGTCCGCTTTCTTTAAAAGGTATAGCTATAAAGTGAGTAAGCCTATAAGTCAACATATCTTTTTTTTTAATTCCTAAGAATTCTCCTAGTATGCTAACCCAGTTTCTTACTGGAATGCGCTTATTCGTTAATCCTAATGCGGAAGTAAATCCATCTCCGAAGATTGATATCACTGCATGACAACATGGACATAATGTACATAACATTTCAGCATTTGACTCAACTGCTTCGTCGATAATTGGTAAGATATCTTTTTTTACTATAAGCTTTAAAGGATTTTTTGATTCTCTAATTATACAATATAAATCACAGAAGGAGCTCGTTTTATGATGTTTCATTTCTGAGATTTTTACAGTTGGTAGTAGTGAAAAGAGATTTCTTATACTTGATACATCTCCACTATGTACAAGGTGACAAGAATCATGAATCGTAATTACTTGAGATTCAGCTCTAAATTTACTTATGAATTTTTTATTTTCAGGTTTTTTTAAAATTTCCGCGATATAATCTGCTGCATAGATGATCTCCAAGTCATAATCTTGAATAAGTTGTGGTGCAAGTTTTTTAAGGCCATAATAACAAGTCGCGCAGTAGACCATTACTTTTTTTGTATTAAATTTCTTAATTTCATCAACCAAGTTTTTTAAAAGATATTTTCCATATTCGAATTTTCCAAGACCAAATAAAACTGCTCCACAACACACTAATTTATCATATAAGCCTTCAATAAGACCAAAGTTAAGATTTAATTTACAGAATATGTCAAGTAATGTATAATATTGATTCTCCAGCATTTGGATGCCACAACCTGAAAAAAATATTACTTCACGTGTTTTTGGTATTCGATATTCATCATATTTCTCTCTATTTAACCTGGGAATCAAAAAATTATTTAAATTTAGTATAATATGTGCTAGTCTCCTTCCATTAATGAATCTCTCAAATAGAGAAGGAATATTATATGGAAGCCATGTATATTTTTTGTTTAATTGAGATAATTCAAATCTAATGGTCGAAAGGCGTTCTGTTAGATCTAAATTATTTATACAGGATATCTGGCAATTTTTGCAATATACGCATGATTTTAAAAATTTCTTAATCGATTTAACATTTTTTTTATCCAATTTATTCTGGAAAAGATTTTTTAAGGTCTTATGAATCGAGTATTGCGTTGTTTTATAAGCATAACAATTTTTATAGCAGATCCCGCATTCGGTACATTCCTTAATATAATATTCTTTAAATTTAGAAAAATCATTAGTCATTGTTGAGAAATCATTATGCTTCGGTGGAATTATTAACTAATAAAAAAATTAAAAAAAGAAAAATATAACTGTTTACTAATAGGAAAACAAATAAGAAAATAGATTTAAAAATGGTAGGGTAAATGTCAGCTAAAGTTAGAATAAGGAAAAAATATGGAAAAGAACGAGTGATTTATGAAATTAAAGAGAGTTTAGAACATAAAATGGTTCTGAGACTCGAAGCTCCACTTATTGGGTTAATCGCTTTTAGTTTTGCGCTTTGGGGTTCGAAAATTTTCACGGCACTTTCACCAGGGACAAGTTTGATTTTTCAAATCAGTGGTTATACCATTCATCTACACCACTTTCATTATGGTATCATCGCATTAGCAATTGGATTAGTACTTACATTTTTTGAGGGACGCTGGTTTGCACGAATTGAACACATTCTATTTGGGGCGGGTTTAGGTTTTATAGTTGATGAATATTGGTTACTTTTAATATTCGATGATTCGACATATTTCGGTCCCGAATCACAATTTATTTCCGTCATGATAGGACTCGTAATTAGTATAATTTATGCGATAATAATAATAGGAATTTATTTCATAACCAAGGAAGAACGAAAAATTTGGCACGAATTATATGATGTTGTTAAATCAGATAAATTTGAAATTGATATATAATATCATTAATTTAATTAATGTAAGATAATGTAAATTGGTTTTTTCATATTTTTGTTCAAATAAAATGCTAAAAACAGTATAAAGGAAAGCTAACAACGGAAAATAAGAAAGATATTCAAAGAAAATGATCTTGCTTTAATTCTTTTATTTTTAATGCTCTTCTTAAGAAATGTCGTCTCTTTAAGAAAAATTCTACTTAACGAGATAAGCTATATTAACACATTGATATCTCCAAATAATTCACTCATTTCTTAAAAATAGAATAAAAAAATAAATTATTAGCTGTTTATGCTTTTTTTTCTCGTAAAGCTCTAATCATAGGTAAATCATTTCCAGAAAGAATTTCTAACATTGCTCCGCCAGCTGTTGATATAAAAGAAACTTCATCTGCTTTTCCTGCCATTGAAGCTGCAGCACCCATTTCACCGCCTCCGATTATTGTAAGTGCTTTATTTTTCTTTGTAGCAGCTACCATAGTATTAACAATTTCATTTGTGGATTTTCTAAACACTTCTTTTTCGAATATACCTGGAGGACCATTTGCTACGATAGTTTTGCATTTCATCAAGATATCATTAAATTTTTCTACCGTTTTGTGACCAATATCTCCCGTTGTTGTGTTATATGTCCCAGCCTCATCTATTCCAATTTCTTTTCTATTACCGTTTTCATCTATAACTAAATCTTCTGGAAGAATAATTTTATCTTTGTATTTTTCATAGGTATCTATTATCATAGCTTTATTTGCTTCTAGATCTTCAGCGATTATTTTATGATTCGGTTCTCCCATGTTTTTACCTAAAGCTTCAAAAATTAATATAGCTGTTAATCCAGAGCATAGAGCGTAATCTAATTTTTCATTATCAAAATTGTACTTCATTGCTTTAAATTTATCAATTGCTTTTGCTCCGCCTATTAACATTGCCATAGGTTTTTCAGGTTCTTGCATTATCTTTTTTAATGCATATAATTCATCAGCGGTTATTGGTCCTGCCATCATCTTAGGCCATCCTACGATGGATGCATGAGCTCGATGAGCAGCTCCAAAAGCGTCAACAATAACATAATCTACTAAGGGATATAATGTTTTTATCATCTCAGTATTTTCAGCTTCAGAAAAATCCTTATAGTTTTTCATCTCTCCTTCAAATTTTCGAACGTTATCAAGAACTAAAACTTCTCCTGGTTTAAGATCTTTAATTGCTTGAACAGCTTGTTGACCAAATATATCTTTTACAAATTTTACTGGACGACCAAGATGTTTTTCGATCTCTTTAGCATGGATGTCTAAATCAGTAAAATCTTTTTCTCCAGGGCGAGATTGATGAGCTAATATTATCACTGCACTCTTTTTAAAATACTCATTAAGAGCGGGTACAAGAGCACGAATTCGAGGAGAATCTCTAATCTCCATTTTGTCTAAATCTATGTTAGAGTTAATATCGACACGCATTAAGATCTTTTTACCTTTCAATTTAACATCTTTAAAAGATGTATAGTCAATTTTCATATGTTTCCTCACTTTAACTTAGGATTTAAAATTGAATGAATAGTAATTTATAATTATTTTGAGTAATTATTATCTTTTTTCTAAAATTAGTAAACTACAAAATTTATGTTTATTTACTGATTTTAATTAAAACAAATTTATGGTAGGATTAGGTTAAATGAGTGAAATTAAAAACATTCTTTTAAAATTACTTGAAAAAGAAATATCTTTAGAAGATGCAGAGAAATTATTAAAGGCAAATTTAATTGAGGAGGTAGGCGATTTAGCAAAATTAGATATTTTTCGTCAAACCAGAACAGGTAGTCCGGAAGTAATTTTCGCTCAAAATAAATCCTCTCAAATGTTAATAGATATTGTTTCCCAATTTCTGAAAAGTAAAAAATTCGCTATAATTTCTCGTTATAATGAGGCTCAAAAAGCCTTAATTCTTGAGCAATTCAGGCATAATAAAGATTACGTAATCGATGTTAATGAATTAGGAAAAATCATGATTATTAAAGAATCTACACATGAATTTGAAAATAAAGGAGGAATTGTTGGAATTATTACAGCAGGGAGCTCTGATATTCCCGTGGCGGTTGAAGCCGAAGCTATCGTAAAAGCAATGGGATGTAGAGTTATTTCTAGTTATGATGTAGGTATTGCGGGTATACATCGAATTTTTACGCCGTTAAGTAATATGATAGCAAATGGTGTACATGTCATTATAGTTTGTGCAGGTATGGAAGGAACTCTTCCGGGTGTAGTTGCTGCTCTTGTTGATGTTCCGGTTATAGGCGTTCCAATCTCGAGTGGTTATGGTATTGGTGAAAAAGGTAAGGGTGCTTTAATCACTATGCTACAATCATGTTCTCCAGGATTACTAGTGGTGAACATCGACAATGGATTTGGCGCAGGCGCTTCCGCTGCCATTATTGCAAATAAAATTGCAGAATAATTTTAATTTGCTATTTAACATATATTTATTTCTTTAGAGACGTAATCTTTTATCGATCCTCTCATTTTATTCTAATTTCACTTAGAAAAATTATATAAATATTCGGGTTTAAATTTCACTTAATTAATCATTTTATAAATTCAAAAATAAAATAAAAAGTGAAATTTATGGTTACACCAGAATCTCAAGCTGCTTTAGACCATCTTCGTCAGTTAAATCAAGACTTAGGATGGTATATTATTCCACTACTCGCTATTGTGCTATATATTTATGGCGTAGAAATTAAAAATGCTAGAGAAACCGGAAATTGGAATACTGTTTTTGCAGGACTAACAGTATTAGGTTTAGATCTCATTAATGAAATATGGAATGGACTTGTCCTTGCTTTTACCAATTACTCCGCTTTTTGGACTACCCCAGGAGCAAGTGCTTATATAATTTTAGTTGGATGGAATATTGAAATTGCTTTTATGTTTTCTATCGCCGGTATTGTTTTTGCTAAGTTTTTACCAGAAGATAGGAATAAAAAAATCCTCGGACTTTCTAATCGATGGGCTATGGCAATTGGTTTTGCTTTATTTTGTGTAATTGTTGAAATTTTCTTGAATATTGGAAATTATTTAATATGGGTATATCCATGGTGGAATTGGTATAATCCAATCTTAATTTTTCTATTTGGATACTTTCATTTCTTTGTAGGAGCCTTTTATGTACATGATTTACCAGAGAGAAAATCAAAATTGAAATTTGTTGGAATAATCTATGCTATAGGTATTGGACTTTTATGTATTTTTCTGCCTTTAGGTATTGCGGGAATAATAAATTTTTAAAAAATCTTAATTCTAATTTTTCTTTTAATTTTAATTAAACAAATTTCTAATTAAATATCTAAACATCTAATGAATTTATTTACTTAAAGTGAAGGACGGAATTATTCAAAGCTTTATCCCTTTTCAATATTGAGAAATAAGACGTTTCAGTATCTTGAAAATTCACAAATTTAAGATAGATAAGTATAAAAAGGTATATTAATATAATAAATATTGAACTTATTTTTGAATTAATTATATAAAAAATCTATAAAAATTGTAAGAAGAAGTAGTTGAGACCCCGATGGTCGCATCTATTGATCATATTGAACTTTTTGAAAAATCTAAAAAGTTATTTGAAGATGGTGACATCATTAGTACTTTAGAGAACTTTGAGAAAGCAATGGAACGCATTGATCGTTCACAATTAAAAAATAAATTAGAATATATTCAATTTTTGGAATCAATTCTAAATCACTGTAGAGAAAATAATTTACCTGAAGAAGAAGCATTAGTTTTAAGAGCATTAGGAAGAACTTACTCGCTTTTTAAACAATACCCTGAAAGTATGAAATATCATTACCAATCATTAAAAATTCAGAAGAAACTCGGTAAAAAATTAGAAACTGCTGAAGGATTAGTATTCTTTGCTGAGGATCTTGAAGTATCTGGAAATTTCGATAAATGCATTCAAGCATTTCAAGAAGCCTCAGAAATATTTCAGGGATTGGGTAAATTAAGGAAAGTCAAAGAAATCAATAAAGAAATTACAAGATTAGAAGCCTTTTCAAGAGAAATGGTTGAAGATGAGTATATACTACATAAGTTTAATGTTGATAAATATTAAATCATAAAACAAGTGAATTCATTAATCAACTATTTTTTTTTCTTATTTTTATTATTAAAACTACTCTATCAAGTCTTCCGAAATTTTGTTAAAGATTTGTTTCATTTCAGCATTAACCATTAACTCAACCTTTTTTATAGAAAGCCCCGCGTCTTTACTTATTCTCTTAAGATCTTCATATTCTGGTTTGATATTAACAATTTCTAATCCCTTTTCTGATTTAATAAATGAGATTTTATAATCAACATCGTAAATTTTTTTATTTATTTCAATACTTTTCTTTTCAATTTTCCTACTTACACAAACTCGATTAATGATATTGAATCTTACTCCTAATGTTCCTAATTGATGTACAATTTTTTCAATCAACTTAAAAGTGTGCTCTGGATAACAAAGAACTTTTATTATATGGCTAGGTCTATTTTTTTTCGTTATACTAGGAAATATTTGGATATCAAGTATATCTTCCTTTTCAAAATTAGTAATGAGATTTCCAAGAATTTCTCCAGATATGTCATCTACATCCGTTTCCAATACACAAACTTCTTCAATATACTGTTGTAAAGAGTGGGTTAAATTATATCCTTGAGATTCTTTTTCCTCACCATAGATTAATCTTAAAACATTTAGGAAATTATCAAATTTCTTTTGTCCTGTGCTATAAACTGATTTTATAATTTTCATCTCACTAGGATATTGAAGAATTTGGGGTTTTAAGTTTACTAATAATGCTGCACCTGTGGGGGTAACTAGTTCAGAATCTATAGGGCCTCCAACTGTCAATATATTTGATTTTTCTAAAATCTTTAAAGTAGCTGGGGCAGGAATAGCTAACATCCCATGTTTTGTATTGATATTTCCACCACCTAAAGGAATTTTACTACAAGAAATTCTTAATCCGTCTTTAAAGCCATTAATCTTATCAAGAACCATTGCTACTCCGATAATATCTATAAATGTATCAATCGAACTTAATTCATGCAAATGAACTTTCTCAATTAAATCTCCATGAACATCTGCTTCAGCTTTAATTAAAGAGTTTAAAACGTTTTTCGCATATTTTTTTGCTGGGTCGGTCATTTTAGACTTCAATAGATAATTATTTAATGAATCCTGCAAACTTTTAGCTGTTCTATGATCTTTTGTTTCTTCAATGTCTATTTTTAATTGATTCAGTTGAATTCCACTTCGTTCTGTATGAATCAATTCAATATCCAACTTTTTAACATTAAGAAGAGTCTTTTTTATAGTCCTTAATTCACGTAAAATTAGATCAGGGTTTGGGATTAAACCAAGAAGCCCCGCAAGGAACATATCACCAGAAATTCCAGAGTTAAGTAAATCAATATATAATATTTTCATTTTACTATTATTTCAAGAATGGTTCATTACTCAAAATTTTATGTGATAACAATTTTATAATTATATTATCTTTTTAATAATATTAAGAATTATTAAAAATAAATTATACTTTCAAGTTTAGGACTCAGATATGTCAGAACTGCAAACCCTTAAAGCTTACTTAACCCAATTACCTGCAACATTGCTAAAATTGCTAAATGTCGCCCCTCCTCATAATACAATTCCAGAACCAATTCCAGATATTTTAGAATTGTATCAAGGAATCGAGCGTATTACTATAAATTTAATAGATAATTTTGGTCTTTTTGAGATCACCTACTTAAAACCCCAATTTATGATAGCCAATTCAGAAGTAATGCTACTCCTAAGCACTAAAAACCCATATACGTTAGGAGTTTTACATCAATTAATTTATGGTGGGTTTGAAGTTGAACCAAACGGATTTCATCTCTTAAAAGCCTTAAATAAAGGTGGGAAATCGTCTTGTTTAATTGGCAGACAAAAAGATATAGAAAGATATGATGGTGGCACAAAATCTATTGCTAAAGATACTGATATGAGTACTTGGGTTGAATCGGCAAAAGTTATTAATACACATGATCTTTCATGGATGCACTATCTAGATTTTGAGAATTTGCATAAACAGCAACAGCAATTAAAGCAAAGAACTCCAGAAGATTTAATTGAAAAATTAATTAATAGAACTGACAAATGGATTTTGGGCAATTATAAACAACTTAGACCGAATTCATTAATGATTATTATAGGAGACCATGGAAGAGTCAAACTTGATTTAGAATACAGTGGTAAAATTGCACAATGGCGAGAAGCAAGTGTACCAATTGCTATACTAATAAGAAAATAATTCTGCTTTGTTTTAATTAAATTTAACACCTAATTGGTTAAAATGGAAGAATATAGAAGATTTACAGTTTCTCTTCCTCAAAATTTATATGATGAGTTTGAGGAATTTAGAAATAAGTTGGGAATTTCTAGATCTGATGCCATTAGAAAAGCTATGCATCTTTTTATGGTCCAGGAAGAAAATATTTCTGTAGCCTCAGAAAACGTAGTAGGATGCATAGCAATAATAATGGCTCATGAACATGTCGACATTGATCATCAACACTCTCATGAAGAAATAGAAGACTCTGGTCATAATCATGATTATAGTTCAAGGTCTATTTATGCGAATGTTCAACAAACAGATGAAATCTTAAAAATTGATATACAGCATCATTTTCACGATATTATTATTTCTACCATGCATGTCCATTTAGAATATAAAAAATGTTTAGAAATAATTGCTTTATCAGGCCCATTTGAACGTGTAAAAAAGCTAAAAGACGATCTTCAGAAACTAAAAAGTGTGTTATCAATAGGCTTTTTTATTATTGACAAAGACATAACTGAAAAGTAAGGAAATAGGAATGAAGAAAGGAGAGAAATAAGAATAGAAAATTCCATTTTCTCAAGAAAGAGAATAAGGTATAAGGCGATTTGGGTCGGAATTTTTATTCTTTATTTTCTATTTGTGGGTTGTGTGTTCGTACTTAAAACATCCTCTTTTTATAATTTAAACATAAATGGAGTAACGAATTTGTAATTTTTATTTGAAAATTTAAAAAATCTAATAAAATAAAGTAGGAAAAAAAAGTAAAACTTTTATTAAAAAGATTATAAATCTTTTTCTTGGACTGTTTTTCGGTTATTAGCTTTCGCACGCCCAATTGCTTTGTCGAGAATGCCAATTATAGCATCATTAAGAGCTGGACCATCTATTAAATCTCCACTTGTATTACATCCTTTACCTTTAATATATTCTCGAACTTTACTTTTCACAAAAAGGGCCTCGACAGCTGCCTTTTTAGCCATTTTTTTATTCCTCCTATAATGAGTTTAAAATGTTATAAATAAATTATTTAATTATTATTCCGTCTTCCTTATTTTTAAACTTTAAGGTTAGATCATCTTATACGATGAATAACAACCTTCTAAATGCAAATTTTGTAAAGTCAAAATTTTATAAAAACGAGAGTATATTTTAAAATCGATGATGAATTTAATGAGATATATTACTTTACTAATTGGACATAACAGATTTAATTAAGAAATTCGGTACTTTTTAATGAAAATTATTTCTCTTAATGGAAAATCGAAGTTTAAACCAGATCTTCATAAACTAGGGATGGAATACTGGTGATACTTACCTAAAAACTATAATATAGATGATAATAATCTATTAGATATTGAGATCCCAAAGAGTTTTAATCTTCTTGAGAAATATGACAGTTTTGAGGGCATATTTTGGCATTTTTATCAATTTGATATAAAAATACCAATAAATACAAGATTAGTTGGAAAAATTTTATGGATTATTTTATTCCTATTTTCATTTTTTATATTTACTCGTTTGATTGATTACTTTCTCCATTATGTTGAGAAAAAACCAAGTTATATGATATAATTTTCCTTAAAAACTATATAAAACTTAAAAGTCTGCTCTTTTTATAGTTATTTTTTAACTTGATATCATGGGAATACAAGATGGTATGCCTTTACCCTCAATGATCAAAAGATCATATGAGAATACAAATATTCACAATTTATTTATATTTAACAGATCAGGTATCTGTTTTTATGGTAAAAATTTCACAGATTCTTTCCAAGTAGAGAAAAACCTAGTCTCCCCCTTTATTACTGCTTTAATGTCTTTTTCTAAGGAAATGATTGGAAAAAAATTTAAAACAATAAAAATGGGAGATGTTAAATTTGTCATTTTTGAAAAGGGGCTTATAAATTACAATGTTTTATGTGATGCAATAGAAAATGAAATTTTCTTAGAGGAAGCAATAAATAAAATCAATAATCGAATTACAACATATTTACGTAAAAACAAAATTAAAATTGACGAGCAAATCGTATATGATGGTATATTTAATGAAATAATCGAGGAAACAATTGAAGATGCCTTTAGTAAAGAGTTCAACTTAAAAAATGAGGAGCAAATTATTCAATATATGAAAGAGTTAACATTAATTGATGAAATTGACGGGGCGATTCTCCTAACTGACAGGGGAAAAGTATTATACTCTTCCTATAATAAATTATATCTAAAAAATTTTTTAAAAGAAGTTGAATTTCGTGTCAAAATTTATAACAATTCTATTTTAAAGCTTTTTTATACATTTAAAGATAAAAGATTCATATTTTCAGAATATATTCAGAATAAATATTTAATAATTTTAGTTTTTAATTCTCATGTAAGGTTTGGAGTAGCTGAGCATTATTTAACTCGAATAGTAAATTCTGTCAAAAATTTACTTTCGAGTTCATAATAAAAAATTTGAATTAGATAATTTGCTTGACTTTTAAATTTTTAAATTGCTAAGACCTATTTTAATTTAAATCTAATTTATGATTTATAAAAACTAAATTAAAAAATTGCTATAAATACATCTAATTTGAAATTTGCATTAAAGTGAAAAATTATGTCAAAAACAGAAAAAGGATTAAAAGAAGCATTTGCTGGAGAATCACAAGCAAACCGAAAATATCTCGCTTTTGCTGAACAAGCTGATAAAGAAGGATTCCCTCAAATAGCAAAAGTTTTTAGAGCTGCTGCCGCTGCTGAAACTGTTCATGCTCATAATCATCTTAGAGCCCTTGGAGGGGTCAAGTCTACAAAAGAAAATATCCATGAAGCAATAGAAGGTGAGCACTATGAATTCACAAAAATGTATCCTGAATTCCTTGAAGCTGCTAAGAAAGAGGGAAACAAAAATGCAGAGAGGACTTTTAATTACGCGAATGAAGTAGAAAAAGTTCATCATAAACTATATAATTCAGCTCTAGAATCAATTCAGAAGGGTAAGGATTTAGAGAAAACTGACATATATATATGTCCCGTTTGCGGCTATACTCATGAAGGAGAACCACCAGATAAGTGCCCTGTTTGTGGCGCAGTTAAAAAAGTTTTTAAAAAAATAGAATAAACATTTTTTTCTTTTTTTTTTATATATTATAAATCTAGAAAACCCAAGGGGTATAGCAATTTCTGATTTTTAATAGGTAATCATTAATAGAGAAATTCAATTCCTTTTCAGCCTTTTCAAGTGAAATTGGTGTGGCTCCATTATTATAATAATTTAAGATTAGATCAGAAATTTGTTGATTTCCTAAAGAAATGATCGTCTGAAGCCTAGCATTCTTAATAATAAATTTCATATTTTTAAATTTGAGTTTTATTGAGCTTATATTTTTTAACTCTCTCTCTAGTTTTTGATATTTTCCTATTAAAATATGCATATTTTCGTTTAAATAAAAAAATATTTCTTTCTCATAGGGAGTATTGAGTTTTGGAACAAAGGGATTAACATTTACTCTTAAAGAATTTCTCTCAAAGCCTAAATCATTTATCAGATTTAACAAATTGATAATATCATTAATATTTTCCTCGTTCTCCTCCGGCAAGCCAATTAAAAAATACAATTTTATATTCTTTATTTGCGAATCCCTTATTCTAGTTAAAACTGAAATTATCTTTTCATCTGGTATCATTTTACCCAATGAATATCTTAAACTTTCAGAACCAGCTTCTGGGGCAATAGTTATAGTTTTAATATTTGCTTTTTCTAGTATTTGAATTAGTTCCGAATCTAAATGCTCAATCCGAATTGATGGAATTGTTAATCTTTTTCCTTGGGAAATTATCAGTTTACAAATTTCTTTAAATTTTGGGTGAGATGAAACACAAGAGCCTATAAGGCTAATCGTTTCGAAATTAGAAAATTTAATTCCATTTTCAATAGTTTGTTTAATATTTTCATAACTTCTATTTCTGAACGGAGAATTATGAAAAGAACTAATACAGAATTTGCAGCGATAAGGGCATCCTCTATTTATTTCCAAAAAATAATTCTGCTCAAAAATCGATCTTTCTCCTGAAGATTTGGAAATTAATTGAAAAATAGGAGTAGGGGAATCATCAAGGTTTTTAAGAATTGCTCTTTTAATTTTATTCTTAATTGTTGGAATATAAATTCCTTCTAGTAACCCTACTCTATCCAAAAATTCTTTATGTGATAAATCATCATTCTTATAACTTTTAAAGATTTTAAAAAAAGATTTCAGACTTTCTTCAGCATCACCAATGAATAAAATATCAAAAAAATTACTAAAAGGGATTGGATTTGAGGTGACTACGGGGCCTCCTCCTAAAATGATTGGAAATTGGACATTATTCTCAATTAAAGCGTTAAAACGATCTTGTGAAGTTAGAGGAATCCCGGCTTTCTCTAATATCCATAATATGTTCTTAAAATCATTCTCAAAATGTATTGAGAAACCTAAAATATCAAATTCTTCTGGTAATATTTTATTTTCAAGTGATCGTAAATTATTTTTTGTATTATAGTCTTTCGAAGCAGGAAATCTCAAATTTATATTTTCCGGTAAAAAAATACGTTCACATGCAATATTTTCAAAAGAATTTATTAGGAAATAGAGAAGCCTAATGGTATATGAAGACATACCTAGTTTATGAGTGTTAGGATAAACTAAACCAAAAGAAAATTCAATTTTTCGCCAATCTTTAATTATTATGTTCTCAGTACTCATATAAAAAAACTTTGAAATAACTTATAAAATATTAATCAATTATGAATATTTGAACCGCGTTCTGCCTTAATTCTTTTAATTTCTTTAACAATTAATGGTAAAATAGTTCCGGTTTTATTATTAATAACAATATCTGCACGATCATCTAAATATGTCGGTTCATCATTCACAATAATTAGTTTTCCTCCTTCACTCAGAGTATAGAGAGGTAAATCACAAATTGGTGCCACTGTGAGTGAAGAACCTGCTATTAGCATGACATCTGATTTCTTTGCTAAATCTACTGACATATATTTTTCAAAATTTGGAAGACTTTCTCCAAACAATACTACTGATGGTTTTAAAGGAGCTCCACAGTAATTACAACCTGGGGTTTGCCTTTTTTCTTTTTTAATTTTACGCAGAATTTGTTCTTTAGTATAACTTGCACGACATCCTAAACACGTAAATCTATTAATATTTCCATGAACTTCATAAACAATAATGTTTCCCGCTTTTTGATGTAATTCATCTATATTTTGAGTAATAATAGCTTTAATTATATTTAATTTTTCAAGATCTGCGATAGCATAATGACCTGGATTTGGTTCCGCATTAAATAAAGTCGGAGCAATTTCTTCAGCCATTTTCCAGAATTTTGATGGATCGGCTAAGAAGGATTGAATACTTCCATATATCTTAGGTTTATATTTTTTCCATATTCCACTATCTCCTCTAAAGTCTGGAATTCCAGATTCGGTTGAAATACCCGCTCCGGTTAATACTATCGCATATTTTGAATCGTAGAGCAACTCCGAAGCTTTCTTAATGCTTTCTTTCTCTTTCAGTTGTAAATTTTCCATTTTTTAGTCGAATAATGGTGTTTAAGTTTTTAATGTATTTAATTCTAATAAAATTTATACTTATAGTTTAAATCTTTATAATCTTCACGAAATTATCCACTTTTTATCAGATTAAATCAAAAAAGCTTAAAATATCAGATAATTTTTACTATAATAAGAGAAAATTAATTGATCTTCTACTTACTTAAAAACTTCCCTTATGATCTCTTCTTTCAGTATTATCTTAGAGAATGATATACTCTATTGTTCAGATGAAAAAAAATATAATGCGTTTGAGATAATTTTATTTACCGAGAAACTTTTACGCAGTATAAATCCTAAAAATACTTGGCGTTTAAGGAAAATTTGTCTAAAGCACAAAAAGATTGGCAGAGAAAGGATTATCGTTGAACACATTGTCACAAAAGCAGGTCAAAATATATTCTTCTGCAGTATTGGGAATTTTAGTGTAGGATCAACTGAATCTTTTAAAATGCTTAAAGATTTCGCTAATCAGGTTCAAGTTCAATATAATGATTTAGATAGATTGAATTTTTCTGCTAAAGAACCTACATTCGAGGACGTTATTAAACTGATTACAGATTATTTAAGAGATAAATATTTAGATCCCCTAGAAGAAGAAATAATTTATGAAGAAGCTATAAATAATGCGCAAAATATGATATTGTATGCAGGGATATCTGCTCAAGGATTACCAATAGTTTCTCAACTTTTTGATTCTAATCTTTTAAGAAATTTAAATAGAGATCAAACTAATGAAAATATTGAATTATATAGCTCAGATTTATCTGCTAAATTAGCTACAATTTCAATGAACACCCAAATCCGTGCGAAAACAAAAATTAAAGAAATACATATTGAAGATACTGAAAAACTGCTAGACAATAATAATAAAAAAATAATATTATTCGGAAATATAAATGGCTATTCAGTAGATTTTATCGCTACTGGTAATTTTTATAAAGTAAAAGCAATTTTTAAGCAATTAAAATCAAAGTTATCTTTGGATTCTGCATTTAGCGAAGAATTCAAAGGAGATTTAAGACCTTTCAAACATTTAAAATATTATCTTGATGAAGTTGTAAAAGATTTTGATCAAATAAATTAAATATATATAGATTTAGATTTTTTTATGAAAGCAGTAATACTAGCCGCAGGAGTAGGTAAGAGATTAAGGCCGATAACCTCATCAAGGCCTAAACCAATGATCCCATTACTAGGAAAGCCCCTTCTAGAACATACTATAATAGGACTTAAAAATGTGGGAATAGATCGATTCTTAATTGTTGTCGGTTATAAGCAAGAAATTATAAAAGAATACTTTGAGAAAAGCTCACAACAATTAAATGTTAAAATAGAATACATCACTCAGCATGAGTATTTAGGAACAGCCCACGCTACTGGTTATGCCAAAGATTTTGTTAAAGATGAAAGTTTTCTGATGATGTATGGTGATTTATTTGTTGATCCTAAAATCTTTCAAGTAATATTAAACAAATTTAATGAAAATGATTATGAAGGATTAATCACATTAATGAAAGTAGTTAATCCCCAAGATTATGGGATTATCAAATTAAACTCTAAAGGTTTAGTTAAACAAATAATAGAAAAACCCCTTCACGAAAAACAAGTGGGAAATCTAGCGAATGCCGGAATATATCTATTTAAACCTTCGATTTTTAAAGCCATTGAAAGAACCCAAAAATCCACTAGGAATGAATACGAATTTACTGATTCTATGGAAATATTAATCAATGAATTTGGTGGAAAAATTATTGGCTGTTCTATAAATGATTATTTCTGGAACGATATTGGATTACCATGGCAACTTTTTGATGCGAATAAGTATCTTTTAGATGGAATAGAACATCAAATTTTGGGAGAAATCGAAAAAAATGTTCAAATTCAAGGAAATGTCAATATCGGAAAGGGTACTATAGTAAGATCAGGTTCCTATATTCAAGGTCCATGTTATATAGGTGAAAATAATCTCATCGGACCAAATGCATTTATACGACCTTATACATCTATTGAAAATAATTGTCATATTGGAATGTCTGAGCTAAAAAATTCAATCATTTTATCTAACACTTCCATTCCGCATTTTAATTATGTAGGTGATTCAATTTTATGCGAAAATATTAATCTAGGGGCAGGTACTAAAATATCAAACCTTAGATTTGATAACAAAAATATAAAAATGAAAATTAATCAGAAAACAGTTGATTCGGGTAGAAGAAAACTAGGAGTAATAATTGGACCTAATTCTCAAACGGGAATTAATGTAAGTATAATGTGTGGTAAAAAGATAGGAGAAAACTCTATTATTGGAGCACACACACTCATTAACGAAGATATACCCTCAAATTCTCTCTATTATCAAGATTCTAATGGAAATTTAAAAAAAGAAATCAATCCATTTTAAATATATAGATGTGATTTTATATTTTTATTGAATAGCTATCTGTTCTTGGAATTTTGGTACTTCTCTTTTCCTAAATTCACGGATTAATTTGATAAACTTCAAGGGTTTGCCAGTATAATTAAGTTCCCTTAAAGCTTGCTCTTGGTAAGCTATGAAAAGTTTATTAGAAAATTCTTCCCAATCTCTGCAAATTGATAAGGTTTTTTCATCAGATCTTAGAAGACTCTCATGTGACATTATTTTACTGAATTCTGATGAATATTCTTCAATGAGATCTGGATTTGATCCCGATAATAAATCTCTACAAAAATCTTCAGCAGGATACCATTCTTTTACTCTTGAAAAATCACGGTGAATTTGAGTAAGGAGGACATTTCTTGGCCCTTCCCATAATTCCATAATCATGGAATCTCTGTGAAAGCGAGGAGATGAAAGGAAATCTTCCATAATACCATGCCCTCCATAAAATGAAATTGCTTTTCGTATCATTGTAGGGGCTTCATGAGCTACAACAATTTTCTGTAGCATAATTAATTCCCGTAATCTAAATCGACGTTTGCGTTCCTCGATATCTTTAACTTTTTGTAATTCTCTTATTCCACTAATAAGTTCTTCATTGAAATGAATATATTCAGAATATATTTTGAAGCAACCCACTGCAGTTCTTTTAGCAAATTGCTCTAGTTCATTTATTTGATTTATCATCATTGGAAAGGAAGATATAGATACACCAAAAGCTGTTCTAAATTGTGAATATAATACTGCTTCTCTTACAACTCGTAAAGCTCCTGCAGCCATTCCAAAAGCTACATGAAGTCTAGATAAAGAAAGAACAATCCCTACAATATCAGCCAATCCTTTTTCAAGTGGACCTATCGGATATGCAACAGCTCCATTATATGTAATCTCTGCTGTAGGTAATTCAGCAGTTCCAAGTTTTTGTTTTAACCTATCAATTGTGTATGAATTCCTAATTTCTTTTCCTTTATTACCAGGTAACCACGAAGGCACTGCAAAAACTGCAATTCTAGTAGACGATGGAGTGTTTTTTGGTTTTGCAGATACAATCGCATAATCTGCTTGAGTAGCTGAGCAGAAGAATTTTTGACCATAAAGTCTCCATACATTAGATATTCCATCTTTCCCTTCCTCTTTTTCGAATACAGCTTCTACTAAGTTGGAGGGAACATCACTGCCCCCTTGAATTTCACTTACGAATTGAGCAGCAAGTTGATATTCTCCATCTTCACCATCCCTTATAGATTTTAGAATTTTTTTAGCCTCCAAGCTCAATGTGTCTTCATATTTTTGCATAAGTTCGACAGCTCCATGAGAACAGGCAACCGGGCACATTACTCCTGATTCTCCATTTTCATAAAGTAGAAACATTTTAGCAAATCTACTCCAAGCAGAATTTCGAGCATGATCAAAAAGACCAAGACTGAATACCTCTTTTTCTAAAATCTTTGTCTCTAAACATCTTTCAATTCGATCAATCCGGTGATTATGTGCATCATAATGTTTCATTTTAGTAACTTTCGTTCTATTTTCAAGTTCATTAGCTTTATCCGCGAGATCTCGAAATCTAAAAGAAACATATTCACTTAGACCACAAAGATCTCTATGTATTTTTTCATACTCTTCGTTTGGAATATATTTTTTAATGAGAGCTTGTAAAAATTCATCATCTTTATAATAATTAAAACGATCTCTTACAAATAAAAAGTCATCAAAAGTATATTCATTATTGCGATTTCCTTCTTGAGAAGACATAACAAACACTTGTAATAATTTTCTAGATTAAAAAAAGTTATTCAGATTATTAAAAATAACTATCTAAATAAGAAGCTCTTAACTTTGAATTTTTAATTCTTAATTCAAGTTACATATCTTCTTCATCTTCTTCGTTTACTACAAGTTCTTCTTCCCCAGCAGGAATAGGTGTTTTGGGTTTGGGTTGTACCAGTTTCTTTACATTTATTCTTTCAGATCTCTTTATTTCTGATTTTCTTGATCTCTTTATATCAACTTCTACAATTTCAAATTGGTCATCTGGAATTACTTTATCCTCCCCTCCTTCAGGTATAGAAACAAGTTTGCTCTTGATGATTACAGAGTTCGACAATGGATAAATAGTTTTACCTACTCTTTGAATTTGGTTTTGAAATTCTCCATATATCATCCCTGCTATAAATTTTTCATGATTTAGACTTTTAGCAAATTCCCTAAGAATCTCCCTTGTTATTTTCCTTATTAAAATTTGTTGACTACTTCTTGCTCTTTTAATAGTAGTACAAATCATAGTTAAGCGGAATATATAACCATCCTTTGTTGTTAAGTTGATAATTGACTGTATTTTTGTGCTTCCTCTACCAATTAAAGATCGTATGAAATCATTAGTATATTGGTGTCCAACAAATATGCTGTTGCATTTTTTTGCTTCGTTATTAACTTCAACAATTCTGAATTTTAGTTTCAAACTAATATCAGAGTATCTTCCTGTGAAATCATATAGTAACGCTTCAATGGTTCTCCCCAATAAAGTATCTTCTAAGCCTATTACTTCCCCTATCTGTTTGAAGTTAAATGTTTTTGGTGAGATAATATGATACCAATTTTTATCTTTAAATGTAACTTTTTTTGTTTTTGGTTTCTTTTTCCTTGCTTTTGAACTCAATTTACTTCCTCCATCTATCTTGCTACTAATGTTCTTATCTTTTCAGAGTCATATTTAAAATCTAATGGAAGTTTCTTCTTCTTTTTATAGTATTTTATCAACCGATATATCTTACTCTCTGTGCGATTCAATCCTTTTCTTGCTTCCAGGTCTTTATGATTCGTTTCTAGATGTTTTCTAATTTTAAGAGCTTTTCTTACTAAATTTGCCAGTTCTTCTGGTAAAGGAGACTTAATCTCGTTTTCTTCCAGGATCTGAGTTACTTTTTTGCCGGTTACCAATTTAACTAATGGTACGCCTCGTGAATCTCTCATTAGTGTACCTATCATAGATTTTGACTGTCCCCTCCTCGCTAATTTAATAACTTCATTTTCAACTTCTTCTGGAGAGAGTTCCACCCATGTAGGTTTTTCTAATCTTGCCGGGCGTGTACTGCCTGATTGTCCACCTTTTCTTGAATGCATCCGAGCCATTTTTGCGTTCTTCCTTTTATATTGCAGTTCTTATAAGATGTAATATAAAATAAATAAAGAAATATACAAAATAAACTTTTTGAATGTTCATTATTACAAATGATTCAAACCTTATTTAACTCGAATATCTAAATAAACATTAAGCGATTATAGTAATTATGAGTATGGATCAAAAAATTCTCTATTTTGTTACTGGTAATATTCATAAATACAATGAAATTCATACTTTTTTTAAAAAAGAAAGCATCAATTATATTTTAAAACAAAGAAGTATCAAAACTATTGAAATTCAAGCAAAATCAGTCAAAGAAGTAGCATTATACAAATTAGAAAGTATAAAAGGGCAAATAAATGGGTCTTATTTTATTGAAGATGCAGGGTTTTTTGTAGATATTCCACTTAATGGTTTTCCAGGAGTATATTCATCATATATTATGAAAACTATTGGTAATAGAGGAATATTAAAACTAATTGATGATTTTGAAAATACAAAAGCTCATTTTACTTCAATCATAGCCCTATATTTTGAACCACTTGATAAAAACTTAATATTCGAAGGAAATGTTCATGGAAGAGTGGCAAAAATTGCAAGAGGTTCAGGTGGATTTGGATTTGATCCAATATTTATCCCGAATATTAGACCTGATAAGACATTTGCGGAATTAAAAACAGAAGAAAAGAACGAAATCTCCCATAGAGGGCAAGCTTGGAATAAATTCTTAAGATTCCTTAAAGGATTATAATATTAAAAAAAAGGAGTTTATAAAATTCTTTTCTAATCTCGAGGTAAAAACACACTAACTATACCTAGGCCACCACCGACCAATAATAGATATCCTCCAATATCTACTAGATCATTAGGTAGTATTTGTAATGGAAATATTCCTAATAGGTTATTTGTGCCAAAAACATTCTCTATCCATAAAATTCTATCGAGTATATCACTACTTGTAAATAACAATGCTATCCCAATACCAATCGGCATAATTGAACCTAAAATTGCTAATGTCCGGTTTTTTATACCTGCTATTTGTATTACTCCAGAGGCCAAGAAAAAGATTAAGAAACCAGCAATTATATAAATGGCAAATCCTGGTATCCCTAATAGTATTCCATATGCGTCAGCGTTTGTAAACATGTTTGGGAGATTATTTATTATACCTAAACCATTGGAATAAAATGTTGGTGGTATATTTGGTGGAATATCCATTCCATACCAAGAAAAAACATAAGTAGCGATAATCGTAACTATTCCTGCTACTAAACTAGTTAATTTTCCAGATTCCATTATAAAATACCTTATTTAATTTTTAATTCATGTATTTTTTTTAAAATTGCTATTTATAATTAATCGATTGATTATATATAACTTTAATACATTAGCATTTGATAGATTAGTAAAGAAATTTATTTAAAAAAAAATACATGATTTTTAGTATCTGAATTGTGCATTAAATGGTAGTTAGAGCATATTTGATTTAAAATGTCTGCCTAAAGATATCCATAATGCTTTTCTTGTAAAAATATTTCACTAAAATTATATAAATTCCAAGAAATGCGAATGAAATTGATAATATAAACACTCTTAATAAAGTTTCTATGGGGATTGAAAAAATAATAGGCATTTCCGTCATTAAACTCATATTAGATTCAAGTAAATATCCAGTATAAGTACCAATGATTGTCCCCATAACTCCCGCAGAAAGTAGAGTAATCATGCTTTCAATTAAAAACATATTACGAACGTTTCGAGTTTTCATCCCCATCGATCTTAGTATCCCAATCTCAAATTTTCTTTCTAAAATAACTGCATACATGCTGCTTATAAGGCCAAAAATGCTAATGATTATTGTGAATGTTAAAATCAATTCCATCAAAAACGACTGTCTTTCAGTCATCGCTTTAAAAAAATTAATCTTGGAAATTGCATCATCAATAATGATATCCTTGTCTTGATACATAGTATTTATATCATCTTTAGTCTCCTCAATGTTTTCTTCAGTTTTATCAACAAGGTTTAAAAATATTTTATCTATTATCATATTAGGGGCTCCAGGGTTTTTAACCTTCATCAAACGCATGTAATTCTCTAAAGAAACCATAACACCTCCGCCATTAGCAGACATTTCATTACTTCGAAAGTTGTAAAATCCAGGAATCCCCCCCGAAATTCCAACGACCCGAAATAATGTGACATTCCCAGGTGCTAATGGCCCATCATCATAATCTTCAGGTCTAAAAAATGTTAAACGAATATATTCTCCTACTTCTTTAATTCCTACATAATCCGCAATCGATTTAGCAATTATGCATGTATTATTATGTGTGAATAATTCATTAAATGAATAATCAGTGTTACTACCTTGGCTTTTCCAAATCAACAAATTTTGATCAATTAAATCAACAAAATCATTATTTATACCTATAAATCCTGCCTCCACAACATCAAAATCCATCATGTCTCCTGCTGTTGTTTTGAATTTTGAATCATCTTCCTCTCCAAAAAATTGAAATATGTTCATCATTTGTTCGGTGGAATCACTACTAAAACCTACTTGCCCCTCACTAACTTCAAAAAGTGTTGCCAGAGTTGCTTGAAGATCAAACGTATTATGAAGTGAAACAGCTAACTTATCTATACCTGGTAAGTTTTCTAATTCGTTAACCATATCAAGTGTTAAAGCACTTTCTGGGGTATAAAAATTTTGATTCATTAAAACTAAATCTGATCCATATTGAAATCTTAAATTCAGATCCATATTTTCAGATTCCATTTTAGTTACACTTGTAATAAAAAAAATAAAAGAAAAACTAATAGAAAACATAATCACAGTGCTCGTATTACGTCTTCTATATCGTTTTAACGAAATGCTTATAATATTGCTATATTTTCTAATAGCAGGTGATATTATACCTAGAAAGACTTTTTGAATTATTGGAATCACTCCTATTGAGGCAAAAACCAATCCAATTACAATAGCTGCTAATAAGCCAATAAAAAGTGCTGAAGTTAACATAAAATCTCCAGTAACAAATATATTTGGCATTAAAACAAACACAATCATTCCAATTGTAGCTATCGCAATACCTGTAAGAAAACTTTTGACATTCATACTTCCTTCCTTTTTTATTTCCCATCCTTCTTCCTTAGTTTGAAAAGGTGTAATTGATTTAATAATATCTAACTTTGCTGTTTTTAAAGCGGGTAATAAAGATATTGCCAATGATACAAATGTTCCTATTGAAAATGTCATTATAAGCGTATCAGGCTGAATAACCCATTCTACTTCAGTGAATTCAAATTGAAACTGATATAGAGGAAATATAGACTGAGCAATCGGTTTCATCAATGTAAACCCGAGGATCATTCCTAATATTGACCCAATTAAACCTAACATCAATCCCTCAAATAAAACCATTTTAATACAATAAGCTTTTCTACTTCCAACTACACGAATAACCCCAAATTCTCTAACTCGTTCTTCAACAGAGGTAGATAGAATGCTGTTTATCAAAATACCCGTTATAAGTGTGGAAAGAATTGTGATAAACCAAAACATTATTGTCACTGTCATTAAAAGAAACTGACCACCCTCAAGTTCTTCCAACTTTGGTAGACTTACTGTAAACTCGTTCAGATCTAATCTTTCTTGGATATTAGATCCAATTTTTCGAAGTCTTCTGGTTGTTAAATCCAAATTACTTGCGTCATATACAGCTCTAGGGTTATTTATAGTTCCTACTATGAAATTTATTAAACTATCTCGTTTTAGGAAACTCTGAGCTTGTTGTATATTAACAAGAATTAATGAATTTTCAAATTGCATAAACTTAAGATCTTGAATGCAAATTTCAACTACAGTTAAGTTTAACTCATACGTTTGATATTTTAAATATATATTATCTCCTCTACTTACATTAAGGATTTGTGCCACATTCCATAATATAACACATTCCCCATTATTTGGCTCATCATCATATATCTCATTTGTTTCTTCTCCTTGTTCATCCACAATTATCAGATCTCCCATATTTCCATTTGTAGCCTCTTCAATAAAGTTAAGGCCGTATAATTGTAGCGAGCCACTAGTGTTTATATTTTCTGAAGTAGTCTCTACCAACATCATAATACGAGGAAATAATTTTTGAACCCCCTCAACATCTTCTAATTCATTATTAATAATCTGCTCATCAAAGAAAGGATCATAAGTCAAATCTGTTTGAATAGTTCGTGTAATCATAATATCTGATTTTCCTGTTGATGATGTAACATATAAAAGATAATTGTAATTTACTGTGTCATTTAACATTCCAATAGTAGTTAATAGAAATAATGAAACTGCAATTCCACATACCCCAAAGAGAGCTTTAGCTTTATCTCTCTTGAGATCAAGCCAAGAATGTTTGATAATTTGTAGATTTATTCGCTTTCTCAGTTTATACAAGAAATTTCTTAAATCCATAATCACACTCTATTAATTTTTTTTATATATCTAGAACGCTAAATTTCTTTTTTTTACTTTTAAACTCTCTCGGAAATTTACCTTCTTCGGCTAAAATTGCCTCAACTTCTTCTTTTTCCTTTCTGATTAACCTAACACCTTTACATTTTTTATTTTTACAATAATAATTCTCTCCTGGTGCGTCTTTTAGAAACCATCTTCCACAGTTCGAGCAGTTATATGCAGCATAAATTTGGTCATGCTCACAAATAGGGCACATTATATCAAATTTATTCGAGTAAAACCATGATCTACATGATTTGCAGTATAAGGTTAAGGGTTTTTGAAGTTCTTCTTCTTGTTCGATTAATTCTATTCGTTTTATTACTTGATCTTTATCAATATCTTTTAATCTAATTTTTTCAGCACGAATATTTTTTATATTTTGAATCCAAATTTTTCCTTTCTTCTCAGCAAAGATAAAAAGTGATATCATTACAACACCTATAACTCCGATTAAAATAATATATGGCCCCCATAGAAGCCACCATCTTACATTATTCACTGATACGTTTATAAATGACTCTGCTTTATTTCCTTCTTTATCATAAGCCACTATTCTAATTTCAAATGGGCCATCATTATAATTGGCTGTATTCCAATTAAATTCTAATAATCCTATACTATTATTAAAATTGAGTTTACTTCGATCAACACTTATATTATTTAGAAATATATAAATTCTTGATTCATCTAATCCAATATTATCAGTTATATTTGCTCTTATCACGACTAATGATTTAAGATTAATCTCAGGTTCAGGATTCATTATTCTTATTTCTGGAGCAATAAAATCTGAAGATTTATCATAACCTAGATAAATATTAGATAATAGCCATCCATATCCTATTCCAATTATATTATTATTTGAATGTAAAGTGAACATCACCATTATATCTTCTCCAGAATACTGAGATATATCAAATCTTTTACTTCCAGAGAGATCCTCACTATCATATGTAAATTCTTTAAGAATAATCCATTTTTCTCCAAAATCTTTTGATATTGAAATAATGCACCTATCTAATTGTTCTTCGGGTTGATAAAATTCATTTTGTAAAGAAATTTCATAATCAAATTCAAGATAGACTTTATATTTACTTCCGAGATGTAAAGGACGAGTTATTAAATTACTATCCCAATTAATTCCATATCCCTGTTCAAAACCACCATAACTCTGGCCTCTACCTCCATATAGGTATGGTTGGTTAAGACGGGTTATTGGATGCCAAGTGTTATCTGCTTTAAACCAAGCAGTATTTTCTTTTGGAGATGGGCTACCTGATATATAATAGTCATCTAGGTGTGTATTTGAAAATTCATATCCAATATTTTTGCCATCTTTAAATAGATTAAAATATAGAGGATTTGGGTTAATAAATTTAAAAAGAGAATTATTTTTATTATATAATGGGGTTGAATTCACATATTTACCATCAGAAACATGAAATCTGAATGACTGACTTGAAATTTCTTCTAATAATACAGATCTGGTAAAATAAATTCCCCAATCTATAAAATTATTTGAGCTAGCATTCCAATCTCCATAAATATTATACATTGAATAATTAGTACTATCTAATTCTAGATATACAAATTCAGGATAATTATTATCTAAATCAAAATATTCCAAAGAAAAAGTATACTTCTGGTATTTAGAATCTTGAGTGAAAGGGATATTATTATTTATATCAAATTTTATTAGTGGGTAATTCTCATTAGTATAATTTACTATTGCAAAATAATCCAAAATAAGCCCTTTATAATTTACAGAATCAAATTCCTCATCAAGAGCAGTATCGAATCGAAATTGCACGAAATTTCCAATATATTGGGTTAAATTTATTTCTTCCATAAACCATTCCTGTTCAATATTTGTATAGGTTTCTAAAGTTACCCAACCTGTCCAATTTAGATTGATTTGTAAATAAATAAAATCCCCTGAGTTCAAACTTACTCTAAATCCAAATTTTGCATAAGGTTTAGTATGTATCTGGTTGATATCTGTTAAATTGTACAAAGGACTGATTAATGTGCCATTTGGATACGGATCCTCAGTTACTCTAATAGGTTGATATGTATAATTATCCGGATTATTATGATAAGTACCAAAATACATGGAATGCCAAGAATCTTTATATATTCTTGATCTATTATCATTAATATTATTTTGAGACATTATTTCCCATCCAATGCCAGTATATGTCCAATTACCAATTCCATCATTAAAATTATGATAATTAGGAAATCGAATACTATCTGTTGGGAATTCAATTTTAATATTGAATTGTTTACTATATGGAAATCTTGTTGTAAAAGAACCGTCACTCGCAACAAAAAAGTAATGATATATTCCAGATCTGGGAAACTGAATATAATCACTCATAAAGATTGCCCCATCAGTGTAAATGTTATCCAGAGCATAAAGTTGAGTTAAGGAATAATTTCTTGATAATTCTAAAATAGATACATAAACCTCTTGAGGTGGGACATTTGAAGTATCATTATCAAAATATTCAATGTAAAATCTATAACTATCAATAGTATAGTTTTTCTGTGGCTGGCCTCCCATATATTCTTGAAGACTCATTACAGTTGTATTTTTAGACCCTTCAAAATAATTAATTTCAGCTATTCTCAATTCAGGCCTAAAAAGATTATTAACTGTTGAAATATTTAAGGTAAAATCACTAGTTCCCTCAATTGCTTTCACAATTATAACACAGTTAGTCTGATTATTTTTTGGAATAAAATAGAAATTATCAAAATCCCCATACCATTTTCGTGATGACTGTAGGAGAATTGGTTCTCCATATTGATTAGTTTCATTTGAAAATAAGAAAAAATCGAAATTTGCTTCTGGGGTATCAACTGATAAACTAAATGAATACTGAACATCTTCAGTTAGTTCAATTTGGCGAGCAAACACATGTTTACCCAGAGGATTTACTTCGGAACTTACTAAATGATCGCTAACTACACTATTTACCATCATATTTCTAATAAGAGCATCAATCGCAGCCTGAAGATTTATTCTTCCATACCCTTCATGAATATCTTTTAAACCAACAGTCATTGGAGAGATGGATAATGATGGAGAATATTCACTTTCATCAACAGATGTAGAAGGATCATCTTCTCTTTGAAGATTGGTTTCTGAAGCTGTCATCAATAAAATTGCCTTAACATATTTAACATATTTTGTTAAATCAAGATTATTCCATTGATTCCAATTATTCCATCTTGCTTCTATTAATATATTAATAGCTGCCGATACTATTGCTGTTGCAATTGAAGTTCCATAGGATGCAGTAGCTTTATCAATTTCTTCACCAGCTCCAATTATCGAACGGTGCCCCGGTATTTTACTTCCACCAGGAGCAACAATATCTGGTTTAATTATATTTTCCACATTTTCACCTATACTACTATAAGATGTAACTTGATCTTTATCATTTATAGCTCCTACTACTATGGCATTTTTATTTTCTGCTAATTTATTTAAGGAATTTGAAAATTCAATACCGTTATTACCTGCCGCAATAACTACTAAAACACCAGTCTCAATTACATCATCTATGGCGGCATTTGCAGTTATTAGATCTTCTCCTAAAGTACCAATACTTAAGCAAACACTAATGATATGATCTATATCCCTATTTTCGATTACACTAGCTAAAGCTGATATTAAATCGGATGTATATCCTCTTCCAGATTGATTTAAAATTTTATAAGCAACAATTTTTGTAGCATTGGCTATCCCTGTAAAATAATTTCTGTTTTCAATTGGGTATTCAGGAAAATAAGTAATTTTTGTATCGAAAGAAAAACTAGGTTTGCTTTGAATTAATTTATGATATTTCAGATATAGATCATAAACACCTAGGTTATCTTGGGTGAGAGCTTGGTTTATAATATAATAACTACCAGGAATTTCATTATAAGAATTTTGAACTAAAGTTTCATTATAATATAATTCAAACCAAAATTTATCGATTCCGGGAGTTTCTAATTCCCAGGAAGAATTAATTAGAATATTTGAACCTACTTTTGACGCATTAAAAGAGAAAATCTTTAACTTAAAATTTCCTGGGGCTGAGTATTCTCCAAATAATTCGATATGAGAATAATTCCCTTTAATTTTAATTGTTGAAGGGATAATTGAATCATATCGATCTATTCCTGTTCCAGTAATAATTGAAGATATTAAAGTACCATGCCCATTATCATCAGATATCGGTTGAAAATCGACAAAGTTTTGCCAACCTACAATATCTCCACTTAAATCTAAAGGACTATATCCATCTGGAAAAAAATTATGATTAGGATTAATACCAGTATCCAATACTGCGACAGAAGAGTCTGTATTACCTTTTAGTCCATCTAAAAACCATGTTGAGTTGACAGCACCAACTTGAATTGAGGCATAATTCATTTGGGCTTCTAATATTTCATTATTTTCTATTGTGGCATCCGGAAAATCATTTTGAAAAGCTGTCTTATTCGATTCTAAAGGCATAATACCTGCAAATCCTGAAGTGGATATAAATTTATTATTCCATTCCTCATTAATAGTTCCTCCATAATATTCAAAACGAGATGTGACTGAACTATTATATGATTGTTTCTTAAAGGAGACAATAATATTTTTACTATATAAACCTGAATTTAAAGGATTTTTCTCCTTTTGTGAGTTATTTGATAATTGAGAAGTGAATCTACTTGAATTGGGGAAATAATGAAAAATACAAGTAAATGAAATTATTAAAATAATCAATAAAATAATGGAATATTTCTGTTTCTTCATCAATTTAAAACACCTCTATTCATTATCTTTCATTATTTCATTAATTTCTTTATTTTGTTCTACATCAGTTATACCAACTTTAGAGTTTTTCGACATTATATTTAATTTTCCTCTTAAAGTATTATCTATCTTGAAAATTGATTCCCTTGAGCTAAGTTCAAAAATGTGCATTTCAGATCTTTCATATGCTCTTCTCTTTTTTTTATATTTTTTAATTTGCCATAAATAGATACTCAAAATTAGTAAACCTAATAATATTGGTAAAGCTAAATAGAAAAATTGTATAACTCTTGGAGTTATAATTTTTACTATTACTATATTTGAAGTTGCTTCATTTTCATATAAATAGTAAAATTTAATACATGCTGGCTTTAAACTTACCAAATTTTGTCTTCTACCTTTAATTGTATAATTAAACACTACCTTTTCACCTGGCTTTAAGGAAATTATTAACTTAATTAAGTTTCCTTTCATTAAAGAGAAATCAGCTTGAGAATAACTAATCATATCATTAACCTTTATATTCTCAATGCTAATTGTTCCTGTATTCTCTACTTCTATGAATACGATTATTTCATCTCCTATTTCAATTTGATTTTTACTAACAGATTTTGTAATTTTAAAATCAATCTCTCCTAAGATTTTGAATGTTGAACTAGATATTTGTAGAGTTCTACTTTCTAAACTCTTAATGAAATTTATAGGAGGATAATAATATCCTTTCCACCCGATCTTTCTCAAAGTAATATTAAAGGAGATTGAATCATTTATGTCTTCAAAATAAGGTATAAAAGTGTCTATTCTTCTTAAATCTCCAAATTGATCATTCATCATTATGGAAAGATCTGGTATCTTTATACCTTCTGGGTCAATTTTTTTAATATTTATGGTAAGATTAAAGACTTCTCCGATTGCCGGGGCAATGTTATTCAAGTTAGCATAACTAATGTTAATAATTCTAACAAATGGAAATTTATCTTTGTAATTAACAGGTGCTGAGATAAAAACTTGGTTAGTGAAACTGATTAATTTAGAAGAATTTCCTCCTTCAACATTTTTTGGATTATGATAAACTATTGAAATTTCACTTAAAGATATTGAATTCGGGATATAAAATGTAAAATTAATTGTTTTTTCTTCTGAAGGAGCTAATTTTGCCAAATAATATGATAGATTATTATTATTAATAGTGAAATTGTTAATTAGATCTACAATACCGGGGATTAATACTGAAATTGTTATATTCTTGGCAATTTCTGATCCGATATTCTTAAATTTAATGAAATAGGTATTTAATTCACCTGGTTTGGTGCTGTAATCACTTAAATAGGAATTAGCAACAATTGATGCTCCTCCATAAGTACATAAAGGTATTGAGTTAGAGGTTCTTTCAAATTGTATATAACCTGATGAAGACCCATATATTACCTTTGATCCAGAATCATCATTAAAATTAATATCTCTTACCGAAAATTCAATATCTAAATCATTGATAGAGATATTAAATTTTACTGTTCGAGACACAGTTATTTTAAAAAGGATTGTAAAGTTTTGTTGATCTAATGGATAAAATAGCCAGTCTAAACTATTATTTTGATGAATAATTGAGAATGTCCATGTATTATTTATATTAGTTTCTAAATAAGGAGTCATATCTTTAAATTCTTCAATATTAAAATCGAAAATTTCAAAATTAAATGCTTCTAAGTCTATAGATGCATTTATATCTACAATAAAAGAAACTCTTTCTAATTTATTATTTTCAAAATCAATATCTGTTGTATTTTTAAAGATAAAATCTATGTCAACTCTTTGTTCAAAGAATTTTTCTACAGAACCAATTATCCAACTTTCATCATCAGTTGACAGAGCCATATCCGCGTTAGTACCACTGAGAGGTATTCCAGAAATAATTTCAGGAGTTGTAGGTGCAGATTGGATTGTGAAATTGTCACGGTAAAAAGGAGTAAAGGAATCTAAATTAGCAATTGAATAATTATTGATTCTATACGATATTAATTTTCCAGGTTCTAATTTCCAATTATTATCATTCCATATGCTATAAGTATTTGTAAAAATATCTTTTAGTTCATTTGGAGTAAATCCTAAAGCATTTAAGGCTGTAATTAATTGAGGATAACCTGTAATAATAATATCAATAACATGGGCCATATCTTCATTATAGGGTGATAAATTTGTTAAATTAAGGAAATCTGGATAAAACGTGTCAAAAATTCCGATACCAAAAGAATCAAAATAAAATATTCTTGGATCTTCATTGAAATTAAAAAAATCTTCTATAGAATCATATTGATTAGGATATTCTACACGAACTACATCCCATATAACATCTTGAAATTGATCTGCTAGTGGTTGATTTCCAAATGTAAGAAGAAGGAAAAAATCATTAAGTTCAATTGGAATTTGAGTAGGAACCCCCCATATAGTATCATTACCTACATTTTCTGCTGTTATATAATAAGAAAAATTATGAAATGCACCATAAGTTGCATTTCCTCCAACAATTTCCTTTTTGAGTAATAAATTAGGTTCAGAATTAGAAATTGTATAGGTTACTGATAAATCTACTATTGGATTCACAATTCCAGTTGGAATAAAAGATATCCCTTGGAAACCACCTAATTGTAAGAAATTTATTATATCACTAGAGTCTTTTAAATTAACTGGTTTAACATATGAACGCTTAATACCCTCCTCATCAACCCAAAAAAAATCAAATGAATAATCTTTAAGATCTTGAGTATCAAAATCAATCCCTGCAAGATAAAAAAGGAGTCCTAGTTGTTCTAGAAGATAATCGCTAAATTTAAAATTCTTTGGAGTTACATCAATAATTTCTGTACATAATATATTTATTTCAATATCACTCATAAAAGCACCGATTAATGCGATATAGATTTTTTCACTAGGTGATAACGGGGCTCCGTTGTAACCTAAGGCATCCCATAAATTGAATTCATATTGATTTTTCCCAACTTTTTGTATTCCTTCATCCAAGCCTTCATATTGAATTGAAATAGTTGTGTAATGTGAATTATTTGAAAGTGTAAATGAACTTAGGATATCTACAAATTGTTCTAATTCATCTTCAGAAACTGTAGCATTAAATAATTCTCCAAAATTTTCTAAGATAATGTCAAACTGATTAATTAGGTTCTTAATCTCTAAATTTTCTAAGAAAGATAAGTCTAGAGCATCTAAATTAAAGTTTACCTGATCCATTGAGATATCATATTCTCCTTCAAAAAAGTCTAAAGAATTAAGGATCATAATAGATGAAGAAATATAGTTATTTTGAATATAATCTTGGCTAGTTAAGCGGTTTATATCTAAAGCACTCCAATATCCATCCATTGGAAAATTATTCATAAGCTCATCAAAAAAACACACCCAATTTGGACATAATCCAATAAAAGGAAAAAAGTTGGGTTCTGATACATTAATCATTATTAGATCAATCTTGAATTTTCTTCTGATTATTTCTAAAGCTCTTTCTGCTCTCATTTCAGCATCTTCAGGATTCAAGACATCATCATAAAAAAGAAATCCAACAAAATTGTTAAATCCTACAAGAAATTGGGAGGGAATGTTACTCTCAGTTAAAATTCTTGGAAATATCTCAGGATTTATTCCATTTGACGCACTTATTAATAAATTACTTTTATAAAAGGCAGGATCATTTGAATCAAATTGAGAAAGAATATTTGTATCGTTTGTAAAGAGAGATTGCTTAATTATTGATTTATTCCCCGCAACAAATGCATTAATCTTTTCAGCATAAAGATCTGAGCCTGCAACATCAGAGAGATTTAAATTATTATATTCCGACCCTAGTACTAAGTCCTCTTTTATATTTTTATGTTTAATAGTTGTTTCTAAAACTAAATTTAAAGGGGTAATAAAAACCGTTGAAAGTAAAATGCAAATGATAATCAATTTATTTTTTTTCAATTCCTTTTCCCTTTGCTAAACTGTTTCTCTATAAATTTCAACAATCTTTTGTTTTCTCGCTTTTCTTAGCAATATTTTCATTCCAAAGAAAATCATTAAAATCGACAAAGCATAAATTAAAATTATATTATTCCAAGGCACATAGAGAACATTGGGCATTCCCAATAACGTACCCATCATTTGGCTTGTAACCAACCAACTTGTAAGCCAACCCACTATAATCCCTATAGTTCCACTGCTAATCATAATGATCAAGGATTCTAATATAAATAATCTATTAATTTCTCTCCCTTTAAGACCTAATGTTCTTACAATACCAATCTCTTTCTTTCTCTCTATTATGGTTGAATATGATGAAGATAATAACCCAAAAACACAAATAAATACAGTAGTAAGAGCTATTAATGTAAATAATGTATCTAATACAAAAAAAGCTGACTGTTGTTGGGCTACGCTTCTGGCAAGATTGGTTATATCATAATTATATTCAGATTGATAATTTTCATTTATCATTCCTTCAATGATCAGAGATTTTGATACTTTATCTCCTCGGAGTTTAATAAAAACTCTGTCTAAATAAGGAATTGGTGGTATATCCATAATTTCAATATAAGTATCTTGAGAAATTAACACACCTCCTCTCTGTGCCATCATAGTAGAACCAGAAAATTCTTGAGAAAACCCAGGCATGCTTTTTGCAATTCCAACAATTAGAAAAGGATAAACTTCCTTTTCATCTCCTCTATATATAACTAAACGTACATTATCTCCCATTAACAAATTCATATCTAGGGCAATTGATTCAGAAATAATACAAGTGTGGATTTGATCATTGTAAAATAGCTCATTAAAAGACGAATCTTTACTTCCTGAAGTCATTTCAATATACTCACTTCTCACTGTGAATGGATACTCTTCGTCAATTCCAATTAAAGTTATCTCTTTTGTGGATAATCCAGCATAATCACCAATTTCAGCATTAAATTCTTTGTTTTCTTCTGCATAAATTTGGGTTAATTGATAAGGCTTTGCTAAAACAGAGCTAACTTTTTCAATACCGTCTATTGCCATTAGCTCTTCTTCAAATTCAATAGTGAGAATTCTATTTGGATTTATTGATGAATCTGCAGTCTGTAATTTTCCCTTATCAAAGAGACTGCTTTTTAAAATTTCATTAGAAACCATTCCACCACCAAAAATACCACCTCCTCCCGAATCTTCAGGTTCTTCCCATCCAGTAGTCTCCATAAGTAAATCTGATCCATATGCTAATTTTGTCATAGCTGTTGATTGTGCTGACAATGTATTAATAAGAGAAGAAGTGAAAATCACAAATGAGAAGGATAATGCAAAAATAATAATCGTACTTGAATTTCTACGCTGATAACGAAAAACAAAAATCTTTATCACATTATATAATCTTCTAGAAATTGGTCTAAATGCTTCAATGATTAACCTTATTATAATAGGGATCAATCCTAATCCGGCGAGGGTTAAACCAATATTAAATATTAATAGGATTGCAATTAAGGTCCCTGCAAATAGAGTCAAATCACTTGAAACCATAATTCTAGGAATTACGTAAAAAACAAAACCGCCATTAAAAGCTAATATTAAACCAATTAGTATCAATTTATAGTTAACGGTAGCTTTTTTTTGTAAATGATATAATGTATCTTCATGACGATAGGGATGAATTGATTCAATTAGTTGAAGACGCATCACTTTATAAGCTGGAGCGATACTAACGATCATACCTACACTAATACCCATGATATATGATATAATTATAGAACTCCACGTAAAAGAGAAAGGTATTGTTCCAAATCCCAACATGCTCTGTGATACAACAGTATTAGCAAAAGGAATTATTACATAATAAGAGAGTAAGAATGCTGTTATAATACCTGAAATAGCTCCAAAATTACATAATAGAAAACCTTGCATTAATACGATAGCTAAGTTATATCTTTTATTCGCCCCTAAAGTGCGAAATATTCCAAATTCTCTGATTCGTTCTTCTACAGAGGTTTTTAAAATCCCATTAATTAAAACTCCAGAAATCATCATTGCCACAATTGATACAAATACAAATACTATGACTATAAATATGCTTAATATTTCAGCATAGCCTAAAATCCGCAACTTGGGTAAATCTATAGTATACTCATTAATACCAATTGCCACTTGTATATCTGTGACAAAATTCTTCACTAATATTTTAGATGTTTCAAAATTTCTGATATCATATAGCTTACTACTATCTTTGAATGTTAAGATTAAATCATCACATTTTCCTTGAAATTCCTCGACTCCAAAATATTGATAGATGGTTTCAATGTCGACTACTATCAGGTTCCTATTACGATAACTTTCAGGCCATTTTAAATTAAAATCAAAAATTTTTGAAATAGTAAAATTTTTTGTACGATATAAGGTATTATCTCCATGAGTTAATCTCATTCTAATTTCAATAGTGTCATTCTCAGAATATTTAATAATCTTATTAAATCCATGGTAGATTACGCATTGATCTAAAGATAATTCATCTAATTCTAATAATCCCCCATCAATTGGGTCTTTAAATAATCCAAAATTAATGGTATTCTCTAAAGTAAAATTAATTCCCGAGATCGTAGCCCACTCCTCCTCATCTGTTAAAAAATTATTAACATAGCCTCGTATTTCCATTCTTGGAATGAAATTATTTACTACATCAGATGCTTCTTGAATAGTTTTAATTATTGGTTCATAATCATAGTAAGAAGATCTATTACTAGGTTCTCCATTATAATGCCTTACAGAGATAACAGCATCTTGATTTCCTGAATCTATAGATAAATAGTCTACATAACCCACTGCAATTGAATCTGATAAAAATAAAACTACAGAAAGAAGACCAATAGAAATAAGCATTCCTATTATAGCCAGCAGTGTTCTAATCTTTTGTTTTTTTAAATCTTGAAACGCATATTTAAAAACTAGCTTAATGTGTGTCATACGACTAAGATAATTTTAGTTTTTATTTTAACTCGAGCAATTTAATTTAAAATTAATAATTCTCCCTCAATTTGGCCAAAAGAGTTGTTTTCCTCAATTAGTTCTTGAAGAATATCATTAAAATGTTCTGGTAAATTCATAATTATAGAATTTGGAATATTATTTTTAATATCACTTATTGGAATTTCTTTTTTACCTTGATTTGAATAAAGATATTGAAAAATCTTACTCTTACATTTTTCTTTATTAATGTCAGTCTCCTGCCTCCTTTTAAGCTGCATAATCTCAGTTTCTTTTAAGCCACCAATTTTACCTTCATGTGTAAGTTTTCCATCTCTCATATGAAAAACTCTGGTTGCGAATTCTGAAACTGCGGCATCATGACTTACAGCAATAAAAGTTGCCCCACGTTTATTTAAATCTCTAAGAAGATTTAAAACCATGACGCCCGTTTTAGAATCTAAATCACCTGTAGGTTCATCAAGAACGCAAATTGCTGGGTCATTAGCAAAAGCCCTTGCTATAGCAACCCTTTGTTGTTCACCTCCACTCAATTCAGAAGGTGTATGATGTGCCCTTTCGTCTAAACCTACTAATCGCAACAAATCCATCGCTTTTTTTCTTTTACCTCGACGGCTTAATTTTCCTGAAAAATGTAAAGGAACCATTACGTTTTCCATAGCAGTCATCTGAGGAAGAAGGTTGTAAAATTGAAAAACAAATCCAATTCTTTCACGTCTTATCTCTGCTAAATCATTATCTGAAAGCATTGAAATATTACGGCCCTCTAAGAATATCTTTCCTCGAGTGGGGGTGTCTAATCCACCGATCAAGTTTAAGAGTGTTGTTTTTCCTGAGCCTGATGGCCCCATTATATCAATAAAATCTCCATTATCTATCGTTAAATCAACACCTCGTAATGCTGCAACGGCTGTTGTTCCTAAAAGGTATGTTTTATGGAGATTTTCCACCACAATCAAATGATCATAGTCCTTTCCAGCCACTTTATCCTCCTTGACATCCTTTTTAATTTTTTTTTTTTCAATACGAGATTGAGAAAGAATTTCTTCTTTCATATGTTTAGCTTCTTCTTCTTTCCTCCTTTTTTTCCACTTTTTAAAATTTTTAGAAAGTTCACCTTTCCAAATAGCTAATTTTCCCGTTTCTTCTTCAAATTGCTCCATTAAGGGTGTTTTTTTTATTATTGGTGATTTAGACATCTTAAATTCTCTCTACTCTTACTTTTTCTATTTACAGAAAAATCTACTTTTTCATACTAATTCATTTTTTAACTTTATAATATAATAATGGAAAAATAAACTTTTTCAGATTACTAAACTAGTACAGATATGAAAATTTTGAATCTCTTTTAAAAATTAAGGTTCTAATTTACTCGAAGAACTAATTTTCCTTATTGTATCATAAGAATATTCAACTTATGAATTTTTTTTACTCTTACCGATATTTTATTATGAGAAAAAGCCCAATACATAAATTAATAAGAGCGAGTATTAAACCAACGAATAATATTGGCCTAGAAAATTTTGCAGGTATGTCAGATGGGATTCCTATTTGTAGAGTCAACATACGATAAATAAAAAATGATAGTACCATAGAACCTGCGAAAAATCCAATAGCAATTAAAATAAAAATATAACCGGCTAATTTTCTTTTTTCCATTGGATTCATTATTCATACCTTAAATTCTTAATTTTTAATAAGAGAGGATTATTTAAGAATTCAAGGTTTCATTTATAGAGTGAAATAAGCTAATAAATCTTTAAACTTCATTCTTTTTCAAATAATTCAAAATTAAACTGAATAAATTCTTTTCAGCATCTTTCTTTGTTTTAAATTTACCGGATTTTAGCTTCTTTGGAATTCTTATTAATTCCTTTTGTTTAGAGTTATCGAAAATCTTCGGGTTCTTCGCAACCCAGATTGGATCATGCTCAAATCCACCTTTTTCATATTCAAGTTCAATATGAATATTTGTTTTAAATTTATCTTGCAAAAATTCTAACAATTCATTTTTGCTAGAAATAAATGAATTTTCAATTAAAATGTTAAAATCTTCAAAAAAAGGGGCTATTAATATTTGTTCAACCAAAGTTAAATTATAGTCTGAATCAAGAAATAAGGCACCACACAATGCTTCAAAAATATCAGCAAGAATTCTTGTCCCCTTTATTCTTTGATTTTCTGTTTTAAATATAAAATCCTCTAAATTCATTTTTTTTGCTACACTTTTAAGAGCTTTATCACTCTCCAAACTTGCCTTGATCCTTGTAATTTCACCAGAATTTTTTACATCCATATGGTATAGTTTTAATATAAAGATTATTTTAATCACAGCATCTCCTAATGTTTCTAAAAAATCATAACTAAGCTTTCCAGTGACATTTGCTAATTGTGGAGTAGTTAGAGCTTGAATTAAGAGATCTTCTTTTCTAAACTCGTATTTAATAATTTCTTGGAATTTCTTTAGTTTATCTTTATCAATCTCGAACATTTATTATTTTACTATTATTCTCAGCAAAATTTAAAAATTTAGAAGACACTTTATATAATTTTTAAAAAATGGTGAAACAAATAAAATTTTATAATTTAGATTAGCCTTTAATATAATATGGGAAGTGGAAATAAAGATAAAATACTTGAGATCATTAAAGATATTGAAAATAAGAATTCAGAAATGAAGGAATATCTCTCAAGTCTAAAGATTCTATCTAGAAATGATATGCTAAAAGAAATCACCAGAGATATTCTAAATCATAACTCTTTAATACAAGAACTCTTAGGTGGTGATACACAAATCATTTCTAATGGAAATAGAGAGAAAACTTCAATCGATTACATTATTGAAGATTATTTTAATAAGGTTCAAGAATATCCAAATAAAAAAGTTATTTTTTTAAGAGAATTCCTTGAACTATTTCAAGATCGCATTGAAGAAAAAGATAAAAATGTAATTCTTAATTCATTACAAGATGAAGACAATAACGATAAATTAAAAGAAAGAATGATATTATTAGCAAATACTTTTGAGCTTGAATTATAAATCAAACAATTTTAGTAAAACTAAAACATGTTTTATTCCCCTAATTTTTATTTTTCCTGATAATATTTTTCTAATCACTTTCCCCATTGTTACTTTTTCACTGCCGAGGAGTTCCATAAACATCGGAGTTGTTGTCTGTAATAATCCTTGCCATCCCGCATTCTTTTTTTTAATATTTTCCTTTGGTTCATTCTTTATGCCTTCTACATAGATTTTACCCTTATTCATTATCAACATCGCAGCCCATTTTCCATCTTTTGCATTTAAAAGAACTTTTTCTTCAGTATCTTTAAAAATATGTTTAAATTTTTCATTATCATTTAATGGTTCGACTTGTTTAGATACAATTCCTGCGAAACCCCGTAATCGGTCTTTTTTTTCTTCAGTCATATTAATCTCCATTTTAAGTATTACTTTTTTGCTTTTTTGAAATTATTTTTCTAATTATAATTACTCTTAATACAATTTAAAAGTATAATTTATCAAAGTATAAAAAATTATTAATCAGGTAAAAACAAGGAAGAATAAGTGATCTAAACCTATTTATTTAAAGAAGCTTTCCTAATAGCCATCTCCTTCAGAAATTTCAAAGAGGTCTTCATATGCTTTACGATCTTCTCCAGAAATCCTCTCTCCCCTATAACCATCCTTTACTACGATAGGAGCGCTTTCTTTCTCATCATGTCTGATCGTTTTAATTATTTTATAATCCTCTGTTTTTGATTTATCCAGGTCGAATTCCTGATCACATGCTTTACAGTAAAGCTTCCCATCTTTAGGAACAAGCATGTTCCCGCATTCATCACAGAACCGTATTGCACTCAACTCAGATTTTTTCTTTTAAATATTTAAACTTATCGGTATATTAGGTTATTTTTAGCGTATTTTTTAGTTATCAGAAATATTAAAAAAGTATAACCTTTATAAATTTAACTTTTTATTTGTATTATCTGTTCGCATTTCACATATATAAAACTGTTGTTCAAATTATTAATTCAATATTAAAAAATATATAGAAATCAAAATCGAATTAAGGTGTACAAACCGCGATTTAATGAGAAATTATAATCCAGATTTGATAAAAAGACCATTTAATTAAATAAATATAAGATAAATTGAAATTAATTTGATTTATCTTATAGACTTTAAAAACTAAAATAATTAAATTCTCTTTTTTTAATATAAAGAACACTTAAAAAATCACTAAAATATTATAAAACTATATTATATCATAATAAAAAAGGGAAAAATCGTGAATAATAAAGATATGAATGAGGATGTTTTAATTATCGCACATAGAGGAGCGAGTAATCTTGCTCCTCCAAATACGTTAAAAGCTTTTCAAAAGGCAATAGAATTAAGAGCAGATTATATCGAATTTGACGTCCACCAATCTAAGGATGGTGAAATTGTAATTATTCATGATGCTTATATTACAGACATAAATGGACAAGAAAACTATATCAAAGAAATGGAATTAAATGAATTAAAGTTGATTAATATAGGAGAAGGCGAAAATATTCCAACGTTAAAAGAGTTAATTAAGATAGCTAAAGGAAATATTGGTTTACAATGTGAAATAAAAGCGACCAATTTCAGTGAAAATCTTGTAAAAATTCTAGAACAAGAAAATCTCATTAAAAATTCAATAATTAGTTCTTTCATATTTAAAGAATTATTGGAACTACAGAAACTAAATTCAAACTTAAAACTAGCATTGCTTATCCCACCTGAGATGGATTCTTCTCATAAACTAATGAAGTACTCTCAAAAAGCTATTGATTCTAATTTTTATGCAATTCATCCATACTTCGGGTTGATTGATAGAGAATTTGTTAAATCGATTCATCAAAATGATATGTTAGTCAATGTATGGACTGTAAATGAAGAATCGGAAATAAAAGAAGTATTAGAAATAGGAGTAGATGGTATTATATCAGATGATATTCAGCTAGTTAAACGAATATTGAATAGGAGCTAGATTTTACTTTTCTATTTCTTAATAAAATATTTTAGTTGAGTTTTATTTCTTTACCTAACAAAAACATCTCTTTTTAACATATTTTGTTATGTCGACAATTAAACAATCTCAGAAAAATGATTATAGCAAATTATTTTTTCCCAGGTCAATTGGAATAATTGGTGTAAGTAGTGATCCTGCAGGTGGAGGATTTTTTCTTAGATGTATGAAAAATCGATTTAAAGGGCCAATATATTTATTTAATCCCCGGCTAAATGGTAAGATGCTATACGGATATCGAATTTATAGTTCTATACTTGAGATTTCAGAACCAATAGATTATGTAATTTTAGCGGTTCCAGCTAAACTATGCCCTAGATTAATGGAAGAAATTGGGCAACAACGAGTACCTTTTGTAACCGTTTTTGCTTCAGGTTTTCGTGAAGTAGGGCATGAAAATCTAGAAAAACAACTATTAAATATTGCACAAAAGTATAATATTAGAATTATTGGTCCGAATTGTATAGGTGTCTATAATCCAAGAGGGGGATTATATTTTGCATATGAACAGTCTAAAAAGGCAGGAAATTTTAGTGGAGTTTTTCAATCTGGTGGGATTGCTCAAAACTTATCTCAATTAGCTGTTTCTTATGGGCTTCATATTTCAAAATTTATATCGGTTGGGAATTCATTAGATTTATCTCCTGCGGAATTTTTAGAATACTTTCATAATGATGAACATACAAAAATTATTGGTTTATATATTGAAAATTTAAGATCTATTTCTCAGGGGAGGAAATTTCTTGAAAAGGCACTAAAATGTAATTTAAATAGAAAACCAGTGATCTTGTGGAGATCAGGATATGGTGAAGCAACTAAAAAAGCTATTTTATCTCATACTGGGGGTCTTGCTGGAAATAACGAAATTTGGAAAGCAGTAGGTATACAAACGGGTAGTTGCATGGTCAATAACTCAAATGAACTTGCTGCTTTAGCTTCAGCTTTTAACTTGACACATTTGCCTGAAACACGAAATATAGGAGTAATAGGAATTGGTGGAGGCTCTACTATAGAAGCTATAGACCTCCTTGAGAAATATAATTTAAAAATACCTAATTTAACAGTGAAGACTATTAATAAAATGAAAAGATTTCTGCCAGATGTAAATACAAATGTTACTAACCCGCTTGATCTTGGTGGAGCGGGAATACAACCTAATATCTATTACCGTACTATTCTAGCTTTAGATAAAGACCCAAATATCTCTGCAATTGTCTTTATCAAAGACCCTGAAAGATTTGGGGGCTTTCAAGAGATATTAGAAGAAATGGGGTATAAAGACATGGATTTGAACAAAGAGTTCATCAGATATATTTCAAAAGCAAAAAGAGTTTGTACAAAGCCAATGTATTGTGTTATGTTAAAAATCAATGAAGGTTTTGAAGAATATAAAAGCCGATATAAATTTAAACTGAAACTATTGAATCGTAATGTCCCTGTATTTGAAAGTTTAGAATTAACGGGAACTGTTTTAGATAAAATTAATTCATATAGAGAATTCTTACAAAAACATGGAAAATACCCAAAGAGATGAATTATTAATTATTGTCTTTCGTGGTCTTCCAAATCGGATCGTTAATTTGTAAAACTCTTCTTTGTACTTTGCCCACCATACTTTTAGGGATTTCTTCAATTATTTGGACATATTTTGGACATTTATAATGAGTTATGTTTTCTTTACACCAACGAATCAAATCTTCAGATGTGACATGTCCTTTGGACTCATCTTTTAATTGAATCCATGCTTTTACCATTTCACCAGTTTCTGGATCTGGCAGACCAGCAACAGCGACTTCTAGAACATCAGGATGTCCTCCTATTAGTTCCTCAACTTCTTTTGGAAAGACTGAATATCCTTTGTACTTTATCATCTGTTTTTTTCTATCACGAATAATAATTTGACCTTTTTCATCCATATAACCAATGTCTCCCGTTAAGCACCAAATTCGGTTATCCCACTCCCGAAGGGTTTCAGCTGTAGCTTTAGGGTTATTTAAATATCCTTTCATAACTTGGGGGCCACAAACACATATTTCACCTGTATTTTCGATTCCATATCCTATAAGAGGGCCTTTCTTAAAATCTTCTGCATCAAAAATAGCCCAATCGACACCAGGGTAGGGTAATCCAATTGTTCCAGGGGTATCAGTACCATCAAAAGGCCCAGCACTCACAGCAGTTGTACATTCTGTTAGCCCATATGCTTCAACAAGTCTCCCTCCAGTAATCTTTTCAAAAGCATCTTTAACTGGCTTATGAAGAGGTCCAGCACCATTAACACATAAACGAAACATATTTTTAAGTTTAGGATTAGGATTGGTCTTTAAATAACGAGTTAAGCCTATAAAAAGGTTTTCTACTCCCGGTAAAATTACTCCCTTTTCAGGCCCTACTTCTAATATAGTATCTACAACATCTTTTAAAGATTCGGGTGGTCTAGGAAAAAGAATATTATAATCTCCTCCCTCAATAACAACATTTTGAACAATCGTCATACCAAAAGCATGAAACATAGGTAAGATTCCAATACATGCCATTGGGTGCTGAGCATCTGGCATCCACATCACATTTTGTTTTGCATTAGTAATACAATTAAAATGTGTTATAATTGCGGGTTTAGGAACACCTGTAGTTCCTCCTGTCATTAAGTAAACAGCAGTATCATTGATAGGGTCAATTTCAACCTCGGGTATATCAACCTCACCTTTTTTTTGACATACATCAAGAAAATTTATAGCGCCTGGTACATCTCCCGTAGGGATTGTTCCATCGGCAATTAGTTGTTCTTTAATAGCAGGAGGAATAGCTGCTAGATCTACTATACAAGTAGATATAATAAAATCAAATTTATATTGATCTTGAATTGGTTTAATTAATCCATACATGGCGTCCATACAAATTAATGCCTTTGCTTTAACTAGCTTCAGGACGTTTAAAATTTCTAATGGTTTATATGTAGGGTTTATAGGAACGACTATTCCACCTAGCTTAACTATAGCAAAATAAGCTATTGAAAATTGAAAACTATTAGGAAGTAAAATCGCCACAACATCACTTTTTTTTATCCCTTGCCTTGATAAAGAGGTTGCTAGAGAGTCGGTGTATTTTCTAAACATACGATACGTCAAAAAAGTTTTAGAAAACCATATTGCTTTATTCTTTGCGTTTTCCTCCGTTTTCTGGTCAAACCACTCTCCTAAGCTAATCACTGGAAATTCGGGATTTTTTGGAACTCCTTCTTGATAATACTGAAACCAAGGCTTTCTATCACTAACCTGCCAGTTTAAATTATTCATTATCAGATCCCCATATCTTTTTTAAAGTACTAAATCCAATTTTAAATATTTAATGTTATTAGGATCTAATTCTATTGCTAAATCTATGCATTTAATTCCTTCATCATTTTTATTCTATTTAAATTTTACATTAATGACTAAAATCGATTTTTACTAGTAAAAAGCACCATTCATATATTTTCTATTGATCAACTCTAGTCACTTCAATCGGTCTCCCCGGACTACCTTGATAATAGAGCTTTCCCGGCTTTCCTCTCCAATTCTTATGTAAAACAGTATTTGGATAGATAACATTATCATTTGTAGTCAAGGCTCCGCAACCCATTATTGTTCCTGGATAGAATGTATTATTTTCACCTATTTTAATTTCAAGCATTGTAATCTTACCGAATATAGTATTTACCGCATGGCTAGAAAGACCTGTTGTAGGATAAAAGAAAGTATTGTCTCCAATTTCAGTGAATTCTAAACCTACGTAAGAGTCATTATAAATTACATTTTTCCCAATTTTATTATGACTAATTTTTCTAAGAGTTCGGTTAATTAACCATGGAAATGGAGACTTTGAAGTTAACCACATTGGATATTTTATTATAAACCCTCTTTTATGGTAATATTTCATCATTTTCCCTTCTTCACTATGTACGTCATCAAGTACACGTCTAAATACCCCTTGCTTGGGTGGAGATTTTATATTCCATTTCCTTGCCCATATAGCAGTAAATTCAATTAAAACTATAAGATATATATAATAAAGGATCAAAAAAACAATGGGTAACATAATTAAATGAATAAGTGGACGTATTGAAAAAAGATTAATAAAGCCATACTCAAATAATAAGAAAAACCCCAAGCATACATAAAGGGGTACTAAAAAGCTAATAAAATTAATTTTGAAAAAATCTAAAGCGGGAAGTTCTACTGTCTTTTCAAGTTTTTCTTCAAAACTTGAATTCTTTCCTTTTTTTTGTTTATCAGCTTCCATAATAATATATCTGAATATCGGATATAAAAAATTACTTATAGATCATAACATAATACCCAATTTAATTATTTATAGAATAAAATCCAAACTTTTTAAGTTTATAATTAATTTGACTTTTCAATTTAGGAAATATTTCTAATTTCTCTACGGATAAGAATACAAATGAGAACAACCATCTTTAAATATCCCAAGTTATCTCCTTTATGGATTGCTGTTTTTATTGATATAATTGGATTTTCTATGATACTCCCTATGGGACCATTTATAGCAGAAAGTTTTTCCATTCCAATTTTTATAATGGGTATAATTCTTTCTGTAAATGCGATGTTCTCATTTATTTTTGGGCCAATCTTAGGAAAACTTAGTGATAAATATGGAAGAAGACCATTACTTTTAATCTCACAAGCGGGTACTTTCTTGGGATTTATTTTGCTTGCATTTTCAGGTTCAATATGGCTGTTAATAGTCTCAAGAGTTATTGATGGGATCTTTGGTGGAAATTTTCCAATTGCTAAAGCAGTAATAGGTGATGTGGTTCCTCCAAAAGACAGAAGTATTCAAATGGCAAATATTGGAGTGGCGCATGTATTGGCTTCTCTTATTGGCCCTGGATTAGGAGGAATGTTATTTAGTATTGGTGGATTGTTATTGCCAGGATTGTTTGCGGCAGTACTTTCTTTAATCACTATGATTATAACAATTTCAATTTTAAATGAAACTTGGCCTAAGGAAACGCGTGAATTAAACCATCAATTAAAGAAAGAAATTGTTATTAACATAACAAAAAATAAAGGAGCAATATGGTATTTAATATTATGGGGTTTTCATACAGCATCATTCATGATTGCTATGGCTTCACTTTCATTTTTTGCACAAATAGTTTTTGGAATAAAAGCATTTGAGATCGGAATATTGTTAATGATATCTGGAATTTTTCGAGCTATTGTCCGATTTACTCTATTTAAACCAACGATAATGAAACTTGGAGAAAATAATGCTATAATACTTGGTTTAGGAATGTTTCTCATTTCATTTTTCCTTTTGGGTTTTTCTATAAATTTGGTAATGTTTTTTATTTTGATAATGATAATTAGCTTTGCTGCATCATTAACTCGCGGGCCATTGAATAGTAAGATAAGTCAATCAGTATCTCCCATGGAGCAAGGAAAAATAAATGGTTTTTCTTCAGGTTTAGATAGTTTTGCTCAAATTATCGGGCCTTTACTAGGGACCATTATGCTTGACTTTTTTGCCCCGTATTTTCTGGGTTTTCTTATAAGTTCTGTAGCTTTAGTCCCATTCTTAATGGGTTTCAAAAAAATTCAATTAAAGCAGTATAATGTACCTGGATTAAATCAAAATATGAGTAGCTAAGATTAGCTAATATTTATTCGTTACTTAAAAAGTCTATAATAAATTTATTTACTTCAAGACTCCGGGTTTTAGGAGATTCATGACCTGCTTTTTCAATGATTTTAAGAACACTGTTAGGAATTCTTCTATGCATCTCTTCTGCATTGCTTTTTGAACAGACTCTATCATGTGAAGCAGCTAATAATAATGTAGGACTTCTAATTTCATTTAATTTCTCTAAAGTATTAAATCCCTTTAAAGCTTCTATTTGGAGTTCAATATCACGGGGAGTAGGCATAAGTATTGTACTCTCTCTTATCTCATCTTCAGCAGACCAGATTCCAAATAATTTTTTCTTAGGATTTGCTTTTAATTCTTTACGATATTTATGATAAAACCAAATATGAGCATTATCCCAAAAAGCTTTTTCTGGGTCTTTCTGAATAAGTTCTAATTGGTCTAACCTATTTTTTTTCAATAACTCTAAACCCACATTATCTGGAGCTCCACTTACAGTATTTACCAGAATTAACTTGTCGACATATTCCGAGTGTTGTAGAGTAAACTGCTGAGCAATCATACCTCCCATAGACGTTCCTAAAACATGCGTTCTTTTAATGTCAAGGTAATCTAGCAACTCTTTTATATCATCAGCAAGATCTTCCATCCTGTAGGGTTCATTAACTCTTTCAGATTTTCCAGCTCCTCGGTTATCAAAAGCTATCACCTTAAACTTCTTGGATAAATCTGGGATTTGACATTTATAACCCTCTTTTCTTGCACCAAATCCTTGAATTAATATTATTGGGTAGCCTTCACCAAATATTTTATAGCAGATTTCTATTCCGTTTACTTTAACAAAAAACTCTACCATGTAAATCAATATTTTTTATATTTTATTTTTAGATTTTAAAAATTTTATAATGTGTCGGTTTATTATATGGGGATATTCAAGTATTGATTGATGTGCAGCATTCTCAATTACAATAAATTCACTATTAGGAAGTAATTCATGAATTTTTTCATTCATCAATTTTGGGCATGATTTATCTTTATCAGCAGCGATAATCAACACTTCATGCTTAATTTCATGCAGTCTCTCATACGTATTATGAGATGCTAAAGCTTCAGTTTGATGAATTATATCATTTTCAGTTGGACCATAAAGAGTTTTTTCTTCAACTAAGTCTTCTACAGACCAAATATTATAAAATTTCTTTTTAGGATCATCATTCATTTGCTTCCAAAACCCCCGAGAATAACTGTGCTTAGCTCCGGCTAGGAAATTATTCAATGGATCTTTTTGCCTGGCTTTAATTCCCGCTATTGCATTTCTTTTATATATTTCGACCCCTTGATCAGGCGGAATTCCGGGTGGCGTCATTCCCGCAATTGTATTGATAAGGACAATTTTATTTATTCTATTGGGATATTTTAAAGCAAAATTTTGAACTATCATCCCCCCTAAACTATGACCAATAATGTGCGTCTTCTTTATTTTAAGATAATCTAATAAGCTATTGATATCATCAGCTAAAAGTTCCATTGTATAAACAACATCAGGTCTATCTGACTTTCCAGCGCCTCTATTATCAAATCTTATTACTTTGAAATGTTCAGATAACTCAATAAATTGGGCACGCCAATGTTCTTTTCTATCACCGAATCCGTGCACTAATAGAACTGGTTCTCCTTCACCTTTAACTTCATAACAAATTCTTATACCATTAACATTTTCAGCGAATAAATCACTCATTAATCCTTAAAATTTACGGTTAAAAAATAATATTTCTAATTAACTTTCTAAAAATTCTAAAATTATTTGATTTACTAGCAGGTTTTAATGTTGCTGTCTTACTGGTTGATGGTTTTTTCGCCATTTCTAAACCTATGAAAAATGTTTTTTGAATTTTTACACTTTTTAAAATATTTTCATAATGCTATTTGAACACAACATCTTAATTGAATTAGTAAAACAAAAAGGTTTTAGAAAAAGATTAAATAATACAAATTGGAAATCCGCAATACTTACAATTTCCCTTTGAATCTAAAAATAATTCTTTAACACCTAAAATTTTTCTTTCTATAACTAATTTAGAACATTTTGGACAATATGTATTATCATATTCAGTACTAGGTAAATTTCCAAGATATACATACTTTAAACCAGCTTCTTTTGCTATATTATAAGCATTATATAAAAGTTCTATCGGGGTTGGCTCTAAAAGTTCATACTTGGATGATTGATAGTGAGGAAAGAATCGGCTTATATGAAAAGGTGTTAACGGACCTAATTCATCATTAATTCTTTTAGCAATTTTTCCTACTATTTCATCCTTAGAATTAAATTCTTGTATCAAAAGAGTTGTAATTTCAACATGAATCCCAAGATCTTTTGCGAGTTTAGCATTTCGCCATACATATTCCACATTAGCGCCACAATACTTTTGAACCATGTTGAAATCTCCTTTTATGTCTATATTCATTGCGTCTAATCCTGCATCTACTAAATCTCTTAAAACTTTCTTTGTCATGTATCCATTGGTTACATAGGTGTTATATAATCCGTTCTCTTTCGCTGAATTAAAAACTTCCAAGGAATATTCAAACTCTAAAGTAGGTTCATTAAATGATATTGAAGTTCCCTCGCATTTTTTTTCTAAAGCAATCTCAATTAATCTCTGAGGAGAAATGAATTCTTCTGAGGAAGTAAATTCAATGGCTTTTGCTGGATTTGTTTTTGATAAATGATAATTTTGACAAAAAAAACAAGAAAAATTGCATCCATAAGTTCCTATTGTTAAAGCTTTGGTTCCTGGATAAAAGTGATAAAGAGGTTTTTTTTCGATAGGATTAAACGATAATGCGGGAATGAGGCCATAAACAATAGTATAAATCTGACCGTCTATATTAATTCGAGTTTTACAAAATCCAGTTTTACCATTTCCAATTTCACATCTTCTTTCACATGTTAAACATTGAGAATTATCTTCATCAACTTTCTTCATGTATTTAGCTTGTTTTATAAATTTTGAATTCATCCAATATCAAGATTAATTTTTCATAACTTCTTAAAATATTTTGCCATTTTGAATTAACCTTTTGGATTCTCTCCTAAAGAAATATATTGGATTTTTAACCTAAGTGAATCTGTTTTAAAAAATAAAACAACATATAAAGAAATTTATCAAAAATTTTATCTTTCATCGTTCTAGTTCTCTTCATCGATCATCTTTTATATAGTGAAGAATTATTATATTATTGGTTTCCATTTTTCTCTTGTTTTTTTAATTCACCTAAATAATCTTCAATGATGAATATATCTTCACCCAACTCATCAGCAATTTCATTAATACTTCTTTTCTTTTCATAATATTGTGTTCTCACCCAACTCAATTTTTCATTATGAGAATTTCCAATTAAAATACTAATTTTTACTAAAGCTAATCTTTTAGTTTTCTGCTTCAGGTTTGACAAGATTATATCTTCCAATCCCTTTTGATACTTTTCCTTCGTGGACTTTTTCTTTTTGGCAGATTTGTTTTTTCCTAAGATCTTTTTTCTAGTATCTTCAATAAATTCTTCTTGAGTCCTAATTTCTTCCAAGAATTCTCTTCTAATTATATTTTCTGCGCCACATTCATTACAAGTTTTTACTTCCAATGTAATACTTTTCCCACACATCTCACAATTATAAATCTGATTTTTCAGATTAAGAAAATCTAATTCATTTTTCTTACGAACAGCTTTAACGATTCCCATATAATCATATATAATTGCAGTAATTATTAAGGGGAGGATAATATATAATATTATTATAATTGCTATTCTAATATTACTTTCGGCACTTAAGAGATCTATTAACCACCAGAGCATAAAAAAAGTTCCTACTAATATTAAACTGTTACCATATTGAATAAATTTCTTTGAGGGCTTCATATAAATTATTCTTAATTGCTTCCTACTATAATATAATGCTAATCTAATCATATAAACAATTAAACCTGCGAAGAATAAATATTCACATAAAGTTGTTGCTGATACCCCCAATTCACTAGTAAATCCAAGGAAAGGATTAAAATTAAGAGGATAAAGAGGTTTAATATCAGTATAAATTACAGAGTCAAATAAAATATGAATATATATTCCGGTAAGAGATGCTAATAAGATTTTTATAAAAGATCGATCTTGTTCAAGCTTAAGAAATGACATAACGGGATTAAATATTTTTCTTAATAAGATCATTATACCCGTAAGAACAACGCCAATTATTGTACCTCCAATGAGGCTATGGAAAAAACCATGGAGAGGGAGTTCTAAATGATAATATAATACCAATATGGGCTCAATATCGACGATAACACTAGCGATAAGAAAAGTAGGTAAATCAAGAAAACTAAGAAAAACTAATCCAAAAAATAAACCTGGGCCTAAATGATATGGTGTTAAAGGCACTATAATAAGGATTTAGATTTAAATTTATTGTCTTATAAATTGTATGCTATCTATTTTAATTTTATTCTGTTTTAAAACAACTAATCAAAAATGGAAATATTTTCATTTATACATTTTGGATATAAATTATCTGGATGCATTAAATTTTCGCAATGTCTTTTAAAACTTTCCCATTTTGGACAATTCCATAATCACAAAATGTAGTAGTTAACATCCGTTCGAATAATTTGTCCAATTCTCCCAATATTTTAGCAAAGTAGAAATTTATTACCCCTCCATGCGAAGAAATTAAGATCTTCTTATTAGAGTATTTAAAATCAATTTCATCGATTCTTTTTGAAAATCTTTCTAAAGCATGATTACAAGTTTCCCAATCATTAAACGATTGAGTCCTATTTTCAACACAGAGTTTCATAATCTTGACATACTCTTCTTTATTCTCGATAAAACTTCCATCATCTCTCAATATCTCATTTAAGTTCTCATCTCGGATTATTTCTTTATTAAGCTTTACTGATAAAGGGTAGACGGTTTGATATGCTTTATCTTCATTTGAAGACATTATAATATCAACATCATTAAATAAATTCAATTTTGAAATGGCGAGGGCATCGATTTTACCTTTATTTGTAAGTTTCCAATGTGATATTTTGATATTCCTATCAACTTTAGTTTCAGCATGTCTTAAGAATATGAAAATGTTATTTGGCATTGAGATAATAATTTACCTTGTTTTTAATATCTTAATTACTAATATTGAGAATTATGCAATTGGTATTCTTTATTGTGCTATAATTAAAATTAATAAATATATAAGCATAAGATTTCCCAGGATAATTCCTACATCTTTTAATGATGTTCTGCCAAGCAAATTAGTCCGGGGTTTCCTATAAATATAAATGATTCCTAAGGGGAAAAAAACAATTGGCAAGAATATTAGATATTTGGTAATTATAAATGAAATTACTGTAATAGCCAAGGATATAATGCAAGCAATTAAAATTACCAATTGAGATGTTTTAGGCTTAAGCTTAGCTAATGAATCTCCATCAATCATTTCATGAACCATCTGTCCTGTAAAAGCTACTGCAGTTATAGCTGTTAATATTAAGGATTCATTTAAGTTCATATATGGAAATATATTCATAAAAATATCTCCCGCATTAATCTTAATCATAAAATATGGTAAAATTATATGAGAAGTCCCTAATATGATATGATTAACAATTACAAGGGATTTAAACAAACAATAGAAAATTACCATAAATACTATAATAATTAGATAAATCCCTACGATTGGACTAATTAAGATGGGATTCATAAAACACATTGTCCCAAGTAAAAAACTTGCAATAGCAAGAACCAATATCTCCTTTCTACTATATCCTTTTACTCTTTCTAGAGTTTCTTTTTCATTTGGATCTTTCATGTCTATTGCATCATTAAGAGTGTTTCCCGTTATAGCATAAAATCCAAAACCGGCTAAGATCCATATGTTAGTAATGATATCATAACCATTCAGATAAATACACAACAAACAAGGTATTAAAACAGAAAAAACGTATTCTACTCGAAGAAGCTTAAACCCCTTACTCATTAAAATAGAACACTTATTAATTTTTTATTCAAAGTTAATTTTTTATTATTTTTGAAATGATTTAAAGCTTTATTGTATGTTTTAACTATCGTGTACTTTGAATAAATTGAACGTCTTTTTTTTGTTCTTTTTCCCACTTTTTACGTTCTGA
>JBHLNS010000099.1:0-2741 GCA_048941285.1 Promethearchaeota archaeon
CGCATATAGCCCCAACACCACCATGGACCCCACGAAGCCCCACTCCTCAGCGAAGACCGGAAAGACGAAGTCGGTATGACGCTCCGGAAGGTATCGGAGCTTGTTGATATTCCCCTTGAGATACCCCTTGCCCAAAATCCTACCTGATCCGACCGCAATTTTGGATTGCACCAGATGGTAGCCGCTGCCGCGCACATCGGCCTCAGGATTAATGAACGTGGATATCCTCTCACGCTGGTAGTCTTTAAGCCCGAAGCTGTACAGCCCGGCACCGGCGAGCAACGCCACCAAGGCACAGGTGATGAATGTCCTGCGCCTAACCTTGGCAAACAGCGCCATGGAAACGAATATACAGACCAAGAATATAGAAGACCCCATATCACCCTGCATGACGATCAGAATAAAGGGCACCAACATCAAGAACGCAGGACGCCACAGCCCGAAAAGCGTATACCCGTCGGGGTTGGGGTGATCAGCGAAAAAACGCGCAGCGATGAGAATGTAGGCAACCTTGGCAAACTCCACCGGCTGAAGCGAAAAGGGGCCCAGCTTAAGCCAACCATGCGTCCCCCTAACCGCCTGGCCCACCATCATAGACAACAGCAGAAGGCCACACGCCACCACATATGCCGGGCGGGCAAATCGATGATAGATCCTATAATCCACGGACATCACCACCACCATCACGCCGATCCCTACGAGCGTCCAGACAAGCTGGGACCAGAAAACGGAGAGGGCCCCCTCCTCTCCCCAAAAGTAGACGGCACTGTAGAGATTGACTAACCCGATTACAATCAGGGCCATCATCACCCCGAAAAGCGGCCAGTTGAAAGCTTCGATATATCTTCGTGCCATTTAACACCCGTGACTGGTGAGTTGTGATTCGTAACTGGTATTTGTTTCACCAGTCACCAATCACTAATCACCACCTATGTGCCATGTTCAAGCTCATAGCCCTTATGAAGCAAGGCGCCAACTATCGGAGCGGCGGCCTCGGAGCCAAAACCCCCATGCTCCACAATCACCGCGGCTGCAATCGAAGGGGAATCCACCGGGGAGAAACCTATGTACCAGGAATGATCCTTGCAGATTTCCAGACGGCACCCAACTCCTCTGTCCAGACGAACCACTTGGGCCGTCCCGGTCTTGCCACCCATCGGGACCTTCAAGGCTGCGAGTCTATGAGCCGTACCGGCCGGCTCAGAAACCACCCCAGCCATGGCCCCTTTCACCATCTGGATTGTCTTAGGATCCAGCGGAATGGGTTCCAATTCCTTTGGCGGCGTCCATCGATAGCTCTCATCGCCCTTGGAATCAGAAATCTCATCCACGAAGTGCAGCTCAAGTTTCTTGCCGCCGTTGGCCACCTGCGCTGCCAGCAGAGCATTCTGAAGCGGCGTAACCACGTCGTAACCTTGCCCCACCGCAGCGGAGAGCGTCTCTCCCTTGTGCCAGGGCATGCCCAACTTCTCAAGCTTCCAGTGCGAGGTGGGTATAATCCCGGGCCTCTCTCCGGGGAGGGGCACGCCAGTCTTTTGTCCCAAGCCAAAAAGGCTGGCATATTTTGCCAGCCTATCCACGCCTAGGCGCAAACCCAGGGTATAGAAATACACGTCACACGACGAAACGATAGCCTGATACAGGTTGATGGGGCCGTGCCCTCCTCTGCGCCAACAACGGTAGGGCCGACCACCGTAATTCAAATAGCCCCAGCACGGTACTCGCTCCTCAGGAGTCACCACCCCCTCCTCCAGTGCAGCCACTGCTGTGATCAACTTATAGGTGGAACCGGGCGGATAACCACCCTGTGTAGCCCGATTCAAAAGATAGTGAGCGGGATCGGATGAGATCTTCCCCCAGTATTCGCTCCCCTCTGGGCTGGCCAGCTTGTTCAGGTCATAGGAGGGAGAACTGTACATGGCCAAGATGGCTCCATTGCGGGGATCGATGGCCACAGCAGCGCCCTTGCGACCGGCTAACTGGGATCTGGCCACCTCCTGTAGATCCCGATCGATGGTAACCATTAAATTGGAGCCGGCCACCGCCGGGCGCTGCTCAAGTTGTGAAGCAATGCCTTCGTAGTCCACCTCGCGCCCCACGGCATTAACCACTCGCTCCTCATAACCGTCCCGACCGCGCAGGGTAACATCCCACTGCTCCTCCAGACCCCTCACCCCCACCGAATCGCCCAGGTGATAACGCCCCGGATGCTCCTGTTCATAGCGCGCCAACCGCTGGGCATCGATCTCCCGAACATAACCCAATACGTGGGTGGCTATGTTGGAATCCGGATATGAGCGCCGGTACGTAACTTCAACGTCTACGCCTCGAAGATCGAAGGGATCACGGGGATCGTACCATGGATTCTTGGAGGCGTGGATAAGTGCGGCCTCATCATATGAGGCATCGGCTTTCAGTACGAGAGGACGGTAGCGAGGCTGCCGTTTCCCCTGCTCCCAGATCGCCTCCAAATCCTCCCTGGGCACGCCCAACAACAGATGGACAGATTCCAGGGTCTTCCGTGGATCGACCACATACTGCGGAGTGACGACGATGTTGAACGCGGGCCTGTTGTCCACCAACACCCGTCCCCGGCGATCAAAAATCATTCCCCGGGGCGCGGGGATCTTCATGGCCTTGATGCTGTTTTCCGTGGAAAAGAAATGGTAGAAAGAGCCCCTGATCACCTGCAGATAATAAAGGCGAACGGCCACGATGAAGAAGAACACGGCCACTGCAAT
>JBHLNS010000075.1:0-10836 GCA_048941285.1 Promethearchaeota archaeon
TTGTTTCGACTTATTATCAGTTGGGGAAGCATAATTATCCTCTTATATGCTATTATACCACCCGATTGGTATGTTTTTACGTTTTGGATTTCAATTTGGATTATAGGTGTAATCTTGTTACCCTATATTAGATTTAAAGTGCTCACTGAAAATATCTCAATTAAGTGGAGATTTTATTCGCTTATAATATTTATCGTTTTGGTTATTATTATAGGAATAATAGTAGGAATTCAATTCTATATAAATTCAGTGTGATAAAAAATTTGATCTCAAATAGATCATTACTCTACTACTTTTTTTTCTTAAATTAACAAATTTTTGATATCACAATTTATTTTTCGAATACGAAAAGTTGAAAACTTTAAATATATGTTAAAATGAACTAATATTTGACAATCTAAAAATAAACATACATATTAAATTAAAAAAAATTTTTGAAGTGATTATATAAATGGAACAACTAACAAAAAGAATTTTAGCCATCGTTGTTATTGCTATTATTGGAACTGGGATAGGTGTTGGGGCTTGGTTTTTATTAGGTGCTCCAGCAGGACAAGAAAATCCGTATACTTACCCCGGATATCCTGGAACGGGAAAACCACCATTAGCAAATACTCTTAAGATTGGCCTCCTTGAACATACTGCCGTATATGGGCAATTAACATATATTGGGATGTCAATGTCCGCAGCAGAAATAAATGCTGGTGGTGGCATAGATGTCGGAGGAACTACTTATTATATAGGTATTACCATGGAAGATACAAAAGAAGCTGCATATTTATATGATGAGGCTATTGCTGCTACTTTAAGAATGATAGAAAAGGATCCAGATATTGTCATTGGTGGGTTTAGATCAGAAGTCTGTGAAACCTATGTCCCATACTTAATGCAAGCAGGGATTCCTTTTATGACTACAGGATGCGCAACAACAGAATTTTGCTCAGTTAATGTAAAAAATGATATTTGGCCATACTTCTTTAGAATTATGCCCACAAGCAGTAGAAATTTAGGATTATCATTTATAAGTTGGTTAGAAGACTTTCTATTTCCAAATATGACAGGACAAGGGATTGTACTAGATGGTGCTACTATAATGTATGAAGAACTAATATGGACAATCGATTTAAAAAATATGCTTTATGATTTCTTAAATGACGCTTCAGTGGGTAATCCCATGATTCAATTAGGCTATGCCAATGTTACCTTAAAACCAATTACACCTTCTATGGGACCATTAGATTTTAGTGCTTATTGGACTGATGTATTTGGGCCAAGTGGTAATCAACTTATGTTACCCGTTATATCTGATCCAACACTGGGAAATTATTTTGGAATGGGATATAATATAACACAGCCAAATGCTATTTGCGCAGGTATTAATGTTGCTCATCAACTTTCAGGATATTTATCATCAATAGGCGGTTGTCAATACGAAGTTTCTATGTCAGGAGCAGAAAGAGTTCCCAATGGTCCTCATTCAATCGAATTCTGGGATGCATTTTTAGCCACTACGGGAGGTTACGCCCCCGTTTATACAGCAATTGGTGCTTATGATGCAATAAAGATAATAGCCAATGCAACACACGTTGCGGGATCCACTGCGTTAGCTCCTCTTGTCGCCGGCTTAGAAACTTTTAATAGTACTAACTGGATGTTTGGGTTAGGGAGAAAACTGGCTTTTGATGAAAACCATGATGTAGTCCAGTCAGATCCTGATGCAGGTCTTTTCAGATATTCCGCTTCTTTATGGTGTCAATATAACCGAAAAGGAGTAAAGCATGTAGTCCCAAGTGGTGGAATGTATGATGATGCGTTAATACCTAATGATAGATTCCGATGGCCCCATTGGTGGACTTTACCTTAGTCCAAAAAGAAATTGAAAAATTTTAAATTTAATATTTTTTTTTACTTTATAATTTGGATATTATGAAAAAAATTAGAATAATATGTCGAGATATTATATATGTCATTTATTAGTATTTTAGTTTTTGGTGCTGCTTTAGGGTGTGTTTTAGCATTATTATCAGTAGGGTATTCCTTGGTATATGGTGTTGGAGGGATTATTAATCTTTCTCATGGAGCATTCTATGTTCTTACTGCTTATATCATTTTTTGGTTCATTGATGCTAATATTGTACCGTACCCCATCGCTATTCTTATAGGATTAGGCCTTATAGCTTTACTTGGCATTGTAACTTACCTTGCATTAATTAAACCTATCCAGCATAATGAAATAGGTGTAATGATTGTAACGTTTGCTTTAGCTTTTTTAATTGAACAAGCTATCTTAGTTTATGAGGGTAGTAAACCAGAAGAAGTCCAAGATATCTCTTTAATTCCATTTGCTGAAGGTCAGGTAAATATCCTTGGAACTCAAATCGATGCCCAATATTTAGTGATAATGATAGCAGCAGTTATTATTTTATCATGTTTAATATTATTTATAAAAAAATCCAAGTTAGGAAAATCAATTAGAGCAGTTTCACAAGATAAAGATGCCGCTAAGTTAATGGGAATTAATGTTAACTTAATTCTTATGTTTGTATTAACTTTATCAGCGGTTCTTGCAGGAATTGCATCACTTCTTTATGTATCTGTTGATCCTATCTATCCTACTGACGGATGGGATTTCCTATTGATGTCAATGTCAGTCGTAATATTAGGTGGTTTAGGGAGTCTCCCTGGAAGCGTAATAGGCGCGTTTATTATTTCATTCTCAAGATTTATGTTCTTTTATTGGGTGGATATTCCTTATAATGTCGCTTATGCAGGAATAATCCATCTAGCAGTAATAGTTGTAATGCTAATTTTTAGGCCTCGTGGCATCCTTGGTAAAAAAGAACGAACTTAATAGAATTTGGTAAAAATTTTTGATTAAATTATTATACAAATAAAAGTTTTGAGTTAAAATGGTAGAAAAGGAAAACAATGTTAATGAAGAATTGCTAACAGAAAAGGTATTAACTAGACGTCCGTTAAGTGATCCAATTAAGAGCTTTTTTAAAAAGAGATCTACACAGTCTAAAATCTTATTTACTCAAAAAATTCCATTAGCAAAGAGTGAACTTAAGTCTTGGGTTAAGTCATTTAGAGGTGGAATAATTTTGTTAGCTTTATTTTTAGTTACCCTAATACCAATGTTAATGAACAGCATTGTATTTTACCACGTCTTTATCGTTGCAATGGTATATGCTATTTATGGTGCTAGTTGGGATCTATTGTCAGGAGTTACAGGTCAAGTAAGTTTTGGTCATGCTGCTTATTTTGGGTTGGGCGGTTATATGTGTGCAGCTTTCGTTACATATCTAGGATTTCATTGGCTCCCCTCAATTATCATTGGAGGCATCTTAGGCGTCCTTTTTGGTCTGATAGTCGCAATACCAAGCTTAAGATTAAAAGGACCTTATCTGGCATTGGGATCATTAGCGTTTAGCTTATTAATATGGAGGTTATTTCAAATGGAATCTTTAAGATTCTTGTTTTTTGGTTCAGAAGGAATAAGAAATATTCCATTTTTTGAAACGGTAAGTTTAGCGGAGAAACTTCTCCTTGAATTTATTATTGCATTAGTATTTATGATTATATGCATAGTAGCGATGCTTATTATCTATAATTCAAAACTTGGTACTGTTTTCAAGGGAATACGCGATGATGAATATGCCACCGAAGCTGCTGGTATAAATGTAACAAAATACAAATTATTTTCTTTTTGTATTAGTGCATTCTTTGCTGGAATTGCGGGATCTTTATATGCATTACACAGAGGAAATATAAAACCAGACATCTTCATGTCTCTATATTCTTTCTATCCAATAATCATGGTTGTAGTGGGAGGAATATCAACAATTTCAGGGGCTGCATTTGGAGCTTATTTTTTTTATGTTTTAAATGAAATTATTACTCAGGTTTGTGCGGAATTGTTACCAAGTGATCTTCAATTAATCTTTTCAAATATTGCAACACTTCTCTTTGCAATAATTTTATTAGTGGTTGTCCGTTTTACAGAACGAGGATTAATGGAACCTACTATTAAAAGAAGTAAAACCTTATGGGACCTAATAAAAGGTAAATAAGTCAGAAATTAATAAAAAGCGAGTTGAAAAATTATGGGTGTGATTCTTCAAGTTAAAAATTTGACAAAAAGGTTTGGTGGGTTGACAGCGGTAAATGATGTGAGTTTTGAAATAAATCGTGGTTCTTTAGTTGGTTTAATAGGTCCAAATGGAGCAGGAAAGACCACCCTATTTAATTTAATATCTGGATTTCAAAAACCTAATACAGGAACAATATGGTTTGATGGAATAAATGTTACTAGATTTGGTCCATTCAGACGGGTGAGTCATGGTATTACAAGAACCTTTCAAATTGTTAGACCATTACGTCGGCTAACATGCTTAGATAATGTTGTTGTAGGGTGCATGTCTCCAAGAGGAAAAGCTAGGAGTGAAGATATTGGTATAGATCAACTCGCTAGCACGATTCTTGCTTCGGTTGGACTAATAGATAAAGCAAGAATTCCCCCAATAATCCTTCCTTTTGGAGATCTGAAAAAGCTTGAGATTGCTAGAGCTCTTGCTTCCAATCCAGAATTATTACTCCTAGACGAACCTTTTAGTGGTTTATCACATGAGGAACAAATGGTAATACTTGAATTAATTAGACAATTAAATTATGAAGGTTATACTATTATAATAGCCGGTCATGTATTACGTGAACTAATGGCATTAGTACCAAGGGTGATTGTGATGAATCAAGGTAAATTAATTGCTGATGGAGATCCAAAAGAAGTGGCTAATATTAAAATAGTAGTTGAAGCTTATTTGGGAAAAGGTGAATATTGATGAAATTATCAAGAAGAAAAGAAAAAAATCCTGAAGAAGTTAAAAATTTGCTTGAGATAAGAAAAGTATATCACTATTATGGAAAAGCTCGAGCACTAGAAGAAGTGAATTTATCGCTTGAAAGGCAAGCTCTTGAAGCAGTTATCGGTCCTAACGGCGCTGGAAAATCAACACTTCTCAAAGCAATATCTGGTCTAGAGGAAATTGATAGAGGAAAAATATATTTCAAGGGTGAAAGAATAGATGATATGAAAGCTCATAAGATTGCTCGAAAAGGGATATCACAATGTCCAGAACGACGTAAACTATTTTATGATATGTCTGTTCTTGAAAATCTTGAAATGGGTGCTTATTATTTAAAGGATAGAAAACGTTTCAAAGAATTATTAAATTTTGTATTTGAAATGTTCCCTCGGTTAAAGGAAAGAAAAAGACAAAGAGCTGGAACACTAAGTGGAGGAGAACAACAAATGTTAGCAATAGGTCGAGCAATTATGGCAGATCCTACACTTCTCCTACTTGATGAACCATCATTAGGGTTAGCTCCCAAATTTAAAGAGGCAATTTTTAAATCAATTAATCAGATCAAAGAAAGCGGTACAACCACTCTATTAGTTGAACAAGATACTGCTCTTGCTTTAAATGTTGCACAATATATCCACCTACTTGAAGAGGGTAAGATTGAAATGAGAGGAACTAAAGAAGAACTTGAGAAAGAACCTCGAATTAAAAAAGTATATTTAGGGATATGAGGTGTTAAAAAAATTTCTGCTCCTTTAGAAAATTTGTTGAGGGATGCTCGAGTAGATCTAGTCCTTGGTCGAGTCGAAAAAGATCCGAATGTAATTAACGAGGTAATTGAGCATTTAGGTAGTGAGATCAGATCAATTAAGTTTAATGCTATATTGGCATTGGGAGAAATAGGAGAAAATTCAAGATCAGGTATACCCCAATTAATTGAGTGTTTAGAAGATAACGATTGGAGTATATGTCGAGAAGCTGTACGCTCATTAGGTAAAATTGGAAATGTTGCCGAAAGATCAGTATCAGAAATATCTAAATTGATCGAAAATAAAGAACCCTCAATTCGAAAAGAAGCTGTTATAACGCTTGGAAAAATAAAATTAGCAAATGAAGATTCAATTAACAGTCTAATTAAAGGTTTGAGAGATACTGAAGAGGAAGTGCGAATTCAATCTGCAGTTGCATTAGGTAAAATTGGATCCAAAGCATCTGGAGCAATTCTACCTTTAATAAATTCTATAAAAGATCAAAGTTGGCAGGTTAGGACTGAAGCTGTGAAATCCCTTTCAAAAATAGGGATCGAAGCACAAAATGCCATACCATATTTGCTAAAAGCTCTTGGTGATAAGGATTGGAGAGTACGAAAAGCAGTAACAACTACTCTTGCTAAAATAGGAGAAAGCGCTATTGCAAGTCTTTTAAAGTATATAAAGCATTATAATCCAATCGTTCGTAAAGGTGTAGTAGAAACGTTAGGAGAAATGAGAATTTCAACTCCAGAAGTTTTAAACGGATTATCAATCGCACTCAAAGACAACGTAAGAAGAGTTCGTGCAAAAACTGCTGATGCATTAAGAAGTATAGGTAAAGAAGGGGTACCTATTTTAATTAATGTTCTTGAAAAATCTGATAACAAAATGCAGAGAATCATTATTTCAGCATTAGGAGGAATTGGTACAGAAGCTAAAGAAGCAATACCAATTTTGAGTAATATATTAAAATCCAAAAAAGAAGATCTTGAATTAAGGAGAAAACGCTTATATCATGATTCCAAAATTAAATTATTTATCTTAAGTTGGATTAAACATATATCGACATCAAAAAGACAAGTTTATGTGGAAACTGTGAGGGCATTAGGAAATATTGGCAAAGATTCAGAAGAGGCTATTTCAGCTTTGGAATACGCTTTAGTTGACTTAATATTTATTATAAGAAGGGAAGCTGCACTTGCGCTAGGAAAATTAGGTTCTACTGCTGAAGGATCAATACCGTCATTAATTAAAGCTTTAAAAGATAATAATAAACTTGTTAGATGGAGGGCTTCTGAAGCACTAGGCTTAATTGGAGTAGGAACTGAAGAAGTTATAACATCACTTCAAGGATTACTACATGACAAATGCGATTATGTATGCGAAGCAGCTATTGATGCTATTGATAAAATAAAATAACGATAATTTTTAAAAATTAATGTATTTCTTAAAGTATTATTAGTTATATATTAAATTAAACTATAAAAGGAAAAGAAAGAAATGAGTGAAGATTTTTATAACGCAAAACCATGGCTGAAATTTTATGATAAGGGGGTTCCTTATGAGATTGATTATCCAGAAATTAATATTTATGAGTTTCTTGATAACAGCGCTAAAGAATTTGGAAGTAAAACCGCTATTTGGTTCTTAGAACACAAGATTACATTTAAAAAGTTTAAAGAATATGCCGATAGACTAGCAACGGCGCTTGTGAACCTAGGAGTTAAGAAAGGTGATGTAGTTGCAATTATGTTACCGAATTTTCCTCAATTTCCAATTAGTTTTTATGGAATACAAAAAGCAGGGGGAATAGTAACAGCTTGTAGTGTACTTCACACAGAGCATGAGTTAGCTTATCAATTAAATGATTCTGGTGCAGAAATTATTATAGCTTGGGATACCCAATTAGAAAAAATTAACAATATAAGAGAAAGAACACGTCTCAGACACATTATTATTACTAATGTATTTGATTTTGCTCCAATGGCAAATCCATTAGGACAAAGAGAACCTCCAGAAATTGCTGGAACTATTCAACTACTTAACTTAATTAACAAAACCAAGCCAAATCCTCCAAAAATTGAGACAAACGCAAAAGAAGATATAGCAATACTCCAATATACAGGTGGAACAACTGGTCTACCTAAAGGAGCAAAACTTACACATTATAATTTAGTATCTAATTGCATTCAAATAGATGTATGGCTAGAAAACATCATAACGCGAGGCAAAGATACAGCTCTTACAACTTTACCACTATTTCATATCTATGGAATGCAAGCTTGCATGAATGCTTTAATAAGGAATGGTTTAACCATTGCTTTACATCCTGATCCTCGAGACCAAAAAGGTTTATTCGAAGTAATTAAAGCAACACATCCTGGTATGTTTCCTGGTGTGCCAACAATGTACATGCGTTTATTAGAACGTGATGATCTTGAAGATTATGCTAAAGATCTTAGAGCTATTAAAGTTTGCAATTCAGGTGCAGCACCTATGCCGCCTGAGGTAATGAAGGAGTTTGAGGATAGAACAGGAGCGATAGTAATTGAAGGATATGGAATGACTGAAGCTTCTTGTGCAACTCACATTAATCCTATAAAGTCTATAAGGAAAATTGGTTCCGTAGGATTAGCATTACCGGATACAGAGGTTAAAATTGTAAATATTGATGATTACACTAAGATTGTCCCTCAAGGAGAAGCAGGTGAAATTTTAATTAAAGGTCCACAAATTATGAAAGGTTATTGGAACAAACCAGAAGAAACTGAAAATCAACTGAAAGAGGGATGGCTATTAACTGGTGATATTGGCAAAATGGATGAAGATGGTTATTTATACATAGTAGATCGAAAGAAAGATATGATAATTGTAAGCGGATTCAAGGTGTATCCAAGGGAGCTTGAAGACGTGTTGTTTGAGTATGATGCTATAGAAAATGTTGCTATTATTGGGATTCCGGATCCTAATACACCTGGTAGTGAAAAAATAAAAGCATACATTGTCTTAAAGGATGGATATCGTGAGACAGATGAAACGAAAAATGAGATAAAAGAATTCCTCCGAAAAAATGTAGCTCCTTATAAAATCCCCAAATTCATTGAATTTAGAAAAGAACTCCCTGAAACTTTAGTAGGTAAAGTTCTTCGCAAGGATTTAAAAGACATTGAAGCTAGAAAACGGGGAGAAGAAGTATAATTTTTAATTAAGAAAGATTTTTTTCTTTCCATTTTTTTAAGAAGTCTTTAAAATTATTTTCAGTCATTCCCAGGGAATTTAAATCTTCTTTTTTTATATCATAATCCTTCTCAGTTTTGTTTTTAAAGGATAATTCCCAATCATAATAAGAAACTGCTTTTGACATATTTTTATACTTATATTCTTTAAAGATAAATGAATACAGAGTCTCAGTTTTCTAATACCTAAAAAATAATACTAAATTGTCTATTAGGATTAAGTTTTATATTCTAAAATACATCAAAAAAAAAGTTGGTAGCAAAGATATTCAATGGAAAGTTATCGTTATTTTTTAAGAATGAATAAAAGCGCCAAAAATAGTAGCATTTTATCCTTAATTGATAATTATTCAACTTACAATTGAGAACAAGCGTTTAGGACGCCCAGCTTTCTCTCCTTTTATAATGGTTTGTTCAATTAAACCCTCATCAATCAAAAAATCTATGATCTCTTTTAATTTTGTCCCACCTATCTTGGACTTACTACTCAGGTCTCTAGTTTTAATCTTTTTGGTTTCTTTTATCGTATCTAAAATTTTCTTAATTGGCCCTGGATATTCAATTTCTATTCTCTTAACTACAGTCAACACTTCTAGGTAATTTTTAGCTTGTTTTGCAAAAGGACTTCGAAAACCGTCGACATGAAAAGTGATATCTTCTTTGAAGATAATAGAGTTTAAATAATTCTCATCTAAAAGTATATTCCCCATATTTACAATTTCATCATTATATCTGATGACCTGGCAAGTTTTTTCTTCTGTTTGGATTAAATCTACTTTTATTTTTTTTAATGTATCAGTGATAATTTCAAGATAATTGGATATTTCTTCAAAATCCGCTAATGAAAAATAAAATTTGATTTGAATCCCCCTCCTATACGCTTCATAAAGACTAGGTTCTAGTCTTTTTACCATAGAGGGGGGTAATGAGGTTAATATAATTTCGTTCTGAGTTGTCTCAAATAAATTGTAGAAATTTTCAAAGCCAAGAATTATGTTAGAATAATGATAAAAGCTTATATCTTTCAAACATCGACCAAATTTACTTTCTTGAGCTTTAAGTTCCTCATCAATTTTAATTATATTATCTTTAAAATTACTAAATTTTTTATTTACTACCTCAGTTAATGCTATTTTTGGATTACTTCTGAAAAAAATAATTGGCTTCGAATCTGTTGAAGAATTTATGAGGTTTTTCTCTTCTAAATAGAGAAGGTTATGATATACTTGAGTATAAGAATAATTTAATTCTGTTTTAATATCTTTAATAGTTCCAGATTTATGTCGTAAAAAATATTTGTATATATCTATTTGAATATCAGAAAATCCAATATCCTTAAGAAATGAAAGAATGTTTGAGTTCATATTGTACAAATTTTATTATCTTTCTTCGTTGTTAAATTAATTTGTGACATGATATAAATAATTTTTGTAAAACAATAAGTTTCTTATTGTCACAAATAATATGTAATAATAATACATAAAAAATAATTTTGATGTGTTTAAAAAATGGCTCAATGCAAAGATTGTAAATTCTATAAACCTATTGATGAAACTAAAGGAGACTGTTTTGGACATGAAGTTCCAGCTACACTTGATACCGCAAACTGCCCTGCTAATTCATTTCAACCTAGAGACTAATATTGAATAAAAAGATAGAGGTGTAAAAAATGCCGACAAAGATCGATTTTAAAAAATCAATGAAAGAATTTTACCAACCCTCCTCAAAAGAAGTAGTAATTATTAAGGTTCCAGAAATGCAATTTTTAATGATTGATGGGATGGGATCTCCAGGAGACTCAAAAGAATATTTGGACGCTCTTGCTGCTTTATATCCAGTAGCTTTTAAAACAAAATTTTTGAGTAAAGCGAAGGGCCAAGATTATGTTGTTCCTCCACTGGAAGGTCTTTGGTGGGCAGATGATATGGATGATTTCACGGAGGGTAATAGAGATAAATGGAAATGGACTATGATGATAATGCAACC
>JBHLNS010000028.1:0-44293 GCA_048941285.1 Promethearchaeota archaeon
CATTCTTTCGCATGGAGCCCAATTCGCCGATTAATGAAGCAACAGGGCGCTAGCATTGTAGCTCGAAATGCAGTTGATTTATTAATTGATCATTTAGAAAAAACTGCTACTGCATTAACTGAGCAGGCACGAACATTCACAATGCATGCGAACAGAAAGAAAATCACAAAGAATGATCTTCTCCTTTCAATTAAATACAAATAAGGAGATTTTCTGAGTTAAAAAAATTAATTTTTTTTTCTTTTTTTTCTTTACTTTATGTTTTGACCTTGTATCTATCCTTTTGGTTGAAAAACGTGATATCAGCATATCCTTTATAGATTTTAGCTGAGTGTTTTACTCCCTTTGGAATGAAATACCGATCGCCTTTTCTAAATACAAACTCTTTACCATCTATAGTTAAATCAATTTGACCCTCAAGAATGACCCCCCATTGACTCTTGTGAGAGTGTTCCTCAATAATTACATCTTTTTCAAATTCCATGTATAATATTTGAAAGTGTTCTCCCTGTGCTAGATATGCTTTAAGCCCATCTATAGGGATATCTGCTCTTGGTAATTCTAATACTGGTTCGGGAAAAATTTCTAACATATATATTCATCCATTCGATAATATTTCAATCTAAGTTTTATAATTAATTTTGTTTAAGACTAATCCGTTCTCCTAATTTATAGTAATTGAAATCTCCTCCTGTAGTCCAAATAATCGGGTGGATTTTTCTCCAGTCAAGTTTCACATTCCCTTCTTCTTCGAAGGTGTATTGTTGATTTACATAAGACTTAACTACTTTGCCAATAATTCCTTCACCATCACCATAGTTGAGGATTTCATGTACTTTGCATTCTATATTAACTGGACATTCACGGATCATTGGAGCTGTTTTTAATTCTCCATAAAAATTATCAAAGAGAGAACTTTTATCAATATCACGTCCAGATTTGCTCCCACATATACTTGTTTTTTCCACGAGATCTTCCGATGGAATATTTACACTAAAAGTCATATTCTCATGAATTCCGATTGCAGTATAGCGTTTTGGATATAAACTGAAGAAAATATATTTACCAAAATCAAATGGGCAACTATATCCGATTACCAAATAATTTGGTTTGTCATTGACATTTGCACCAACCAAAATCACTGGTAATGGACTGAGTAGATTTCTTTCAGTTACTTGCTTATTTAAATTTTTTTCTTTCATTTTTTTTAGCCTTTATGGTTTTTTTACAATATAATCAATAACACAGGTCCGCCCCGTATTAAAATAATTTCCTTTTAAAATTTGTCTTTTTTCTTTATAAATTATCTCGAAATCCTTAAAATATTTATCAGGTTCATTATCATCATAAAAACTATGAAGAAATTTGTCATTACTCCCTATAGTTACAACTTCCCCCGGATTTTGTTCTATTCCATTACCATAATGAGTATCGTCCTTTGAAAGGAAGTTTACATAACAAAGTCCTCCTTTTTTCAGCACTCTATACATTTCTTTGATGGCAGTACCTGTATCAATCTTATTTAAGTGAAATATAGAATTATAGGAAAATACAAAACTAAAAAAATTAGAGTCAAATGGTATTTTTCTCATATCTGCTTTAATGATTTTTAGGTTGATTCCATTTTCTTCACAATATTCATTAGAATAGTTAATTGAATCCTCCGAAATATCAATCCCATAAGCTTCAAAACCATTTTCTTGAAAAAATGCCAGCTTAGGGTTTGGACCTCCCGCTCCACAATCTAAAATATTTTTCTCTAAAGGAATTGAATTCGTAAACCTAAGGAAATTATACAATGAAGATGGATAAAAATTTTGGATCATTTTCCATATCTACCTCAAATCTGTTAGGTATTTAATCGTTCTTTTATAATTTTTTATACTTCTTACCAATCTCAAATGCTGGTGCCAATTTTTCCCCAATTTTCCAATAATTATTTATAGAATATGCATAAGTTTTTAATTTGGCAATATCAGGTATTCCTTCTGTTAAATAATCCTCATCTGCATAAACATTTACTATCTTTCCAATGAAAATTTCATGACCTTTCTCAATCTCTACTAAATCCTTGATTTTAAAGGATTTGATAACCTCACATTCAAGATTTAAAGGTGAAAGACTTGCCATTGGAGCAGTTTTGAGATCCCCATAAAAAACATCAAAGACTTCTGATTTATCTGTTTCTTTTCCAGATACTATACCACAATAATCAACCTTTTCTGCTAAATCTTCAGTAGGTGTATTGACACTGAATGTTCGATTTTCATTAATACCAATGTTAGTATAATGAGTCACCCAAGAAGCTATTGAAATCATTGGAGGATCAGCTTCTACAATACCAACGTATGCAAGTGTCTCAAAATTTGGCTTTCCATTTACGTTCGCCCCTATAAGAGCAACTGGCATAGGAAATAAATAAGCCCTTGGAGTTATTTTACTTTTTTTCACTAAATTCCACTTTTAATAATTATATATATGTATAAAAGAAAAAGATGACATAAATAGATGACATTAATGAACTAAGAACGAACTTTGAACTCATATTCAAAATTTGTACTAAAACTGCCAATTCGTTCTAATAGACTGTTATTTTGTTTTTTAGTGCAGAATTTAAAGATAAAATGATATTTTAACCACAACAATTGGTATTTGAACTAGTTCCACTGGCAGGTGCACAACCACAACTATTATCAGTTACTTCTCCTTTTTTTGCGTTTTTAGCAACACCTCTTGCATTCCATAAACAGCCACATCCTTTTCGTTCATTCAGGATAATTGCTTGAGTGGGACAATTTCTTTTACAGGCACTGCATTCTGTACATAAGTCCGGTCTTGGAATTTCATATTTACCAGAACTATTATCTTGTGGAAGACCAAATGGGCATACTTCAGCACAAAGACCACATCCATTACACACATCTTTATCAATGAAGATTAAAACATCTTTAATAAATTCAGTAAAATCAAATGATTCAAGATTAGTTTCTGTCATTTTCCTTACCTCCTATTTTTATACATCTTTTATTTTTTATTAAATTTATGTAGAAAATATAAATCCTAAAATTAGAAGTACTATATTTAGGATAATTAAAATCTTATTTGTTAAATTAAAAATGGGATATTCTTCTTGGATTTCTCTAGGACTTGTAGCCATTGAGTATCCACTAAATGACATCGTTGAAAAGAATGTAATCCAAAAATAAAAACCAAGTTGCCATAGAATATAATAGATATTATAATGGATTAAAAAAGATAACCCTCCCAAGAGAACCATATTAATAATACCAAAAAAGATACCTTTAAAAATAAATCTCCTTGTGAATTTTGAAATTGGGAACAATATTGCTATAATTAAATTTGCTATAATTATCCAGAGCGATAATTCACCAATCCACCATAATTTATTGAACCAAGTTAGAATTGAAAACAGTAATACTAAAGCAATTAAAGGCAAGATGAAAATTTTTCGGAATAAAAATGAGAGATGAGTTACTCCAGCACGAATTCTATGGTATAGTGTAAATTTAGCTAGTTTCATTCGATCAGGTTTTTTAGCAGGATTTTCATCAAGAAATTGAGGTATTTGTTTTGACCAGATTGGTCCATATCTAATTCTAAAGGGAAATTCTTCTGAATTCTTAGGAAGTTGAGGTATAGCGACACCTCCGGCTGAAAGTTGTGGAAGTAGTAAGGTTTTCTTTTTAGTGATATTTCTTATATCTGTTGCATCTATTACCTCAAGAAGTTGTTTATTTCCAAAATCATTGCCACGAGCAGCACACCATACATTTATGCCGTTTGAATCAACACATAATACCCAAGCATCACGTCCTTTAAGGTCACGCATTACCTTAATATATGTAAATTCATAATTAGCAGTGACAATTATAGGTGATTTTTCATCAGGATTTCCAGATTTATAAATACCAGGTTCTATTGGTACACGATCAACTTGTCCTGTGAATATACAACGATAAATTCTCAACTGAGATCGAAATCCCTTAAATCTTTTTATTCCGGGTCGATAATATCCCGGCTCATTAGTTCCATTATCAGTAACTTTTTGTAATTCTATTGCTTGGATTGAACCGTGTTTCCATTTTGCCAGTGTATTGATTTTATAACCTATTGGCTCTAGATATTTAAAAAACCATTTAATTAGATACGTACTTTGTATTCGTAAGCGCCTTAATTTTTTCTTATATCGCCATCTTTTTAGTTTAAATATTAGCTTCCAAAAGCCAGTAGGTACGAATTCAGCAGCTAAAATTAAACGTCCATTTGGTTTCAACATTTTCCATACTTTCCTAAGAAAAAGTTGTTGTTCTAAAGGACGAAGTTCAGATAACATAAATTTACTAACTATTAAATCTTGAGAACGAGTTGGTATAGTCAAATCTGTAAATGAACCCGTTTGGTATAATAACTTTCCTCCAGATAAATCAGATGGAAAGTTTTTCATAGCATAATTAATCATTTGAAAGTTTTGATCAATCGCAATTACATTATTTCCTTTTTGAGCCATTTTTGAAGCGAGCGTTCCTGTACCGCATCCAATTTCTAAAATTGACTCGGAATTATTAATTTGATTTAAAATCCAGTTTTGTACTTCAATATTTACTCCTTTTGTAAGAGCTGTAAACTTAGAATCGTAAGATTCTGGTTCTTCTTCTAATTTTCGCATATAGACGACAGCCATAAGTAACCAAACTGTTTTTTATAATTTTATTTTGATTTTAAAGCTCTTGAAATATTTATAGAATGTATCATATAAAAATATTTCGATGTGAATCTAGCGTAATAAATATGAATAAAATTTTTATAATTTCATACGTTCTATAATAATAAGAATAAAAAAATAGAATCATATTTCAATGAAAGTTGATCGAAAGGAAAAAATTAAAGATACATTATGTGGATGTGAAGATTGTTCTGATAGCAATAAATATTTTGAAAATCTACAGCAAATTGGAAAAGAATTGAAATTTGATCAAAATTTAAATTCATTGTTTGCATTTTTTAATGCTTTAGGAAACAAAGAACGTTTGACCATACTAACAGCATTGAACAACAAAGAACGCTGTGTTTGTGAATTAGAGGCGATTTTAGATAAATCTCAACCCTCAATTTCTCACCACCTACGAGAGTTGGAAAAAGTAGGTCTTATTCGTGGATGGAAAAAAGGTAAATACACATATTATACATTAATAAAAGAAGAATTTAAGAACCTTATAGCAAGCCTAAATCAAGAGTTTAGTTTTGAATAATTTAAACAAAAATTGGTTTTTGAGTATAAAATACGAAAATAGGAATCAATATTAAATAGATTCTGAATGCTTCTTTAACATATCGGCATCAGTTTTACCCATTCTTACTGCTAATTCTGCTATAATTGAATCGAGATATACAAATGCCGCAATTTCAAATTGTGTTCCCTCAGTTGTGAGTACCGCTTGATCATCCTGAGGATCAGGTCTATCCCGTTTTGTTCGACCCTTCAATTTAATAGTAATGTCAGCAATCCTCCCAATAATTGATTCTGTATGAGAAGTTATTGATACTATAGCAAATGGTTTTACATTATTAACATAATTCTCCAATAATGATACTACTATCTTGGTAGTTCCAGATCCTGAAAGCACAATCAAAATATCCTCTTTAGAGACTGCGGGTATTGAAGCTAAATTGGTTACCATATACACGTCCACTCCAAGATGGACTAGTCTAGTTGCAAAACATTGTAATATAAATGCACTTCTTCCAGAAGCTAATAAAAAGAATTTTCGCTTATTTATTATTCCATCATAAACTAACTCAATGAATTTTTGAGTAAATTTGAAATATTTATCTTTCTTGAGATGTTCGACGTTTTCATCTAAATTTTTCATAAGTATATTCATTGCACGGAAAAGAATTTCTTTAGCTCGACCATTTACTTCAATCTGGTTTTCTCCCATATTAGTTTTCTCAACCATTATTATTTTCAATGTTTTTAGATTAATAATTTATATAAAGAAGGATATAAAAAATATATTTTGGTTAATAAAATTTTAGTCCTAAGGTATTAAAATACCTTGTATCAAAAGGATAATTGATAATTTTTGTAAATATTAAGATTGAAAGAATTATATAGCTAATAAAATAATATTAATTGTGCCCATTTATAGTGTCTTTATGAGATTAATTCTTAATTCAATGATTATTGATCTCCAAATGGGCACACATATTTTAGAGTGAAATTTTATGATCGTTAAATTAAGCTAAAAGGGCTCCAATTGCCCCACAGTATTCAGAATTTTTTAAGAAAATTGCTTTTATATTATTCACTCGACATATTAATGAGATAATATTCTTTAAAATCCTATTTTCTATTAAAAAACCTCCGCAAAAGATAATATCTCTTACATCATTGTAAACAGCGATGTTAGTAGCAATAGTGCCTACATTTTCACCAATCATACAAATTATAGAATTGATAAAATCTTCTTTGTTTAAAGAATTAACATTAAAATCCTCATCAATCTTGCCTAATGAAGCTGCCGTATATTCTCTAAAAAGTAAATCAATTCTGTTATCTTCAGGTGAATAAATATCTGAGACTTTTAGATCGACAACATAACGATTTCCTTTTTTTGCTACACTTATTGCTTCTTGAAAATCATTCAAATCATATAATAATTTTATAATCCCCATAAAAAAACCACCTCCAAGAGCTGAACCACCCAAATGCTTAAAATTTCTATCCATTAAGATAATCGAAGTCCCTGTGCCAATGGTTACCATTAATGATCGTGAAAGTTCTTCATTTTTCTCCAAATTATGAAGAAAATTGATTCCTCTAACACTAGCTTCAAATTCGTTTATTAGATTAGATTTAAAATTCCTGGAATATTCTTTATATAAATCAAAGCTCTTTCCCCCTGTGAAACTGAAAGTATTAAATTTTCCTTTTTTAGTTTTCAAAAATTGTTTGATTTCCAAAACAGATTTTTGTGTAGGAAAGGAAGCTAAAATTAAGTTACTCCCATCTAGATGAGCAAATTTAGAAAGAGTCTGTCCCATATCTATTCCTACTGTATTAAAGGGGATTTTCGAAATATTATCGCCAAGATTAATTTTTATCATTTTATACATTACTTAAATTAAAATTCAATTCTTTCATTATTTTATATTATCAATTTAATAAATGAATTGCGAAACTACCTTCTCTATGTTATCCCAATCAAAATCAAAGAAAACTAATGTTGTGATTAGTAAAGGTAACACTCCAAAAGAAAGTCTATTAAAAGGAATAGAAAAACTTGGAGGGATTTCGAATTATATTAGCAAAGATGATCAAGTTTTTATAAAGTTTAATTTAAATTTACCAGGTGGTTTCCCCACAAATACAAACTATGACGTGTTAGAAGCACTTATTATTGCTTGTAAAGAAGCAGGAGCTGATAAGATCTATTTAGGAAGTTTTCCAATTAAGGGGATTCCTATTAAGATAATATCAGATTTATTAAATCTAAAAGAATATTTTGAAACTCTTGGAGCAGAATTAATCTTTTTAGACAACAGCGATCTTTTTGAGGACAAAAATATTGACCAAGATCAGTTAAAAAAAATTAAGTACGAATCACTTTCTAAAGTAATAATAAATGATAACGAATTTTTCATACCAAAATTAATTCTCAATTCTAATAAGTTTATATCTGTTAACCAGATTAATGTAAATCCTTTATTCAAGTTGAATTTAGCTTTATTGAATTTATATTCAATCCTTCCTCCTAAATATCAAGCAGTTGGAAAAAATATTGGGGAAAACATATCCCTTGATCAATACAAGAAAAACTTAATTTCGAATATTTTAGACATATATGCAATTAAGCAACCCGATTTGATAATTAATGACTTATTTTATATTTTAGAGGATGCAGGGCCTTATATATATAAAGATTCAAAAATAAAGAAAACTAGATTAATGGTTCTTGGAGATGACACGATTGCTGTTGATATGATTACCTTAAAAATATTAAATATTGAAATTAATAGTAGTGAATTAATATCAGGAATACAAAATAAAAATATTGATTCACCTCAATTTTCTAACATAAAAATTTTAGGAGAAAAAGTTGAAGATACTCAAATTGATATTGGATTATGTGTTTCAGAGCTAGAGGATATTAAGACAAAGAATTTTATAATTAATTCTGGGAAAAAATGCTCTGGATGCTTTAAACAGGCATATCATTTATTAAATTTCATGAAAAGTTATATGGGAAAAGACCTTAAATATAATATCAATAACTCTTTTCTAATAGGGGAGAGACCACCAGAACCCAATAAAGCTAAAAATTATTTTATTTTTGGGGATTGTGCTATAAACACTACAAAAAATTACGACTTTAGAACAGCAATTATCGAATCTAAAAAGGATCTCATTACTGGAGCAAAAAATAAGATTTTAAAGAAATCTAAATCTAAAAAGAAAGCTACGATTAAACGAAAAAGCAACAAAAATATATTAGAATTACATGGATGCCCCCCTAATATTGTTAATTGTTTGGAATTAATATTGAAATATTTTGGTAAGAAAAATCTGCCAAATCTAAATTTAATGACAAATGTTAATGAATACTGGATGACAGATCAATTAAAAAATAAATTAAAACTTTGGGAGGAGCTTTAATCAATTGATTAATGAAACCTTCAAGAATAATTGGCTAAAGATACTAAAATTTAATGCAAATAGAGAGATATTGGAGGATCCTAATAAAGTAATGGAAAAATTAAGGATACCCTTTAGCCCAATTTCTATAAATCCTAATCTATTATATCGTTTTTTTGAGCTCTTATATCCAAGATTTATAAATGACCAACAAAATATCCTTGATATAATAATATCGGATGAGGAAAAAAAGAATAAGGTTCAAAGTTTGTTTCTATACACAACTAAAAAAGCAGGGATTCATGAAAATTTTGAACCTCTCCCTAATAACATAATTCGAATTAAAAGTCTAGAAAGTGAAAATTTGGATGAATTATTTGATAAAGCACAAAAAGCAATATTAAAGGAAAAAAAAATACAAATCTCATCTATTCGTTTATTCAGAGAAGAAGCTATTGATCTAATTAATAAACATTGCGAGGGGATTGAAGACACATCTATTTATGAATTCTTAGAACGCTCTATGGATTTTATCCAAAAAATTATCAATCGAGATTTAATTCTAATTTATCCTGAACCTATTGTTATTAATTTTCTTAGAAACTTTTTAAAATTTGTAGGTAAAACTCATCTGCGAACCTTATTTAAAATAATAGAAGAAATTTTTCCTGAATTCAATATTTCTTTATTAGTGAATGGAACTGGCTTTAAAGTTATAATTCATTTGCAAAAACAGATACTTAAATCAGGGAAATCTAGCTTAACTGTAAATTTCTTAACTCCAGATGAGTTAGAAATTACCTTAAATGATTCAGATTTAAAGGAAACCTTAAATTTAATTCAAAAAAAATTAAAAACTGAAAATACATATTATTTAAATCAAAATGGTATTATTTCATTTACATCAGATTTAATTGAGCTTTCAATTCCACTTAAAAAAGATAATACACTATTTTTACTTCAGAAAGCCTTATTTGGCTATCGAAGTTTCCAGAGTCTCTGGGATATGGTGCCACGCCCTAAGATTTACAATACTTTAATTAGATTTATAATTCGACTTTTTGGGTTTAACGTGAATCTTAAAAAACTTTCACATTGGGCTATTCCTGATTTAATTTTTAATTATATTGATTTTTATATAGGATTAAATTCTAGAATACTCTTCGTTATCAGTGACCAAGAAAAAAACAAAAACGGGAAAATAACTCGAAGTAGGGTTAATAAGAATATATATAATCATATGTTTCTATTGTACTTTGAAAATAGTACTTTAAAGAATATAATAAAAATTACTAATGAAGAGCTTTTTTCAGGGTTAAATAACTCAATATTTTCAATCAAACAAAAATTAACAGAACAATTTGGTTATATTACAGCTGTTATTATTTTCGATAAACACCTTCTACAAAATATTATTAAATATTTTCTTATTAGTCATTCAAAATTTACTTTTTTCCCTCGGTTTAAAACATTGAAGATGTTGAAGAACGAGAAGTATTTTAATATGTATCCTGAATTTCCGTTTTATAAATTAATTAAAAAGAGAAGAACGATAACTCTAGCAAAATTATTATTGCCAATAATAATTGATAAACATGAATTTTAAAATAATTGTTTATTTTACAAATCCTTGAGATACTAATAATTCTGCGTTTAAAATAGCCCCACCTGCTGCACCTCTTATTGTATTATGACTTAGTGACACAAATTTATAATCTAAAACATTGTCTTCTCTAAGTCTACCTACTGTAACTGCCATTCCTTTTTCATTATCTCTATCTTTTTTTGGTTGAGGCCTATCTATATTTTCTAAATAAACTATTGGCTGTTTTGGTGCAAATGGTAAACATAATTCCTGAGGGAGTGATTTAAATGAATTCCAAACTTGTATAATATCTTCTCTTGATGGTATACTTTCTTTGAATTTAATACTTACAATAGCAGTATGACCATCTGACACTGGAACTCTAGTACAAGTTGCACTTATTTTTATGGTATTATTATTCTCAATTCCCTCTTTTCCAAGTTTCCCAAGTATTTTTAATGGTTCTTTTTCGGTCTTTTCTTCCTCCCCCTCAATAAAAGGAACTATGTTATCAATTACGTCTAAAGATGGTACACCAGGATAACCAGCACCCGAAATTGCTTGTAACGTTGTTATAATTAATTTACTCACTTTGTACCCTGCTTCTTCCAGAGCATAAATTGGAGTAAGATAACTTTGAAGTGAACAATTAGGTTTTACAATTATAAAACCAGTTGTAAGACCTCTTCTTTTTTGTTGAATTGGTATCATCTTTAAATGTTCATGGTTAATTTCACCAATTACCATTGGTACATCAGGAGTCCAACGATGAGCTGAATTATTACTTATTACTGAAAAACCCATATTAGCGTATTCAAGCTCCAACTCTTTTATTTGCTTTTTTGTAGGCATATTAATTGCAGAAAAAATAAATTTAAGATTATCGGGAATTTTTTCAAAATCTTGTACATCTCTCACAATCAGATTTTTAACACCATCTGGAATTGGAATAGCCATCTGCCATTTAGCATCAACAGCTTCTTTATAAGGCTTTCCAGCTGATTTAGGAGAAGCTGCTACATCTACAATTTCAAACCAAGGATGATTACACAATAATTTAACATAATTTTGCCCAACTGCTCCTGTAGCACCCAAAACACCCACATTAAACTTTTTCATAAAAAAACCTTCATAATTTAATTTTTTTTAAATCTTGAAAATGAAAATCAAATTTTAAATTATTTTCAAAATCAATTTAAATTTTTTCGACTAAAAAAGGTAATTTTGTTAAATTTTTATTTTTTAATATCTTTAAAAAAATAGAATTCAAGAACTTTTTAACAGTATTGATATGTGATATTCTTTATGCCAGGACCTTTTGAAGAGCTTGAAAAAGAAGCAGAAACATTGGAAAATCGATCAAAAGAAGAGTTTAATAAAAAAAATTACATCTCAGCAATTAATTTTCTCGAGGAGGCGAAAAAAATGTATTCAAAATTAGGATATCATGGTAAAATTGGGATGCTTGATAAACGAATATCTCAATTAAAAAATTTGGTTAAATTCGAAACGCAAGATACTTATGTAAAAACTAAAGCCGAAGAAAATTTCCAAAGATACACCGAAAAAGTTTTCCAAGAAAAAAAATTGTATGGTGATAATAAGCATTTAGGACAAACAGCTCTCTCTCCAGAAATGAAACAAAATCTAAAAAAGATCGAATTAATTTTGGAAAAAGCTGAAAGAGAGGAAAAGTTAGGAAAATATTCTAGAGTTATGGGAAGATATGAATATCTTCTTGAATTATATAAATCAATACCCAAAGAAGTAGTAAATTTCTCTAAACAAATACATGAAATTGAGAAGAAATTAGAGATGATTCGTGAGAAATTATAAATTTACTCTTTTCTCATAATAACAAAAAAAATGAAGTCTAATGAAAAATCCTTTTAATGAATTCTATCACGTACCAAATTCTAAAGAATTTTTAGATATTGCCTTTAAAAGAGGAATGAAGAGTTCTGCTCAGGTCTCTCAAAATGCACCAATATTAATTAAGGCAAAGAAGAAAGAATCTAAGCGTATAAAAGTTGCCATTGAAGAACTCATAGATAGAATTCAAAGAGTTATCAAAATGGTTCCGATTATTGATGATCTTCCAGATTTTTACAGAGAATTGGCATCAATTTTAGTGAATATTGATGAATTGAAACTAACCCTTGGAAAAATAAATGGTATTATCCCAGTTCTTAGAAAAATAGAACGAGAATATCTTAATAAATTGAATCAAATAGAACTTCCAAAAGATGCTGATCGCTTACGACGAGCTGCATTTGGGCGGGTATCATCAATTATAAATAAACAAAATACAAATCTTGAATATTTGAATGAAATAAGAGGACGTTTGAGAGAAATTCCTTCAATTGATTATACTATACCGTGTGTTGTTGTTGCAGGGTATCCAAATGTAGGAAAGAGTAGTATCGTTAAAAATGTCTCTACGAATAAAAAAATAGAAGTAAAAGAATACCCTTTCACAACCAAAAAGTTGAATATGGGACATTTAGAAATTCAAAGAAGGTTCGATACAATTAAAATTCAGTGTTTAGATACTCCAGGGATTTTAGATCGTCCTATGGCTAAAAGAAATAATATTGAGTTACAAGCAATTTTGGCTTTAAGGTTAATATCTGATTTAATTATCTTTATCTTCGATCCCACACCTGCAAGTGGTTATGACGTTGAATCACAAATTGAATTATATAATGAAATTAAACATAATTTTTCAAAGGAAGGGCAAATAGAGATTCTTATCATATTTAATAAGATGGATTTAGCTAATCATTCAGAAATAGAGTATTTAAGAGAAAGGTTAAACGTAATGGAAAGTGAGGTTTACTTAACAAATGCTCTTACAGGAGAGAATCTTGACAAAATAGTTAGTCTATTAAAAGAAAAATTCAGAGGTAATAAATGACAATCATTTTAGGGTTAGATATTGGAGGAGCAAATACAAAAACAGCCTTACTTAACTTCAAAGATAACAAAATAATAGAATCTTTTTCATATATTGAATATTTTCCATTCTGGAAAAAAAATGTCTTGGAAATTCCTGAAATGTTAATCCATGTCTCAAAAAATTTAGTTGAAAAAAATAATTACAGTTTAAACAATATTGATCATTATGCTATTACTATTACAGCTGAACTTTCTGATGCTTTTCAAACAAAGAGAGAGGGAATTCATACAATTTTAAATGCACTTACAAAAGTTTTTAGAAAAGATAAATTGAGATTCATCACAAATGAATGCCATTTTATTGATTTTAATATAGCTAAATCAAAATATTTCTCAATCGCAGCAGCGAATTGGGCTTCAACTGCTCTGTTTTTAGGAAAATTTGTACCAGAATGCATTTTAATTGATGCTGGATCAACAACTATCGATATCATTCCTATATTAAATTCTATTCCCGTACCACAAGGAAAAGATGATATTTCACGCTTAATGAATCATGAATTAATCTATACAGGGGGTTTAAGAGCTACAATTCCCTCTATAACACACCACGTTTTTTATAAGAATAAAAATATACGTATTTCATTTGAAAATTTTGCTTTAATCTCTGATGTTCATAGAATATTAAATAATATCACAGAAAACGAATATATTAATGATACTGCTGATAATCGTTCTAAATCCTTAGAAGATTCTTATGCTCGACTTTCTAGAATAATTTGTATGGACATTGAAACAATTTCAAAAGAAGCTTTAGATTTAATAGCTAATTTTATTTATCAGAAACAATTAGAGATTATAACAAGAGAAATTAGAGCTTTTATGAATTATCTTAATTTAAGGCTAAAGGAGTTTAATGATAATCCTAAATTTGTAATAACTGGCTTATCAGCAAATTTTCTGATAAAAAAGCCACTCCAAGATTTAGGCTTTACTAATATAATAAATTATGAAGATATTACAAACATACCCGATAACATTAGCTCCTCCGCTTATGCTGTGGCAGGAGCATTTTATAATCAATTATAAAACATGTGAAAAAAAAATGAATGAAAAAGTAGCCGTATTTAAAATTGGCGGAAAAATTTTAGATAATTTTGAAAATTTGCAATTCACAATTTCACAATTGGCCCAATTATATGAAGAGAATTTGATTGATAAGATAATATTAATTCCAGGAGGAGGTTCGTTTGCAAACTTTATTCGTAAAATATATAGTGAATTAAAGTTTACTGAAGAAATTGCTCATTGGATGGGAATTATTTCCATGAATTATAATGGGTTAGAGTTAAACAAGAAATATCCTAACTTAGAAGTGATTGAAAACTTTGATAGATTAAAAGAAATAAGTAAAATTTTTTGCATATTTCTACCCTACGAATACATAAAAGAAAATGATAAATTGCCACATAGTTGGGATGTTACTTCTGATTCGATATCATTGTTTATAACAAAGGAACTCGAGCTAAATGAATGTTTTTTGATTAAAGATGTAGATGGGATTTTAAATAGGAATGGGCAGGTTATAAAAGAGATTACTACTTCAGAATACAAGCATCTTAAGGACTCCGATATATTAAATGAATCTTTATCTAAAAATGAATTATTAAAGGAAAAAACAAAACCAATTGACCTATTTGCAACAACACTCATTGAAAATTATGAATTAACGTGTATTATTTTAAATGGAACTAAAAGTTCCTCAAGAATTTTAAATTATTTCAAATCAACTAAATTGGAAGATAAAATTTATACAAAAATCATATGAAAAATAATCAAGCAAATTAGCTTTGGTTTAATGATATTTTTGTTAAATTTTATATTTAAAATTAAAGTTTTAATTAAATTGAACTTAATTTATAATTAATATAATAATTATATTCGATAAATTCAAGAGTGAAATCAACATGGATATTGAAGAAATGAAAAAAAATGCTCAATTTCTAATTGATAATATCAAAGGCAGGGATATCCCTGGCTCTACGACAGTAAGTATTAGATATAAAAATATGGTCAATTTTGCTAAAGTTTACGGGATAACTGACCCTAAATATGTTGGATCAGAGGAGGAAGGTGTTGTTGCCTGTCATGCTTTTGCTAACTTTTATACAATTAAAGCAATTTATAAATTACTTTTAGGATTTAGATTAAATCAAGATGGGAAAGAACGAGGACTTGCCATTGATTTAGGCAAATTAATACACGCAGGTAATCGATATAATTGGGAAGGCTGCGTTGATGTTAAACCAGGGGATAAACTAACAGTAACGGGAAAATGCGTTGATGCAAAATTAATAGAAAAGAATATGTTGTTCATTACTGACTTTTTAGTAAATGTTAAAAATCAAAATAATGAACCAGTTTGTAATATTACAATTTCTGCTGGTTTTCGTAAAGGAGGGTATTAAAATGGTTAAAATCTCAGATATAAAAGTTGGACAAGTGTTAACAAGTGAATTTGATGGAATTACAAGAGATCTACTAAAACAATACGCTAAAGCCTCTGGAGATACTAACCCTATTCATACTAATGATATTGTTGCTGAAAGAGCAGGTCTTAAAGGTGTTATTGGTCATGGATTGCTAAGTTTTGGATTTATTTCAAAATTATTTGAAGATTTTCTCGAACATGGAAAATTTGGAAATCTTATTGATATTAGTGTTCAAATGAGAGGGATGGTAAGATGCGGAGATCTTCTAATCACTGAAGCGACTGTTAATAAAATTGAAGGCAACAAAGTTTATTTTGATGTAGTTCAAACCACCATTACTAATGTTGACATAAAGGATATGGATGGTAACATTGTAAAACAATTTGAAGCTGGTGAAAGAGGATATATAACTGAACAAGATATCGAACGTGGTTTAGTAAAAACTAAAAAAGTTCCAGAAGGAACTCTCACATACAGAGAAAGAGTAGCAACTCCTGGAGAAGCTATTATTGAACTTTTTGAATAAAAAAAACTCTTTATTCTCTTATTCTTTTTTTTCTAAATTTTTAATATTAGATTCAAATTCTTTTATTGCTCCTAAAAAGTTAATGGATCTAGCAGCGTTAATCATAAGGTTATAATAATTAATAGCTGCCTCTACATCTATTTTTTCTACAATTTCCTCTCCTCGTCTTTGAATAAGGACCATTAAAGGTTTTATACGATGCACCCTTTCAGCAGCTGTAAATGCTTTTTTAAAATACTCTAAAGCATTTTCTAATTCCTTTTTCATGAAATATATAAAACCTATAGCAAAATAAGCAAATTGTAATGAAAAAATAAAGCCGATTTCTTCTCTTAATTCTGCTGATTTTTTAAAATATTCGAGCCCTTTATCTAGGTCATCCTTATTATATGCATAATGACCTGCCAGATGTCGATAAAGATATGATTGTTCAAGTTTAAAATCTTCCTCCATTGCTATTTTTAAACCTTTTTCAAAATAATCATATGATGTTTGATGATCCTTTTCATCGGGATCCTTTCTGTTTTCATGATAAATCCCTAAATGAAAATAAGACCAAGTAATTCCCAATTTATCTTGTATCTGAGTTCGTATTGATAGAGCTTGTTTGTAATACTTCAATGCATCCTCAAAATCTCCTTCAAGTATTCCTGCACGATAAATACAATTTCCATAAAGATCAAGAGCATCTGCCTGGATGCTTTTTACATTTGATAATTCTGCTAATTTCTGAGCATCTTGAAGCATCTTCATTTCCTCACTATAATCAAAATCCTTGAGAAACTTATGATCCATTCTAATTTTAGCAAATTGTATTAGAATTCGAGCTTTATCCTCATTTCTTAAATTATCAAAGTCTAATATTGGCTTTATAGATTCGAAAAATAACATTGCCTCATTAAATCTCCCTTCGAAACGATAAACTTCAGAGATTTTATACACTTTATCAATAAATTCTGTAAATAGATTTTCAAGCATATTTCCCACGTTTAGAAATCTCACTCAGATCTAATATCAATAATGAAATTTTGGTATTTGTTAGATTTAATCAAAAGATTAATTTATAGATTTATTGATTGAACTACGGTAGGAGTATTTAGTTCTATTGAAGTATCTAATATAAATATAAATATTTATACTACTTTGATAGAAGAGATATTTGAAGTTATAATTTTAAAAAATAATTCTTTTTTCCAACCGCATTGACAACCCAAGAACCCTTAGACTCCCAAGAACCATTAGATACTGAGAAAATTGAAAGTTTAATTTTTAACGGATATAACGAAAAAGCAGCTGAAGAACTATTTGGAGTTATTGAGAATTATGAAAACCACTCTGATAAAGAACTAGTTTATAGATGCCTTAGTTTATTAAATCTAATTTGCGATAAATCTCCTTCAATTTCAATGAGAACGATAAAAAATATAAGTCAATTTATTAATGATTCTGATTCCTGGATTAGATTAGTCTCATTAGAAATTTCATATCAGATAAGTTTGTTTAGACCCAATCTCTTAATTGAATTACTTGAAAAAATCCGAAAGCGTTTATATGACCATGACCCATCTGTTAGGAGATTGACTGTAAAAATCATAGGTAATTTGATTCTATCGTTATATATAGAGAAGAGTGAGTTATATGAAATTATTGAAGAATACACTGAAAAACTAATGGATAATGATTGGAAAGTAAAATTGAATGTAATTAAAACAATTCAAAAAGTACTAAATCAGGATTACACTAAAATCAGAGATTTAGAACCTTTATTATCAATGGTAATTATTAATTTACGAGATGAAGATGATGATGTTGCTAGAGCGGCAGCAGAACTTTTGAAAATTCATGGGACATATTTCTTATCAAAAGAGAAAATATTTTATGTATTATTAAATCTCTTATATAATGAGGATAATCGAGTTAAAGAACTCATTATTTGGCTTTTTGGAGAGATTGGTAAAGAAAAATCCTCCGAAATTATATCAATAATACCAAAATTGATTAATATCTTAAAAGAAAAAGATTATAGAATTCAATCAAAAATTATTGAAGCACTAGTCAATATTGCGGAAAATAATTTTGATCAAATATGGGCAAATTTATTACATTCTTTATTAGATGCTAGTGATTCTAATTATAGAAATTCTTTAATAAATGCAATATTTCATTTAAGTCAAAAAAATATAAATAATATTTTTCCATATTTGTTTGAGGAATTAGAAAATCCTTCTGAAAATATTAGAGATGGTATCGCATTAGTGTTTAAACGTTTATTTGAAGAATATCAGATTGAAATTGAAAATGAGATTACTAAGATAATTTATCAATTAGAATCACGATTTTGGCGAGAAAGAAAAAAAACTATCTCATTATTACAAAATATATGTTTCATTTTAGAAAGTAAAAAGATTGCGGTATGGATTACAATAGAGCTAAACCACGCATTAGTTGTTGAAAAAGATCCTCAGGTTAAAGATGAAGTAATTTTCACTTTAAAAAATATTAAATCAAATTTTCCTGATATTGATAATACAATTGAAAGGATTAATAATGAATTAACTATATTTGAGAAAAAAATTCTCGAATTTCAACGGATTCCTGCTCAGTTTAGAGAAAAATTAAATTCTTATATTCAAAATTTTAAGTTTAATGATACAGAAATTCAGTTAAATAGTAAATATAAGAAAATTCTAAAAAAAATCAAAAAATTTGATAATATTATTAAAAAATTTGATTACAAAAGGTTAGCATTCGAATTAATAGAAGATTGGGAAGAGACAAGAGTACAAATTATAGAAGAATTAAGTATAATTAAAGGTTTTATCTCAGAAATCTGTGAAGAGAAAAAATCCGAATTTGCTTCAAATTTACAACAAAAAATTGAAGTATTAAATAATCGAATTGATCTATTAAAAGCAGAATTTGAATATATTAAAGATAGAAAATTCGAAATAAAAATTGATAACGAAGTCTCTGAAATTGAAAGTGTCTATAGCCGAGATGATAAACTTGGATTCATTACACAAATTAGAAAAAAGTTATTTAAACTGGATGGCGATATTCGAGAATTGCTTATAGAAAATGTTGAATTTAACGAAATCTTTAAGAATCTTCTGCAAAAATGGGTTGCTACAAAAATAAATATCCAAGAATATTTGAATGACCTTGATCAGAAAATTAAATCAATGAAAGATAAATTAATTACTTATTTAACTCAGCCTGGTTTTATAACTGAAAGTGTAAAAAGCACCGAGATTAATGGAATTAGCAATGAATTAAGTTTTCAATTATTGCAAGGACATATTCAATCAATCATTACAGAAAGAATTGAAGGTATGAAAACATTTAACGAGGATTTTGAAAAATTAAATGATAAGTTGGATATATTAATAAAAAAAAATGAATATTTAGATGCAAAAAGATTAATAGAGATGAATTCAACCCAAGTTCAAAACTATATCGAGGATACAGAAAAGCAAATCGATTCAATTATCGGAAGAGAAAACGTGTTTAAAGATAATAATACATTTAATTTATATATAAGACCTTACCTTAACAAAATTAATTCTTCAAAAGAATTATTAATAAATCGAACAAAAAATTTTGTTAGAAAATCTAATAATAAGGTATTTCTGAACCAGATTAAATATTACCTTAAAATGATCAATCCGATTAAGCTAGATCTACTTGCTAATTATATTAAATTAGATAACGAACGATTAAAAGAATTAGTTCTCAAATTTATCAGTAAAAATAAGTTGAATGCCAAAATTATTAATGAAAAACTTTATTTCCAGCAAATTGAATCTGAGATACATGATTCAAAAGACATTCTCTTTTTTAAGAATATAAAGACAATTGGTTCTGAGATTTACCTTAACTTCAAATTAAGTAATCCGACAAATTTTGATTTTAAAGATTTACAAATATCCTTAAAAATACCAACTTATCTCAATTTTCAGAGAAAAGAAAGTTTTCCAAAATTCCTTCAAATTAACGACTTAAAACCTGGGAAGGTTTTTAAATTTAATTATGTACTAAAAGTAGATAAACAAAAGGAACTTAAGAAAAACCTTTTCGATCCGTCAGCTGATGAAATTAAGCTCGATTTACATTATAAGGATCAATTTGATATTGCTAGGAAAACAACTAAACATATAGATTTGTTTATTCGATAAAATTAGGCGAATATATCAAGAAAATTGATAATATTTTTCTAATTATAAGATTTTTGTCCAATTTATTTATAAAACGATCTCATTTATTAGAAATATAAATAACTTATATGGAAAAAATTAATATATTCATCTATTCTATCTTAGAATACTGGTATAATTAATACGAATTTATAGAATGAGGTGAATAATGCAAGAATTAGAAAGTTATCGATTGACACTGCAAACGAAACTTTTTGGATGAAACTGCAAATTATCAGCGAATAAATTAGAAAAACTTTTGACTAATGTGGGGCTAAAAGCTGATATTGAAGATTCTGCTCTTATTCCCGTGCCAAACACTAATCTTTTCATGGCTAAAAATATAGACATATTTACTCCTATTATTGACGAACCTGAGATTCAGGGAGAGATAGCTGCTGCTAACGTTACAAATGATGTATTTGCTCTAAATGTCCCAGAAATATCTGGTATGCTTGTTTTTCTGGGATTAAAAAAAAATATGCCTATGTACGTCGCTGAAGGAATATTAATTGGAATCAAAAACTTCATGGAGAACAAGATACATTCTAAAATACTGGGAGGTCATACAATTTATTCAGAATGGCCTTTAATAGGTGGAGAAGCTTCTGGATTCGTAGAAAAAGACAAAATTATTAAAAAAAATTTTGTTAAAAAGGGTGATAAACTAATACTCACGAAACCTATTGGAAATCAAGCTATAATGGCAGCATACCGGCTTCAGAAGAACAATCCTGACCTTTTAGAGAATTATACTACAAGTGAAATAGACAGTTCTATTGATTTAGCGGTAGAATTAATGATTATGCCTCTTCAAGACGTCGTAAAAACAATCCATAGCTATGAAGATCTATCTTTTATCCATTCTATGACAGATGTTAGTGGTTTTGGACTCGCAGGACACTTAAAAGAAATGTTACAGAATTCAGATCTCTCAGCTGTAATTGAGAAAATCCCTAGCATCAAACTTACAAGCGACTTAGCTTATGAATTTGGCTATAAATACGATAAGTGCGAAATGCCTGAAACTGCTGGCGGGATGCTTTTATCCGTTGATCATACTTATGCTGAAGAATTTTCACAGCGACTTTACAATGAATATAATGTAAAAAATTGGATCATAGGCAAAATCGATAACATAAATAAACCAAAACATGTTCGCGTTTCTAATAATGTAGAACATGTTGAAGTATCAAATCTTTAATGATGTCTATGAAATAAGCGAAAACACACTATCGTGGAAGCTTATTGAGAATACTGTTGCAAGACAGCATCGAAAAATATTGGAAGTTTTTATAAATTACTTCATTTTTTTTATTGTAAACTTATTTTCTATTAAAAAATTAGTTTCATTTTGACTTATTTTAACTATCGAGAGGATCGATAAATAACATCGAAAAGATTAATTAATAACAATTATAATTGTAAAATATAATATAGTCAAAATCTTAATTGAATTAAATAAATCTATAAATGTGAGGTGAAAATGGAAAAATCGGAATATAGGTTAACCAAAGATGTAAAGATACACGGATGAAGCTGTAAACTCGGACAAAACGATTTAAATGATTTATTAACCAAGGTGGGATTAATGGGAAATATCGAAGATGCTGCTATAATCCCAATTCCTAACAGTGATTTGGTTCTTGTCAAGAATATCGATGTTTTTACACCTATTATTGATGAGCCAGAGTTAGCAGGGGAAATCGCTGCTTGTAATGTTACTAATGACATTTTTGCAATGAATGTGCCTGAGGTATCAGGGATGCTTGTGTTTTTAGCAATAAGCACAAGAACTCCAATGAAAGTCGCTGAAGGAATTTTAAGGGGAATAAAATACTTTTTGGAGAAAAAAGTCAACTCCAAAGTTGTTGGTGGGCATACCATATATTCAGAATGGCCATTAATAGGTGGTGAAGCTTCTGGATATGTACATAAAGATAAAATTATTAATAAACAAGGTGTCAAAAAGGGAGATAAGTTAATTTTAACCAAACCAATTGGACTGCAAGCAATCATGGCAGCATATAGGATTCTTAAAGATTTTCCAGAAATGCTCGAACAATATTCGAAAGAAGAACTCTATAATTCAATAGATCTTGCCGTAAAAATTATGACGACTCCTAATCAGAATGTTGCTAAAACCATTCATTCCTACGAAGATTTTTCATTTGTTCATGCTTTAAGTGATATTACTGGATTTGGTTTAGCAGGTCATATTGCTGAAATGCTACAGAATTCAAATCTTTCAGCAATAATAGAAACTGTTCCCTCAATAAAATATTCTGAACAACTATCTCACGAGTTAGGTTATGCTTTTGATGAATGCAAATGTCATGAAACTGCTGGGGGTATGATAATTGCAGTTGATCCCTCTAGAGTAGAAGATTTCACAACTAGTCTCACTGCTAATAAAATTTCTAATTGGATCGTGGGAAAAATAGATAAGGTTCAGCCGGGTTTAGTTAGAATTTCAGAAAATGTTCAAAACATTGAAGTTACAAAAATTTAAAGATGTCTATGAAGTAAGCTAAAACACTTAATAGTGGGGGCTTATTGAGAATTCCACTTGCATGGTGGCATCTAATTTAAAAACAATTTAACCTAAGAAGATGTTAAAATTTTATATAATTAATGAAATCATCAAACCATTTGTATTTATTATCTTTCTTTTTTTTTGGCATACGTGCAAAAAATTCAATATGCTTATAATTCCTATTATTTGTAATAAATTCTATGAACTTATTAGTAAATTTCTCAATTTTAGGTATCGGAGAGGCTAAATATATAAATGATATTTCTTCATATTGCTCTTTTATAATTTCTTTAGCTTTAGAAATATTATCACATACAATTGTATCTATTGAGTCAGTTTCTAAAGAGGATAAAATTGATTTTATTTCATTTGAACTGATTGGAGGATCTTTTTCATTTCTGATTACGATCCCTATTTTATCAATCATAAATAAATTAATACATTTTTTAGAATATATTTTTTAATCTTTAATTTTTCCTTTTAAATTGAGTACAATTTCTCTAATTTCCTCCAATACTTTCTGTGCTAACTCTTCGCCATGTTCCAGATTAAAGGCAGTTATTGAAACCTCAACTTCAACTGAAAGGCCAACTCTGGGATGAGTTTTAATCCATAATTGAGGATATTTATTCTCCAATTTAGTTATATAAGGAGCGATTTGAGATTCCCCAATTCCCATAAAAGTGAAGCCTTTCTCGACGAAAACACCTTGTTTTTCTTTTAACAATGGTATTATTATATTTCTAAACATTGCTTTCATCTCTGCTGGAACTCCCGGTAATATAAAAATAATTGTATTTCCTTCGAGAATTTTAACTCCCGGAGCAGTACCTACCGTGTTAGTTAAGGGAGTGGAACCTTGTGGTAAAAATGCCATCTTCTCTCTTTCTTTTGTCATACCTTCAAGCTTCAAAAGGCCTTTATGATATGCTCGTTCATATGTTTTTTTAATTGATTTATATGCTTTTTCATTTAATATTAATTCACGTCCTAACCCTTTAGTAATACCTTCCAATGTCATATCGTCAAAAGTAGGACCAATGCCTCCAGAAGTTATAATTATATCAGGTTTACGGTCTAAAATTGTTTTAAAGGTATTAGAGATCGTGTATAGCTCATCACCTATTGTTGTTATTCTTTTAACTTGGTGTCCAAATTTTGTGATTCTTTTTGCCATCCAAGTAGAATTTGTATCTTGTGTCTTTCCAATAAGTATTTCGTTACCAATCATTAAGAGTTCAACAATCATGAGAAAATCTCATAAAAAAACTTGCTATAATTAATAGTATAAAACTTGATATTTTTTAATTAATTTACTCAATTGCTAGTAGAATAAATAATGTGTCACTAAGAAGAATGACGATTGAAATTGATGACGCTGGTACCGGAGATCTTGTAGGAGATGCATTTATTGGCCTCTTGAGGAAAGAAACTGGAGAATTAATTTTTAAGAGATTACCCCTTGAACTTTTTCAAGGCGAAAACTGGAAAAAAAAGAAGTATTTGAAGGTAAGCGCCGAACTTGTGCGGGAGGGCCTTAAAGCGTTAAATTTCCAAAATCAAACCGAAAAAGTAGAACTTTGTAGAGGCAATATTTTTGATGAAGTAAGGAATTACTTTATAGAAGAGGGAATAAATTATGAAGACGCGATTGTTGAGGGAAAGCTACAGGATGCTGTAGAGGGAAAATTAATTGAACATCTTCGAAATGATATAGGCGTAAGGTCAAAGCAATTAACACTGAAAAGTGGCGCTAAACGTTTTTTCGTTTTATTTAATTGGGTTTGCTATGATTTTTTTAAAAGAGAGAAATATGTAAAATCAGGATTTAAAAAATGGAATACAGTATGGCGCGATCGAGCAATAGAAAGATATAATAAGATAAAATCTAAAAATAAAAAAAGTTCTTATTCTTTAAATTAATTTTATTTTTTTGATTTTACTGCTAGCAATAAATTTCTAATAAAGAAAATCTTAATCCAAATTCGTTCCACAATTCTTACATACTTTGTCTTTAATCAAGTTCTTATCATATCCACAAGCAAAACATATTTTAGTTTTTCCATCTTTAGGGTGTTCAAAATCTGCTCTATCTGGTTTTTCTGAATCTACTTCTGAAGTTCCTTGTTTCTTTGCTTTAAAAAACTCACTATCAAAAGCTTTGTCAAATTGTTTTTTTACAAAATCTTTATCATGGGGGGTAATTATTTCAAAATCTTCTGACGTTTCAATTTCTTTAAAGCCTATAGGTAAATTTTTAAGATCAGAATTTTCAATAACTTTCGTATTTCTCTTTGTATTTGATTTTAAAGTTTTTACTTCACTTCTTTCTGGATAACGAAGATCTTCACGCTCACCTTGATTAGTTTCCATTGAATCTTCTACATCTGAAAATTCATCCAGAGATTCAACATTTTCCACATATAATTCTTCTTCTAGCTGACCTGCTTTTAAGCGTCTTACATGTTCAAAGATTCCTTTTATTCGATTCATAAGCATGTTCCTAAAAGATGCATCTAGTTTAGTATTTTTCGATAGACTAATTGCCATCTCAGAAACTTCTAACCATAGTTTGATAGCTAGTTTTATATCTCCACTTTTTTCATATCTTTTCGCTGTTGCTATCCTAATTGCTAGCTCTTTATTAAATTGTGTAATGTCCATAATGGAATCTTTTTTTACTTCTTTTAAATACAATGTTTACAAATAAATTCTAATATAAAATCTTTATTCGAATCTTAATACAAAATTTAATATTTAAAATCACTATTAGTTATATAAGAGTAGATAATATCTCTGAGAACATTAACTACTTAAAAGCAATAGCCATGTCAATTAACCCTTTTTCCTCGAATGAGATAAGTAATTTAAGAGAACTTATGGAAAAAAATGGATGGAGATTAGAAAGTACAATTGAAAACTATTTTCGATATAGCATTAAAAAGAAGAAATTAATTCTTTTCACAACTAAGTTCCCAATAACCTTTCCTATAAGAATCAATATTCCTTTTGAAGCCGCAAATTTTCGTCTTTCTTTAGCTTTTCAATTTTGGAATTTAAATCAAGAAATTTTTATTCTCATATTATATCTGATGAAAGCCCTTAGGAGTTTAGCATTATCATTGAGTTTAGATCATAATTTCCAATTAGAAGGAAAAAAGCAACAACTTGGAGATTTATTAAATTTAGTAATTCCTGAAGTTATTAAAAATGAAAATGAACGTACATGGTTAAATCGCATAAGAATTTCACTAATGAATAAAAGAGATAAATTAAAAGACTACTCTGATGAACAGTTAAACAGACTAATAGGTTCACTTGAAAATCTTGGATTAAAACCAAGTTTTAAAATACCATGGGATTTAAAGTATGGAATTCCCAAAATCAGAACCTCTGAAACACTTTTTTTTTCAAATCATGGAAAATATGATGAATTTTTCATTTTAGAGAAAGGTTATTTTACATATTTCAAAGATATTGAGTATAATAAATTTTATCTAAGAAGCTTTTTCGAAACTTATACTCCTTATCTACTAAATGAATTATTTAATGATAATCCAGATTTTAAATTAGAAGTATTTGTAGAAAATTGGATTAAATTTTCTCGTCAAATATTAATTTCCTTAATAGAAATTCTAAATTCAAAACAACTCAATCTATCTGAACTTATTCAATTTCGCCCAGAAAAAGAACTTTTATATAACACACATAATTTCATCGAGGAACAAAATAATTTTCCTTTTTCTGCTTTAAATTATGAAAGTTCTATAACAAAAGAACTATTTTTTACTGATCTGGAGCATTTTAATAATCCTCCAACTAACTTTGAAGTAATAGAATCTATAAATAAATACAAAGAAGCCGAAGAATTGATAAAAAATTATAGATTTGAAGAAGCAGCTAAGCTTCTTAATCAACTATTAATTGTATTTAATAAAAATCAGCAAAAAAAAGTAATTATATTTGTCTTGCAAAAATTAACAAAAATCGCAACACTCTTAAATCAATATGATACTGCGATTAATTATTTACAGAACGCTTTAGGTTTAGCAAAATCTGGAGAAATCCCTATAGATTTGATTATAAATGTCCATTATAAATTAGGAGTAATCTATTATAAGAAGAAATATTTTGAAAAAGCATCTAATCATTTCAATGTTATAATAAATTTTTTAGAAAAAGAGGAAATTTCTTTTAATAAAGAGAAACTCATAGGTCTTGCTAATCTATATATTGGTTTAATTTTCTTGGAACAAAATAAAATTGATGAATCCAAAATCTATTTTAAGAATGCTTTTCTTATTGGAAATGACCATTTGAAAGTAAAGGTAAAATATTTTCTACTTCGTGGCACTTATTATAAAGATCAAGGTAATTTATCTCTTGCTCAAAAATTTCTTAAAGGAGGAGTAGAAAATGTTGGTTTGGATTTTAATAATGAAGAAATTATTAAACCTTTAACAGAATTAATTCTTGAGTTATCTGAATTCTATATCCATTACAAGAAGGATGGAAAGAAAGCATATAACTTATTAAAGAATCTCGAACAACAAATAAGATTAAAGGAAATTAGTAATATGAAGAGAGCAGTGCGCTGGAATCTCTTAATGAGTGATTACTATATTACGTTTGAAATTGACCGTGAAAAATCTCAATTTTATTTAAAACAAGGGCAAAAGATAAAAAATCAACTTCAAACAATAGGATTAGTAGATTAAAATAGCAGTATTTTCTTATCTTCTTGAAAATTGAGACCTTTTAGCCCCAAGACTATCTTTTTGACCCCCAAACTTGCTTTTTACAATTCTTTCTAAGTAGAGTTCTCGAAATCGCATTCTTGGAGGTTTTTTCTTGCTACTATTTACTCCTGTCCGTTCAATTTTCGGAGTTTGCATCTTTACTTTTCCAGCTTTGGTTAATGAACCATGTGAACCAGGCATTCTTGATTTATCTACTCGAATTTTTAATTATAATATGATTATATAAATAATTTCAAACTCTTAAATTTTATTATCTTTAACTAACCTTAAATATCGGACTCCAATTTTTTATTAAATTTAATCATTATCTATTTAAATAAATATAATTCTAATTCAAGGTATAACCATGTCGGAAAAAAAAAGTTTTAAATCAGAAATTAGAAATCTTGCGAAAGATAATGAAAAGATTTTATATGGGGAGAATAAATCAGTTTGCTTTGCCTGTGGAGAAGAAATTGATAAAAATGCTGAAATATGCCCATATTGTAAAACAACTTTGAAATAATTATATTCACATCCCTTAAAGTTAAAGCAATATTATAATTTATATCAAAAAATTATAATAAAAGGCGTTAATGTGAAAATTAGTGAAGAAAGTGTTAAAAAAAGAAGTTATATCGGTGTTTGGATTCTTATCTTTCTTGTAATAACTACCCTTAGTTTTATTTTATCTTTATTAATCAATCCAATTTGGTGGATCTTAATTCCTTTGTCAATATTCTTTATTTCTATATTTCAATTAATCTCACGGTATTTCTGGTTAGAGAAGAATAACTGTCCAAGTTGTAACACTCCAATAAGTAAATATGCAGAATTCTGTAAAAATTGTGGTCTTAAATTATGGTTTAAATGTCTTTCATGCGGGAAATATCTTAGAGTAAATACTAAATTTTGTGAGAATTGTAATAGGGAACTTAAACATACAGATGAGGAAATAAGAACTTTCAGAAAGGAACCAACAAAAAAAGATTCTTATTTCCCAAAAATGCCAAATTTTTGTTCTAATTGTGGTAAAGAAGTGAAAAAGAAAGGAAATATTAAATTTTGTGAAGAGTGTGGAGAGAAATTAGATTAGTTTTTTAATTATTTGATTTATCTTGATTTTTAAAAGTAATTAGAACTGATAAAAAAAACCACAATAATGCATAAATAGCAACATTTCTGATATAAATTATTATATCTTCGTTATAATAAGCTAAATTTAAAAAATATACCGAAAACAGCCAAGATATATTAACCATAATAATAGGTAATGCATATTTTTGAGAGAATATCTCCCTTTTCTTCCAAATCAAATAAATATCGACTATGACTGGAACTATATGGATATAATCATAATATAGGAAAAGGAAAAAGAATTCATAGAAAATGATTATTCCAAGAGGTATAATTGAGTAGATTAAGAAATTATTTATATATGGATTATCACGGTAAATAAACCATGCCAGTGAGAGTGAAAAATACCATTGGCTTATTGTGAAAATCACTAAATTAGTGTCAGGATCTCCGTGTTGTCTAATACCGTAAAGAAAAGTGTCTAAAGGTTGCCAAGAAAAAGGGATTAAAAATTGGAATAACAGAGAAATAAAGGTAGCAATAGAGATCTGCAAAACTGTTATAACAGGTAAATCAAGCTTTTTAAAACTAATTCTCGTCATTTGAATTTTTTCAAAAAAATTTAATATTTTCTAAAATGATGCCAGCTTTATGATTCTTAACAACTCTAAAATCCCTAAAAAAAAATATTAATGATAAATACAGAATTTCTCTACTGAAGAATGAAATTAGAATGGGTTTTCTATAAAAATTTTATAAATAATTGTACTATTATCTTCTCAAAAAACTAAATATAAGGTTAAAATGAAGGATATTGGAAAAAAGCTTCTACTTTTCATATTTGTTTACATCATTTATCAGAACATATTCTACATAATTCTTGTACCAGAGATATACTCGATTCCTATTTATGTTGTATATTTACTTACTGCCTATATGTTTACTCTAGCAGATACTCTAATACGTTCCATTCCAGAGGAAAAACACGCTTCAAAAATTTTTGATATTTTATTATTATCCATGCTTTTATTATCTCCATTCTTCCTAATAGGGGCGTTTCTTGAGAACACATTGCTTATATCACAAATTTTCCCTTTCTGGAATAACATAATTATCAGTTATTTAGGATTTATTCTATATATTACTGGTGCTCTACTTATATTCGTAGCAAGGACACAATTGGGACGATTTGGAAGTGCGGAATTAAGCACCGAAGAGGATCATCAACTCTTTACCCAAGGGATATATAAATACATTAGAAATCCCATGTATTCTGGCGGTTTAATAGCAACTGTTGGATTCTGTCTTGTTTTCAGATGTATCATTACGCTTATTATTATATTTATATATACTTTTTTAGTTTACAGAATGCGCATAATTGAAGAAGAAAAAATCTTACTAAACAAATTTGGCAAAGATTATGAAGAATATAAAAAAAAAACTAAAAAACTAATTCCATTTCTTTATTAAAGAAATTCAATTCAGAACTGATAAATTCAGCGTCTGATTTCAATGATAATTACTTTGAAAAAAAAAAAAAAGAAAAATCTTATGATTCGATTTTAGGATTCCCATAGTTTTTTGTTGAGAATGATTGCACATGTGAAAGAATGCCAAGTAGTCAGAATCGATAAATCTATCAAAATAACTTATTACTAAATTATTAATTTAATCAGCATTTCATTTTTGCTTAGTCCTTATAACTATTTCCTTATAAAACTCTTTTATCTTAGTTTTTAAACTTTCATTAAATTTTTTAATATCTGAACGATCTTTTTCTGGAAATTTATTAATCTCCTTCATATATAGAGCTTTAAAAAGCCCTTCTGTGTTTTTTAAACGTGCAGCAAAATCCGTACAAATTTCCCTTATATCCTCTTCTAATAGCTGATTTGTTGTTATATCTAAATTTACGCTTATCATGAGCATTTCTTTGTTTCCACGAGCCCATTCTGAAGGAATTTCAAAATAATAATTCAAGGATGATGGTACAGTGCTTGACCGATGGACAAAGAAACCTTCTTTAAATACTTGATCCATTATATTTGTAATTTGAATAGATAATTCTTCGTCAAGACTACCCTCGGGATGTGCATAGAAAACGAGAGGACCTTTTCTTCGAGCAAAATAAATTAATGCTATAGTAGTTTCAGTAGCGATTTTAATTTCTGGAATTAAAATAAGAGTATATACTATTTCGGGATCTAAGAGTTCATCATCAATATAGGTCTTACTTATTGGAAATTTCGCCCCATTCTTATGTACTTTTAAAGATTGACGTCGCAGACCTATACCACCAAATTTTTGAGCAACTGAAATTATTTCCTTTCTATCTTTTTCAGACATCACTTTCATTATTGAACACTTTTATGTTATATAATTAAACATAAATATTTATAGTTTTTGTTTTCTTTTTGATTCATATATTGAACAATTTGATGAACAGATATAAATAATAACATTTGCAGAATATCAATTAACAAAATTCGAAATGATTAATGTTTGAGTACGCAATTTTATGCGTATTTTATTTTGTCTGACTTCAAATTATATTTATTTGTCTTTTTCAATATTTTGAAACCGCAAGGTTAAAACTTTTTTAAATTTTGTCCCAATCTCATGTGATATTGGAATGGAAAGGTAAATTCAGAGTCATATCTCATTGGAAATTCCTTTGAGAGAATTTGATAAAATTTATCAAAGATCTCAAAATTGCTTCAACTTTTCTTTTCCTTTATTACTTCCTTAAGTACGAATATCCCACCAACAATAATTAATAAGTAGGGAATGCTTAATATAAAAAATACTATTAGCATTGCTAAATCACCATAATTAGCTATTAAAAGGGTTACAAAAAAGGCAAAATATCCAAAGTAACGTAATCCAACAAATAGTAAAATTATAAGTGTTATTCCTGAAATTAGACAAATAATACTTCCAATAAATAGATATTTTTTCAATATCAACGCAATAATTGCTAAAATTATAGTAACCAGACTGATAAAGAACAATATAATAATAAATATACTGAAAATATTCAAGATTCCATCCACAACTCCTATTAATATGCCTAAAAATCCCCCAAGCAGACAGAACGCAAATCCAGATCCAATATTCTCTTTTTCCGCTACTATCTCTTTTCTATCTTCAGGAAGCTCTGTTTTTCTTGTTAGATAAATACCATATATACTACCACCTATAATTAAAAAGAATGGGAGTCCATAGAAGGGAAATATAGACATAATTACAAGTATAATTCCTGAGATTAAGCAAATAATATTTCCGGCTCTTAGATTTTTTAATTGTATAATCGCTCCAAGGACGGGTACCAGACTAGCTCCTGCAATATAATAACCATGCAAGCTATGACCCCCCCAGTAATAAAACATAGGCTGATACGCGAGACCCATAATTATACCCACTACTGCACCTATTATACATAAAGTTGGAGGTACTGATTTATGTGGCAATTTTTCAGGTTTCTCTTTAATTCTAGAAGAATTCATTTTGAATTCGCCAAAAAAGTATAATTATTGATAAATTCCAGATTCTTTTTAAGTTTTTACTAGGGATGGAGTATGTTCTTGAACATTATTTTTATATTTCGTTTTATCTTTTTCACGATAGGATAAATTCAGAGTCTGATTTTAATGAAAATTCCTTTGAAATACATTGAGACGAGTAGGAAGGAGTATGTTTTTGAGCTTAGATTTAGTTTTTATTTTTTAATTAGTATCTTAAGCATATTAAAGGAATATTAAAAATAATATCATCATTCTAAGAAAAAGGGAGTTTGAATATTTTAATCATTTTTTAAAAAGCTTATAATTAGTTGGCTTATTAGTTTAGGCTTCTCCATGAGAACTAAATGTGTTCCACCTGGAATAACTTCAAGTCGCGCATTAGGTATTGCCTTAGTCATTTCTTGCATAACTTCTAATGGATAAAGTTGTTCTTTTTCTCCATCGATAATAAGTGAAGGGCTTTCTATGTTTTTCAATTGGTCTAACGTGAAGTTTGGTTCTCGCTTAGCCATATCCATTTCTTTTTCGATTAACTTTAACCAATTATCGGGATCAGACGCTACTTTTTCATATGCTCTCCTAATAAATTTATATTCTTTAGGTAAATTATTAGGATCCACATTACTAAAACTTTCAAAGATTTCTGGATAGAAATTAGATATATTATATGGAGTACCACATAGCACTAACTTATTTACTAATTCGGGATACTCTAGACCAAGAACTAAGGAAGTACAACCCCCATCACTCCAACCAACGAAACTAGCTTTTTTTATATCCAATTTTTCCATCAGTTGAGAGATATCTGAAGCAAAGAGCTGATAACTTAGAGGTTTGTCTGAATCAGTTGTCCTCCCATGTGCTCGAGTGTCTGGAGCGATTATCCGAAAATGTTTTGCTAATTCTTTGATTTGGAAAAACCAACTAGTATAATCCACCATACCACCGTGTAATAAAAAAACGGGCTCTCCAGTACCAAACGTGGCATAATACATTTTAATATCTCCAATATCGACATAATCTTCAACAATGTTTTTTTTTTTCCAAGCATTAAATTTAGCCTTACCTATCAACATTTTGAATACTATCATCGTATATACCTCTATGTTTTTTTTATTTGTAATTGAATAAGGATTCTAATAAAGTTTGCTGTTCATTAAAAATTAAATTGAAACCAATTTATACTCTTATTTTCACCTATTTTTTAGGACTTTTTTATCAATTCCTGCAGATATTATGATACCATTTTTTTCTGCTTTTGAGGAAACATATTAATTTTACAGGAAAGGTAAATTCAGCGTCTGATTTCAATGAAAATTCCTTTCAAAAATCCTAAAAAAATTATATAAGTAAACTGTACTTCTTTTTAGATGACGTTGATTCAGTTAAAAATTTTATACATTATCAGCAAAAAGACACAAAAGTAAAAAGAAAAGTTAAAAAGAATCATTAAATTTGACTATCATACATGAATGCATAGTCAATTAAATTCATAGTATGAATTCAAACTGGGATATATAATGGCTAAACAAAAATTTGATTTTCATTTTATTAAAAATATAATAAGAAAGAAAACATTTGGTATTTTAACTACCTTAAATAACGACGGAAGTCCTCATACATCTGGAATTATCTACGGTGTTTCTAATAAAGATGATAAATTTGCATTGTATCTTTTGACTTATAAAAAAAACAAAAAAGTAAGAAATATTCAGAGGGATCCTAAAGTTTCTTTTGTTATACCATTTCCACATCATATCCTGCGTTTTATTCCTTCGAGTGCAATTACAATTAATGGTACTGCAAAAATATATCCCGTCAATACGAAGGAAATCATACAGGTGTTTGAAGAAAAAAAGATGCTAAGAATGCTTATTGCTGATATTGACTTTGAGAATGACACAGAGTATATATTTATTAAGATTGAACCAAAATCTAAGATTTTTTGTTATGGAGTTGGATTTAGTATTTGGAAACTAAGAAGCTCTCACACAACTGGAGGATATACTGTAACTATACCTGACGAGTGATGAACATTCGACTATTTTAAATCTCTTATATAACACTGTCAGAATAAAAAAAATGAAAATAGAAAAACAAAATAAGATAAAAGAATAAGAGATAAAACTTTTTTGTTTGGTAATAAGATTATTGCGTTATTATCTTCGATTGACATTTTTTCTCCCTCCATAATATGCTCTACAATGAAATCAATTTAATTTTTATGTTTTAAATATCTAGGAATTTTTTGATCTCATTCATTATCTTTTCTCTTTTAATTACCCAATTTCCTGTGAAAATTGGATGGAAAGGTAAATTCAGAGTCGGATTTCCATGAATTTGTGCTTGAAAAAACTTACCAAAAAGAATGAACTCAAAAAAAAATGTATATAAGGAAAATTAACCCTATTTTAAATCACTAGCTAAATTTTTTCCTAATATAGCGAAATTAATATAAATTCCATTGAAAAATTAACAATCCTAATAGTTATTTACATTAAAAAAAAAGTTGTGAGTTAAACGTGGTAAAATTTTATCATTGTGAGAATTGTAAAAAAGTTTATAAAACTGAAAGCTGGATAGGTGAAGTACATGCATATAACGGAGTTTGTCCTTCATGTTTTGCAGAAGAACAAGAAGAAAATCAAATACACCAAGAAAGTGTAGAGGATCTAAAATTTAATACATATGGTACTGAACTAATTAAAACAAATGAAATTGATTTTGAAAACATTCAGTCTTCTCCAATAGAAATTGAGAAAAATCTACTCTTAAGTTTAGAAAAGAAAGCTAACGAGGTTTTATATGGTAAAGGATCAATAGATGTTCTAATTAAGGAAATTAAAGATGAGCTTATAGATAAGGCAAAGCAAAGGATTGAAGAAACAATTCAAAGTTTTGATGTGAGTAAAATTGAAGCTCAAAAAGTTATGAATTATACCGAAAAGACTTTTGATTATTTAAGTGAATATAAAGATTATATGGAAAATGTGGTTAAAAAACTATGGGATAAACCAAAAATGAAGGTAAAAACGGCGCTAGAGAAAGTCTATAAAGAAGCAATGGAAAATATGACCAAGGACGTTGCAAAGGATGTCATCCTTAATAAAAAGACAACATTAAAAACTGTGTTTGGAAAGGCAGTAAAATGGTATAATATTTATTCAGATACAGAAAATGTCAATGAACTTGCAAAAAAAATGTTTTTACACCCCTTTATTGAGATCCAAAAGAAACTCTACACTCTTCCATTCTACTCTTCCACGTAATTAGGGTTTCTATTTTTAATTTTTAAAGGTTGTGAATTAAAAATAATTAGAAAAACATATAAATTCCATACATTCTTTTATAAATTAACTACTCTAAGGGGACTTGGTGTAGCCCGGTGGCACAGCAGGCTCCAGATCCTACAAGCAAAAGCTGTTCCGTGGACACCTGTCGGTCGAGGGTTCAAATTGAAGCTTAAACTCTAAGCTTTCCGAGATTCCCTCAGTCCCCACATTTCTTTCAATTGATATTGATATTTTTGGAGATGCTAATGATGAAGATATCGGTGCAATTAAATATTGTGAAAGTCATTTTAAAGATTTAAAGAAAATCATTGAATTAGAGACAAAGAATAAATTAAATCAAATAATTCAAAGATATTTAATTATAAGAAAATTTAAAATTCTTTGTTGGTGTGTTGAACCTGAAAATGAAACTGAGAATTATGGGATTTCAATTGGGTTTAAGAAAAATGATATCTTATTTTCAATTTTAATAGCAGAAAAAGATTTTCTTTTTGATGAATTTAAACAACAAATGCAATAAATAATTGTATTTATTTATCCAAAATCAACAATTTAAAGATTTTTTAATCTCTCTTGTTCTTTTTGCTTCTTTTTTTCCAATTTTTTCTTTTGTTTTTCTAGTTTTTTTCGCTTTTTGGCTTCTTGTTTTGCTTCTTTTTCTTTTTGTTTTCTTTCTTGTTTCAACCTTTCTAGTTCTTGTTGTTCTTTTTCAATAGCTTGTATTTCTTTTCTCTCACTCTCTATACGTTCTCTTTCTAATCTGAATTTCTCTTGCTTTTCCATTTCGATTTTTTCTAATCTCTCTTTTTCTAATTGTTCTTGTTTTAATATTTCTTTTTCCTTTTGAATTCTTAATAGACGTTCTTTTTCTTGCATTTCCTTTTCTAGCTTTTCTCTTGCTATTCTCTCTCTTTCTAATCTCTCTACTCTCTCCTTTTCCAAATGAACTCTTTCTCTTTCTTCTTTTTCCTTTCTTTCTTCTTCTTCGATTTCAAAAAGCCATTTATTTATCTTTTGAATTAATTCTTGTTTTTCTTTTAATGATAATCCTAAATTATGATCTTTTTTCAGGTATATATTAGCATATTTACTCATTTCCCATATTTTTTTCTGTTCTGTCGTTGTCGCGCTAACGCCAATTTGTCTCATGGTTTCCCTGGCGATTTCAAAAGCTTTTCCAACGGATCTCATCTCATAATTCTCTTGGATAACTTTTATTAAATATAAAAGAATTGGCTTAATTTCAGCAATAGGTGGACTTGGTAATGGTTTAAATTCAACTCTTTGAGATTTTAATGTTTCTAACTCAAATTTTTCTTGTTTATAATCTGATATTTTAGTTGATCTGATATCGTTACCTTGAATGTTATTTTGGGGGGCATATGTTGGTTGTTCTACTAGTTTTGGTAAAACTATTGGTTCTTTTTTCCCTTTTCTTTTAAATAGCTGCGGCCAGCTGATAAACTCAAAGTTGCGTTCTTCTGCTGAAGCGAAAATTGATTTTTTGGAAGTCTTTTGAGAAACTGAGCTAATTTGTTTTGAAGTAATTGGTTGGATATTTGATCCTAGCATTAATGCCGCTTGCTCTATTATCGAGAATAGATACATGGGATCAAATTCAATAGCAGAATAAATGCTTCTCAATGTGACAATATTATCTTCAATAATACCGAGATTTATAGAAGATATGGTTTCCTCTAAAAGCTTATCGGCCGCAAAGTTAATCGCATCTAAGCCTGCTGTTGAATTGAGGTAAGTAAAATCATGATTGGCAGAGAATACATACATTTTATCCGACACTAAAATTTGATTAAAAAAGTCCCAGTGGGCACTTAAAATCATATGCCCCCACTTTGAGATTATGTAAGAATCTTCTGTACGGATTTTATCCATCATCTCTAAAAATATATCCTTATAGGGTATAAACAGATTTCGCATCAAAGCCCCTTTTACAAAGGTCAGGTGATCCTCTGATTTATTGGATAAATCCAGAGGGATTTTTATAACTTTCTCAGAGATAATTACGTCGTGATCATCCTCTAACGTGATATCTCCAGAAGTCACCATCAAATCATAAGCAAAATCGGGTAAAACCAATCCCGTTAGAATTCTATTATCGGTAATATATTTCCCAGATTCTAATTCAAATTTTAAAAAATAATATCCCAAACCAAAGAGATAATGAAGCGTTCCTTGTGCGGTCTCAATTGAATAGTCATACCCGCTAAAAAATATAACTGGATCTGAAATAATTTTTAACACTGGATGGTGGGCATAGTTTCCTAACGTAGGATAACCTAATAAATCACTCCAACTAGGAATTATAAATAGTGAGTTATTGGGATATAATTTATTTTCCAATTTTTGTTTTTCAATTCTCTCTCTTTCAAACTTTTCTTTCTCAATTTGCTCCTTTTCTAACCTTTCTTTTTTCAATTGTTCATCATTTACTCTTTCTAATCCCATAATTCTAACTCTAAATATATATTTTAATTTAAAAATAATTTTTACATAATATATTTACTCACTAATAATTTATGAATTTTTCATCATAAGAAAAGTTTGAAATAATTTTAACAGAACAAGAAATATATATCCAGTATTTGAATTTATTTCATTTTTACTCTTTTCTATATTTTCCCTACAGTGTGATCATTTTCGTGAAAGCCCAATTTCACGATCATTTTGATAGTTCTTTCTATTAACATAACTTCTTAAAATTAAGTTAAAACTATATAATCTTTACTTTTTGTAATCAAACTATTTGTCTGCTCTATAAATCTTAATGAATCAATTAATTAGGGTAGATTTGTTTGCTATATATGAGAAATCTATTATCAGAAGTGATTTATATTGAAATTAGATTGGAAATTATTCAAAAAAACATATCCATATATATGTGATAAATGTGGATATTTGCAATGGAATAAAAAATCTATATGTGAAGGCTGTGGAAGCAGAAATAGCCTTAGGAAAATATCTAAAAAAGACTGGAAAAAGAATTACTTAGTTGGAACTACAAAAACAGAAAAAGCTTCAATTTAAGGCTATTACAAAACCATAATTCATAGAATAGTTTTTAGATAAATTCAATTATAGCCATTTTCTCATTAATAGCTATCATTCCCTAAACACGTCCGTATTGTAGCCATTTTGCCCAATCAGATCTACCATTCATTAGTGCAATGGACGCAGCTTTTTTCCAATTATATGGAACAGAAATATTTTCAATATACCATTGGTTCTTATTTTTAGTTATGATGCAGTACCGAGCATGTGGAACGCCATTTTCCATAATATGAGGATATGGAGTACTATCCACATATGCAGGCAAACCAATACTTCCAGGATTGATTATAAGTTGTCCACGCTGCAGATAAATTGATCTTGGGATATGACTATGACCACATAGTATTAATTCTTGATTAAATGATGAAATTAGTGATTCTAATTCTTCATTCTTCTTAATTTTAACTCCATGTTTAGTGACTTTTTCAAAAAAATATTCTGAATCATTATTTGGAGTACCATGAAAGAGAACCATATTATCATATTCAATTATTTTTTGCAGTTTATTCAACCATTTCCTTATTTTTGAATCAATCAAATCCATAACATATGACAGGGAAGAATTTTTTTCTAATTCATCTTCTGAATGAAAAAGAAGGATTCGATCTTCGTTTCCACATACACTTGGAATTGTGAGGTCCATAAGAATTTCAGCAGTATTTACTGGGTCTAAAGGTCCATAGAGGCTGTCACCAAGGTTAACTATAGTATGAATCTTCCTATTATGAATATCTTCTAAAACTGCCTTCAAAGCAAAACTATTCCCATGAATATCAGATATCACTGCAAGTTGTTTTTCAATTGTCATAAATTTACATCATCTCTGAAAGTGATCTTGAGCTCTCTACTTTTTAAATATTTTTAGGTTTCCAGTGTACGCGGTTCATTAATAATGGATTAAGCTTGATAGCGCCCTTTTTTGGGCATTCACCTACACAACAGCCGCAATACCAACATTCTCCAGGATATAAAATGACTGGAGGTTTTCCTTTCTCTGGGTTTGGTATGAAGATATCGACTTGGCACACCTCCATGCATCTATTGCATCCATTACAAATATCCGAATTAAAGGTTATAGGATTAGTAATTCCAGTTTCCGGAATTACAAAAATTTTTTCATCCATTATCAAATTCCCCTCTAATATAATTTGTATTATGAAATTCGTAATTATCTTTAAGAGATCCATAATAATCTATTTGTTTCTCATTAACCTTTACGCGATTGTTCTCGAGTCTTACAGTAATAAATTTATGCCACTCTGGGGGATCGATTTCTGGATAATCTGATCTCTTAAAGTGCAACTGTTTAGAGCTTGCTTTCCGTGCTAAACAAGAATGGATTATTATCTTAGCATTTGTAAGGATATTTAGAACTTCTAGTGTACGCATCAATTCGTGGGGATTCCTTGCATATAACATAGGTGCCTCAATTTCTTCCATTTTTTGTAATTGCTCTAATCCTATATTTAAGAGCTCTTTGCTTTTTATCTCACCACAATAATTTTGCATAATTCTAGTGATGTGCATATTAAATTCCTTCCACCCTATTCCGGATTTTTTATATAATAAGGAATAAATATTATTTTTCTCTAATTCTACTTGATGGCGCTCTATTGGTGTTTCAATAGATCTCATTGCATAATCTGCAGCGTGTCTTCCAGCGTAATGCCCCGTTGCTGCTGCATGACCAACACAATCTGATGCGAATAATTGATCACCGGCAGCATATAATCCTTCCAGATTCGTTTTTAATTTCCAATCGTTAAATATTCCACCAGGAACTCCAAAAAGTTGCCGTTCACGTGGTAAAAATGATGCTGATGTCCATCCATCTCCATAACTTTGGAGTAAATCTCTACTAGGATCAAAACCTTCTTTTGTATACATATCAAGTATTGGGATTTTTGACTTTCCTTCTTCTCCAACCATTAAACCCCAAATTGCCTTTCTTTCAAATTCAGGCATATTAGTTAAATCGGCATAAAAAGGGAGCTTAAAACCTTGTTTTAAGAGATCTTCTACCGAAAGAGTATCAGGTCCTAAGTATTTATACAAGTGAAAGTCAGATTCACCTCCTCCTTTTAGAAAGAATTTTTGTCCTGAAACCGGGCGGTATCTTTGGGAAACATCTTTAAGGATATTCCCGTCTCTGTCTATCCAAGGGATATCTTTACCGTTAGCATCAACCATGGAACTTGCGTACCACGTGTTATGAGTATTACCAGTTCCATATGGTGGAAAACTACGCTCACCTGACCATAGAGCTCTTAAAGATTTTTCCATCATAGTAAATTCTACACCTGCCCTCCAGCCCATAGCATGACCATCTCCCATACACTGGAGTGGACGGAATTCAGAAATTCCGGGAAATCCTGGAGAGAATAACCAGATACGCGTTGGTCGAGCCATGCATAATATAGTTGCTTTTGCCTTAAAAATATAAAATTCACCCGTTCTTCCATTGATTCCCATAGCTCCAATGATCTTTGTCCCTTGGTCGCCTTTTTTTATTAGTAGATTTGTAGCCATAGTTCTATCAAAAATTTCTACACCTAAACGTTTACATTCTTTATAAAGAGCAGGTTTAAAGGTTGTTCCCCATACTCTTAAGTTGTATCTATTCTCATAATCATAAGCAAATAAGAATTTAGTTTTTTCATCTCTAAATTCAGCACCTCTAAACTCATTTTCGGTATCTCTAATTTTTCCACCAAATTCTTCCAAGTCCAAGAGTCGATCATATCCTTCTCTACATTCAATATAATGTGAAATTCCATTATTATAACCATTATGATCTTCAACCATAGCCAATGCAAGTTCTTCAGGGGTGACTTTTGAACAAGGATTAGTCGCTGCTGCTTCCCAGTGATCACAACCTGATCCACCTGCACCACTCCTAAATGTTGCACCTTTTTCAACAAGTGTAACTTTTACACCTTTTTTAGCTGCTGCTATTGCAGCCCAACAACCTGCTATTCCTCCCCCCAAAACTAAGATTTCCGATGAGCTTTCTTTTTCTGTATTCCATTTAATAGGATATGGCCACTCAATTCTATTAAATAATTGTTGTTTCAATTGTAAATTCTCCTTTCCAACTTTTATTATTAAGTATTCTAAATATTTCTAACACAATAAAACAAATAAAGTAATTTGATAAATATAATTAATAACACAAATAAATTTCAATTTTGAGATTATGTATAAAATTGAGAAGATAGGAAAACATGATCTTTATATTAAGATAATGGGTACATTTCCACCTTCAGTAACGAGGAGATTTATTGATGAATTCGAAGAAAAAACGAAAAACCTTAAAAATTTATCAGTAATTGTTGATGGATTAGATTTCATAATGTTAAACCTTCAATCATTTGAAATGGTACTAAATTTTCTTAAAAAAAATAATAATAAATTAATTAAATCTGCTTATATCGTAAAAAATAATCCTGTTTTGGATAAAGAAGCTCAAATCTTATTGGATAGAGCAGATTCTCCAAAGAGAAAACTTGTTAATAATTTTGATGAAGCAAAAGAATGGATTGGAATTAAAAAAATAATGTTAGAAAAAGATTAATTCTTATTTCATTTTGACTAATTTTCAATTTTTTTTCACCATGCGATTACTTTAGGATTGTTATCAACACCAATCCATTTTCTATTTAACTTATCTCCTATAATTAATGTTGTAATATTGCCTATATCGTTATAAATACTTTTATAAAATTTACTCCTTGACAAAATTTCAGTTATAGTTGATAGTGTAGATTTTTTATTTTTAAATCTTAATTCTTTTAAAATATTTTTGAGATATCCTAAAATTAAAAACAGCAAATTAGTTTGGACGGGTTATAAAATTTCTAAAAATCATCCTTGAGATAAAAAAATCCATGTGTCATTAGGAAAAACAAGATCTCCAAGAAGAATAGTGAATAACCGTGAAGATGTCAAGAAATGGCTCGGAATCAATAATATGATCATTAGTAAATAATAAATCCTACTTCATAAAATTGATCTAAATTTATATTTATATATATCATATTTTAATTCCCATTTTATTTGAAAAGAATAGTAAAAAGAGTGAGAATTACTCTTTTAATGAATTCGAGCCTAATCATATTTATATAATTGTTATTTCATTATATAATCAAGAGAAAAAAGGATTATAGACATCTTTTAGTAATTATTATTTTAATTAATACAAGGTGGAACAATCTTGTTTTTAAATAAAAATTCACTTTTCACTGAATTATTAAATAATTTTTTGGAAATTAACAGAGACACTGAAGCTATAATCGTCTCCGACGAAGAAGGGTTAATCATTGCAGGAGAAAAACGAGAAAATATTGATATGGAGATAGTTTCAGTATTAACTACCATTATAAATCCTATTTTGGATAGAATTCGCTATGAATTTGACTTTAAAAAATTTGGGGCATGTTCATTTGAGACTGAAAATCATCGATTAGTTTTTATATCTGTAAATGAAAATATTATGATCAGTCTTGTTTTAAATATTATGGCCTCGATTGAGAAAGTAGCTCCTTATGGATATTTTCTTGCGGAAAAAACCGCACAAATTCTTTCAATTGATGAAGAAGATCAAATTCAATTAATTATTCCAGATTTTGATTATGAAGCTCAGCAAGCAAAACGACTTAAAAACCAATTATATCAATTAAGTGTAGATGCTAATGGAACATATAATTTTAAATTTATAATTATTGGAGATCATAATGTAGGCAAGAGTTCAATTGTTCGTAGGTTTGCTGAAGATAGATTTTTAGAAAACTATCGAGCTACTATTGGCCTAAATATAATTTCACACAATTTTGAATCATTTGGAAAAGGAATAAATATATCTCTGTGGGATATAGGAGCACAAGAATATTTTAGAAGATATAGAAAAACGTATTATAATGGAGCTCAAGCAGCATTTATTGTTTTTGATCTTACTAACAATAGGTCTTTTGAAAATGTAATAAACTGGTTTAATGAACTAATTCAATTTATTGATAATAAAAGTCTACCCGTCATAATTATTGGAAATAAAAAAGATCTAATTATTAACCGTAAAATTGATAAAGAAGATGCTTTGAAGCTAACAAAAAGCTTAAATGAAGCTTCAAAAACAAATATTTTATATCTTGAAACTAGTGCATTAACAGGAGAGAATATTGAAGATGCTTTCAGATTAATCTCTCATAATTTTATTGCTAAATGTAGAGAAGTTGCTCAACAACAACGAGATGAAGAATTATTGAGTGAAATTAGATCTATTTTGCAATTTAAAGATAAATTAATTCTTAGTTTTATAACTGAAACCCCGATATGGAATCCTGCCTTACAAGTGATGGTTGGCATTAATGACAATAAACAAATTTTGGATTTTAAGGATGAGGAGGATGAAAAATATTATCACTATTCAAATGGTTTGATTTTAAAAAATTGTATCTATTTTTTAAAAGACATTTCTGATTCAGATGGAGTTTTTTGTATATTCGATGCAAGAGAAAAAGAGAGCATTAATCCTAAATGGAAATACATAATTAGTAAAATAATTGAATATGTTCAGAAAAATAAAGTCTTAGTAATAGGAATTCAAGTAACAGAAAAAAATAATTGGTCGAAATTAATAGAACAACTTAGATTAGATGAAGAATTAGAAAGAAAAATGGGATCTATAATTTTTTTTAAGATTGGAAATG
>JBHLNS010000029.1:0-43939 GCA_048941285.1 Promethearchaeota archaeon
TTCCATAATTTCTAGCATTTTCAAGCCAAAAAATACCTGGTTCGCCATTAACTGCTATTTGATTCGCTATAAAGGAATAATCCAAGCCCTTAACTGCAAATACAGAATTATTACTAGCCCATCTATGAGAATATAATGCTTCGTCATCTTGCTTGCATGTTACAAAGTCCAAATCAGCGGGATCACCTAATGCAATTTCAGCACTCCTGCGTACATTCCCAGCAACTACACATTTTCCGATGTGGTTCATGATATCTACAATGTCGACAGATGTTATTTTTTGACCTACTCTTAAGTGTAAGATCTTCTGAATTTCTTCTAGCATTTCTTTTAAAGGTCTCGGACCGCTAGCAACCCCACCAAACCCTCTTATAGGTTCCCCAGCATGCCTAATGAGGTTAAAGTTATATATTGGAACTTGCTTTCCTAAAAAATATGCTTCTAACATTAATTTAAGGGACTCTACCCAACCTTCTCTACTATCAGGGATTTGAAATTCAAAACTTCCTTCTTGGGGAGTTTTAACTTTAATTTTACCTGCTCCTTTTGTATCAAAACCAACACCAACTCCGAGCATTAGAGCATCCATGACAAATTCAAATGCTTTAGAGTATTTTAAATTAATATCCTCAGTAGAAGCAAACCCACAATTATTAAGAGACATTGAACCATGACGTGCGATAAATTCTGTACCCATCATCCATAATCCTCGTCCCGGTGGAATGAATTTAAAATTCCATATCTTATTAAACATTTTTTGAGCAGACTTTTGAGCTTTCTCATCACTCCACGGCAAACTTAATTTGATACAATGTTCTTTCTGGATGGAGTAACACCCTTCTACTACTCTTCGAATAGTCTCCCAGAATTCTTCTTTTCTACTTTCTTTTTCAATAATTCTGGCATAAGTTCTTTTATAGGTTATATATCCAAGAGGTCCCCAATCAGGTTGCTTACTCTTGTAATTATTTAGGAATTCCTCATCAAGTTTAAAAGAAATATTTTCCAAATTAATAGCACGAGCAAAAAGGTTTCTATATTTGTTCAATCCTCTTTGAGTTAATTCAACACAGACCAATTCCCTTATATAATTTGTAGTTATCTCATTTACATCGAGTCCAATTATCTTTCGTATAACATCTTCTGCTACTTTTTCTGCTATATGGATATCGAGCCCTGTTTCTTTATTTAATACTTTTGCGATGCTATTTTCATCGAATTTTTTCTTTTCTCCTTTTGAGTTAATAACGTATTTTGGATACAAATCTATTAACGAGAAGGAATTATTGGGCATTTTTTTCATCAACATTCAGGTATATTATTATTCTTGTAATTTTATCGGCTAAATTAATTATTAACTAATTTTTTCTGCCTTAACCTACCTATAAACTTATGCTTTCTTTTAATTTAAAATTATTGTTTCATTTCTATTAAGCGATTGATTGATTTCTCTAATCTTTCATTATTTATGGAATAATAAATCTATGGAATATACACAAATCTGTAAATATAATTTTATTTATTTTATTTTAAAAATCCCTTATAATTTTTCGTCGAAATAATGTCGGACATGTTATATTAAACTTATTAATTGCTTGCATTTAAAGAAAAATTCAGAATTGAATAACTAATTTATCACCAATTTTAATTTCTATAAAATAAAATAATAAAAAGAGAATTCAATTATTTGTAAATAATAATATAATATGATATATTTTAAAAAAAGTTAATAGATGAGTGTAAAAAATGTCAGTTGTTGAAATTTTAATTATCATCGGATATTCTGCCCTATTCCTTTTGGGTTATCTTGTTATCGCGTTTATAATTGGAACGATAAAGAAAAATAATGGGTTGATGGATATATTTTATGGACCAGGATATTTCGTAGTAGCGTTAATTAGCTTAATTTTTTATTTTATTCTAAATAGTACCATAAATATTCGCCAGTTACTAATCACAACCTTAGTTTTTATATGGGCATTAAGGCTTGCAACTTATGTATTCATACGAAATAGAGGGAAACCTGAAGATTATCGATATCAGGAAATGAGGGAAAGATGGAAAACAAATATTGTTCTTAAAAGTTTTATAAGAGTTTATATCTTTCAAGGTGTAGTTATTTTCATAGTTGCATTTCCTGTTTGGTTTGTCAATATTAGCAATAATCCTCCAATATTAAGTTTATTAGACTTTGCAGGGGTCACATTATGGCTAGGTGCAATATTTTGGTTGATTGGATTCTTATTCGAAACATTTGGAGATTATCAGCTATATAAATTTAAAAAAAACCCAGAGAATAAAGGAAAAGTTATGGATAAGGGATTATGGAAATACACCCAACATCCCAATTACTTTGGAGAAGTCACTCAATGGTGGGGGCTTTACGTTATTGCGATTGCAGCACCATTTGGGTTTATTACATTTATTGGCCCACTTTTTATCACATATATGATTATAAAAGTATCAGGAATAAAATTGCTAGATAAACACTATGAAGGAGATGATAAATACGCAGACTATAAAAAAAGAACTAGCACCTTCTTTCCATGGTTTCCTAAAAAAAAGAGTTCATAGAACAATTTTTCAATTACTATCCACTTTTCCACTTACACCAATTTGTAAACAAATTCTTTTTGGTTTTATTTGAAAATAATATCTTATATTTTAGTCGAAATTTTATCGTTGTTTTTAAGTATCCTAGAAGATTCTGTCATATTTAAATAAAAAAGAGATAGAGCGTAATAAAATTCATTATGTAATTCTAGTTAAAAAATCATGAATTTTATCTATAATTAACACTATGATAGGTATAAAAAATCCTACTAAAAAAGCTATCGGAATTCCCCACCATCTCGATAGGATTTGACCATCTATTGAAGAAGTATAAAGAATCATTCCTGTTACTATTAAACCAAATATTAAAGAACATATTATAGAAGCAATAAAAAAAAATTTAACTTTTAAGCTCAAGCCCCCCTTTAATGTTCCTTTTCTCGGAACAAATCCAAAATTTTCAAGAAGATATTTGTTCATTTCAAGACTAATTGCTTTTTTTATACTCTTTCTCAATCTATGATAAAGGTAATTCACAAAAAAAGTGCGATTTAACTCATAAACTTTACCCACAATGAAATAAAAATCAGAGTATGAGAGTTTATAATCATCAGAAAGTTTATATTTATCCTTAGGTCGTATAGTATTAAAAAAAGACAAAAGTCGTGTTTTTAAAATTAAGTTTCGATTTGCTTCATGTGATGAATCAAATCTATCAAATTCTTTCTTAATTCTAATTAATGCATGATCTCTCCCATATAATCCAAAGTTTTCAGATAGATGCTGCTCCATTTCCATTTCTATCTTGATTCCATAATTTTTCTTGACTAATTTTTTTAACTTTTTATAAATTGGTTCAAAAAAAAGCTCTAGACTTAAATTGCAATTCAAAGTTAATTTATAAGTCTCTCCAATAATATTAAAAGATTCAGAGTCAGATAGGGATGGATATTTATCCCTATTAAGTAAATTGAGTAGGTAAGATAAGACTTTCCGTTTGGATGGTAATCCCTTTTGAAGTTCTTCATTAATATGATTCATTACTTGATTTTTAGTAGAACTCATTTATTTTTCATCTCTATCTATTAAACTTTAGCTTAAAATTTAAAGAAAATTTATTGTTAATTTAATTTTTCGATAAAAGCTATTAAATCATTTCTTCTTCCAATATGCTCTCCAAAATTGAATAATCAAAATTTAAATGCATTATTTAGAATATAAAGGTAATAATGACAAATAATAGTAAAATCTAAAATTTACCAATAAATTTACCAAAAAGTGGGGTAAGAATAGATTTCCAAGATTTCATATTTAATTTGTCTTTTTTTGATTCAATAAAATAATGTATATTATTTTCGACTTATCCTATGATTTTTAATCTGAAAATTTATAAATAGTAACAAAATATAATCAAGAAACATACAACACACTAGCTTTAGTGAAGAATAGTATATTTGTGAGAAAAAGTGGATTCAAAAAATTCAGAAGATAACAAGAATACTGATAATGCTATTATTAAAGAAGAAATCAGTCTAAATTTGCGTGTATGGCTGCCGTTATTCTATGTTATTTACTTTTTCTCCTATTTATTTCCAGGAATAGTTTTTATGATATATATCATGTTATTTTATTTCCCATATTTCTTAGCGGAACCGAATTTTATTTCCCTTTTTACTAAATTACCTTCCCTAATTGCTTCATTAACAATACCCCTTGTAATAATAATATGTTATTTAATTCATTTATTTATTGTAGCATTAATAACTCGTTGGTTCTGGAGATACTCAGAAAAAAAATCCCCATCAAAATCTGGTATCATTCCAAGGAACATCCCTAGTAAAACTTTGAATTTTTATCATTTTCGCAGTTTTATTATTAAATACCCAAAAAATGTATTTTCACGAGGTCCTTTTCCTTGGTTATTAAAATGGATGTATAATTTTGTTGGAACTAACAAAATAGGTAAAGGCTCGGTAGTAGAAGAACAAGTAGCGGGAGACAGATTTGTAGAAATAGGAGAAAATACATATATAGGCACAAATCCAGGTATTAGTTCTCATGCCGTAGACGGTATTTTTGGTAATATTGCATTTGCAAAAGTAAAAATTGGAGATAATGTTACTGCTGCTGGTTTTAATTGTTTTGCCCCTGGAATGAATACGGGTAATAATTCATGGTGGCTACCGATGACAGGAGCAACAAAATATAATATTCTCAAAGGTGATAACTTCTACTTCGGTACTCCATTGAGGAAAATATTCAAAAAAAGGGTAATGGAATATCTACAAATTACAGAAGAGGATTTAAAAAGAGCAGAAGAATTTCAAAAAAAGAAAAAGGATAAGGTTCAAGTAAATGAATGAGAAAAAAGAGAAATCAATTGATACAGATAAGGTTGATTATACTATTGATTTTGTAACAACTAGTGCAATTAGCAAAATTGGCTATAAGTTTCTTGGTTTTTATATCCCGATTTTGTGGATATCGGGATATATGGCTATTGCAGTATTTTTTGATGTCTCCTGGTTAATTGCTGATCAAACTAGTATGATCGCTGGTTGGATCATCACCATGTTTCTAATACCCGTTTGGTTGTTTGTTTTATACTTCATTTTTGTTTTTGGCATCGCAGTATTTACAAAAGCATTCCTTCTAATAATAAATATGATTCACAAGCCTAAAGAGGGTATTTTTAAGGCGGAGGAAGGTGATCAAGATTATGAGTTTTGGAGATTACGTGTAGAGCTTAAGAAGTTAGTTTTTTGGTTTATGAACAATGGACCAATAACTTGGGTGGTTATGTGGGGTTTTAGGTGGATGAATATTAAGGTAGATTTCTCAAGTCATATGCAAGATGCTTGGGCAGATGGTGGATTTATAGAATTTGGAAGAAATGTTACTGTGGGGCAAGGAGCAGTTGTTATGAGTTCTATGGTTATAGGAAAATATTTGATAATAAAAAAAGTTACTCTTGATGATTATACTGTTGTAGGAGGGCTTTCACTAATCTCTCCTGGCACAAAATTAGGAAAAGAATCCATAATTGGTGCATTTTCTGGAACAATCCCTAACCAGTTTTTAGAACCTGGCTGGATCTATTTAGGACCTCATTTTGCGAGAAAATTAAAACCAAATAAGTATGCAGAACAACGAAGAGATATTATCTATAAAAAGCACGTTGATGATGAAATAAAATATGAAGTTAAGCACGATGTTAATATAGATGAGGATAAGAAAGATCTCCTAAATAACTATGAGGAGGAAGAATAAATTATGTCTGTACCCTCAAGTTTAAAAGTTGGGCCAAATACTAGTTTAGTTTTAGTAAAAAAGAGGTATTTGATATTTTATATTTTCTTAATTTGGATTAGTATTTTTTCAATTCAGTTTGAATTTTGGTTATTATGGAAACTTTATGTTAATGAAAAATTTGTTCAATTCTATTTTTTTTTACCTTTACTAATTTTTGTAATGTACCTTACATCAATTTTGGTATCACTAATTTTTGCAAAAATTCTGCTTCTATGCGTTAATCTAATTCATAAACCAAGTGAAGGTGTATTCATTAGAGACCGATTCGATAGAGACTATAGATACTGGAGTATAAGAAATACAATTAAAAAATGGCCAATTTGGATTTCTCACAAATTTCCTTTCCCCTTTATGGATAATATATGCTTTAAAATGTTTGGAGTTAAAACTAGATATTCTAATTCTTTGTTTGAAGGCTGGGTTGATACAGAATTCATTGAATTTGGTAAAAATGTGGTAGTAGGCCAGGGAGCTGTTGTTCAATCCGCAATTATAGTTGGTAATTTAATCATAATTAGAAAAACTATTATCGAGGACAATGCTATGATTGGATCTCAAAGTGTAGTCATGCCCGGAACACACATGAAAAAGAATTCTATTTTAGGCGGACATTCTATGACCACAGTAGGTCAAGAATTAGAAGAAGACTTCATCTATTTAGGAGCGCCAGCAAAAAAGTTTAAGAAAAATGTGTTCTTTGAAGATGATTTAGAAGAAATCATTAAAAATGAATTGGAAAAGAAAATAGAATCTCGAGAGGAATTCGAAGATTTATATACTATACGCAAGGATAAGGAAGCTAATATTGAATAATATATATCCATTTTAATGGTTTATTAAAAATTTAAAGATGATTGAAATGAAAGTAGGTTATATTCAAACTTCTCCACATTTTGGCAATAAAGAACGTAATTTTAAAGAAATTGAAAAGCTTACACTAAATTTAAAAGCAGATTTAATTGTTTTACCAGAATTATTTGCCACAGGTTATACTTTTACCTCTAAAGAGGAAGCATTCTCATTAGCAGAGGATCGCAAAGGTGAAACTACTCAATTTTTAACTAAAATTGCTAAATTAACGAGATCAATAGTTGTTGGAGGATTTATCGAAAAAGAAGGAGATAATATTTACAATGCTGCAATGATAGTCTCAAATGAAGGAATTATCGGTTCATATAGGAAAATTCATTTATATTATAAAGAAAAATTATGGTTTGCTCCAGGGAATAAACCTTTAAAGATATATGATATTGATGGAATTAAAATAGGTATTATGATTTGTTTTGATTGGATCTTCCCAGAAACTGCACGGACACTTGCTCTTTTAGGTGCGGATATTATTGCCCATCCATCAAATTTAGTACTTCCATATTGTCAAAAAGCAATGATAACAAGATGCTTAGAAAATCGAGTATTTGCAATAACTTCGAATAGAATAGGTGATGAAAAAAGAGGCATAGATCATTTTAGGTTTACAGGTGGGAGTCAAATAACCTCATATAATGGAGAAGTTTTGTCTTCCGCCCCAGAAGCTAAAGAATTCGTTGATATAGTTGATATTGATATTGAAAGGGCGAGAAATAAAAATCTTAACGATTTTAATAATTTAATCGAAGATAGACGAATAAATTTTTATCAAAATATTTAAAAGCTATAATTGATGCTCTTTTTATGAAAATAGGATATCCTTGTATAAATTTAACATTAAACTGCAGAAGTAGTAGAACATTTCGCTTAAGAAATTATTCAGAAGGAAGACTAATTGAAACCATCGGAAACAATTTAGATTGCTTGGCAGAAATATTGAAATTCAATTATAAAAATAAAATCTTTTTTTTCAGGGTTACGTCAGATTTAATACCTTTCGCTTCTCATCCAATCATGAAATTTGATTGGCAAGAATACTTTAAGTCAAAATTTGAAGAAATTGGCACTTACATAAAAAAAAACTCAATACGTATCACAATGCATCCTGGTCAATATACTGTTCTCAACTCTAACAGTGATAAAGTAGTCCAAAATAGTATAAAAGAATTAATATATCATATAGAGGTCCTAAAGTTATTGGGATTAGATTCAGAAGCGAAAATAATTACTCACATTGGAGGTGTTTATGGCGATAAGAAGAATAGCATCAAGCGATTTATAAAACGACATAAAGAACTCGATCAAAATATAAAAAAACACTATGTCATTGAAAATGATGATAAATATTATAACTTGAGGGATTGCCTATTGATCAATGAATCTACAGAAATACCAATCGTTTTGGACTCATATCATCATTACTGTCACAATCAAGGGGAATCATTGGAAGAAGCTATAGGACTTATTAATGAAACGTGGAAGAAAAACGATGGAATCCCTATTTTGCATTACAGTTCTGAGCACCCATTTAAAGGTAAATATAGACATGCTGATGAAATTGAAATAAGTCATTTCATAGAATTTATTGAAATAACAAAAAAGTATGATTTTGATTTAATGTTAGAGATTAAAAATAAAGAAAAAAGCGCAATATTGGCTGTGAATGCACTAATTAATGACAAAAGATTTTATCAAAAAATATGAGAGTTGCATGTTTAGAATAGTTTTTTTAAAATTATTACTATTTACAATTGGTGACAAGTATGAGTATAATTAAATTACCAAAAATGACTGAAAAAGAAATAGAAGAGGCAATCTATTCTCAAGATTTATGTAGAATTGCGTTTGTAGATAATAAATATCCTTATATCTCCCCTTTCCAATATGTATTATTTGAAGAAAATTTATATTTTCACTTTACTGATTATGGGAAAAAAAAGAAAATTCTCGAGAAGAATCCTAATGTATGTGTTTCTATAGAAAAGTTTGAAGCAGATCTTAGTAGTTACTATTTTATTTCAATGCAGGGCAAATTAGAATTGGTCGAAGATAATAAATTAAAAAATAAAATAATTAATCAAATGGTCAAATCCGCGAGTAGTAAATATTCTAAGAATTTTTTATCCGTGCATGGTTTTGAAAAAAGTAAAGGGTGGGATGTATTTACAACAAAGGATCAACTTATATATAAATTCAGACAAATTAGAAACCCAATTGGTTTAAAATCAATTTAATAGTATCTAAAAGTTCTTATCTTATAAATCAACATTACTTTGTTAAAATAATAATTTGATTTGGAAGAGTTTGGCTAGCTCCAAAGAATAAAATCTCATTTTTATTATTTTATTCGTTCCAAATCACTGATTAATTTTTTCAAGAATTTGTAAAATTTCATTGTTTTCTGGTATATCATGCATGTTTTTTCCATAATACGCATATTGAATGATTCCTTTCTTGTCAATTACTAATAGTCCTGGCATACGTCCAAGTTTAATCCACCTTTTTTCTTGTTTTAACATTGTAGCCACTTTTTCTGATTCATCATAAAAAACGGCATATTTTCGTGTATATTTCTGGTCCATTTTCTTAGCATTTTTTTCATTATCTACTAAAATTGGATATAAATAACCGTCCAGTTCTTCAAACTTTTCAAGATCTCTTCTTAATCTAGCAGCATGCCAACGACAAAAAGGTCAATTTATATCTCTAAACAATATAAGTATTACATTTTTTTTATTTTCTAGGTCTCTGATATTGATTGTTTCACCTCTAGAGTTTGGTAATACAAATTCTTGTATTTTAGTTCCAACCAGATTAAATTTATCTTTCATATTCAAACTATTATTTTTAGCTTATAATTTAATCAAATTAGAAATATTAACGGTAAAAATTTAACTCTTCCTATTAAAATAACTAACATAAATTGTGAAATTCAATAGCTATAATAATACATTAAATAACTGTCATAGTTGTTGTGATAATTAATTTTACACAATATTTACAAGAATTTTGTTGAGATTGGTAAAGAGTTAAAAAAAATATATTAAGTCTAGCCAACTTTTTATGCTACCGAGATAAATTTTAATTTATCAAGGAAATTAAGTCAAAAATTTTTCAAGAAAAGTTGATAATATTATGAAAAAATTAGATTATTCTAAAAATACTCTCACTATTTCGTTAGTTTTTTTATTTATCTTAAGTGCTTTGATAACTTCATTTAGCGTATTTTGTCTTGGTAACTCTTTGAGAAAGATAAATTTCGTAAATGAAATTGAAAATTTTCAGATGCCTAAAATAAGTGCTACACAAATTAACATTACAACTCCTAATAATATAACTTATACAGCCCCAGTGAATGGTTATTATCCTTCTACCTATGGGTTTGAAAATGAATATGATGGAACAAATGGGACATCTATTTGGTTTGTAGATACTAAAGATGCTAGTTGTACAGTTAATGTATTATCTGAGCTTGATCAACATCAAAAAGTCTTAAACTATAGTACTCCATTAAGTGATAGATGGGTTCGAAATAGGTTCGATTCCAGTAAAACTTCTGGTACTGTGGAATTTTGGGTAAGATTAGGAGAAATTGACATAAGACATACTATTTATCTTGCAGATGATTCAGGTGGTTCAATTTCATTAAACTGGTGGGAAGATGGATATGTAAAGTATGATGATAGCGGCACACCAACAACCATTGAAGCTTATAGCGCTTTACAATGGTATCATGTAAGGATAGAATTTGATTTGACAACTGATTGGCATTTATGGATAAATGGAGTGTCAAAAGATGGGGGAGCAGGGTATGGCTACGATGCGGGTAATCCTACATCTTTTGAAGAATTTGTGTTTGGGGGGCAAGCAAATAGTAATTTCTGGTTGGATGCTGTTAGTTATTCATGGGATCAGGATTATAGCATAGGAAATAACTTCTATGAAGGATTATTCCTTAGTTTTGATCTCGGTTTCACTCCTGATTGGCTTGGGTATTCTATAGATGGGCTAGCTAATAAAACAATTATAGGAAATACTACAATTTGTTTTCCTATTAATGACGGATTGCATAAAATACAGATTTTTGGAAATGATTCTATAAGTACAATATACCAATCAGATAAAAGATTTTTTTCAACTCAATTAATTAATATCGTTACACCTAGAAGTCAATTTTATTCAGAACCTATGAGTAAATATTATCCAGCAACATATGGATTTGAAAGTGAAAATGTTGGTACCAGTGGAACTAATATTAGATTCGTAGATTTAAAAGATACTGATTGCTCAGTAAATATAATATCTGAACTTGACCAACATAAAAAAGTTTTGCATTATAATACTCCATTAAGTGATAGATGGGTTCGAAATAGGTTCGATTCCAGTAAAACTTCTGGTACTGTGGAATTTTGGATTAGATTAGAAGGCATTAACTATAGGTATGTAATTTATCTTGCAGATGATTCAGGTGGTTCAATTTCATTAAGCTGGTGGGAAGATGGATATGTGAAGTATGATGATAGCGGCACACCAACAACCATTGAAGCTTATAGCGCTTTACAATGGTATCATGTAAGGATAGAATTTGATTTGACAACTGATTGGCATTTATGGATAAATGGAGTGTCAAAAGATGGGGGAGCAGGGTATGGCTACGATGCGGGTAATCCTACATCTTTTGAAGAATTTGTGTTTGGGGGGCAAGCAAATAGTGATTTCTGGTTAGATGCTGTTAGTTATTCATGGGATCAAGACTATAGTGTAGGAGATAACTATAATGAAGGATTACTCCTTAGTTTTGATCTCGGTTTCACTCCTGATTGGCTTGGGTATTCACAAGACGGTCTAAATAATAAAACTATTGTTGGAAATAAAACGATTCCTTTTCCATTGAGTGAAGGATTGCACTCGATTCAAGTATTCGGAAACAATTCTGTCGATACAATGTTCCACTCTGAAGTTAAATATTTCTCAATCGATACAAGTGCTCCAGTTTCATTAATTTCATTTACACCACACAGTACTCCTAATATTGTGCTTGAATCAACACTCTTTTCAATAATTTCAGATGATGGTTTAGGTTCTGGAGTTTCACTAATACGCTACAAAATTAACGATTCAAGCTGGTTTGTTTATACAGGGCCATTTAATTTAATGGGTCATCCATATGATACCTATGAGATCTCATATCATGCAATCGATAATGTTGTAAATGTTGAAAATGAGAATTCTATAATTGTCGTATTAGTTCCTGAACCTGTTGAACCAGGAATACCAGGATTCAATATTGTTATAATGATTGGGGTTCTAAGCATAGCTTCAATAATTTTACTTAAGAGAAAGTTAAAAAAATAATTTTAATTTTCATAAATTTTTTTTTTGTTATAACTTTATTACATAAAGTGGCCACTTTTTTAGTATTCCTTTAGAAATTTGCCCTTCGCGAACCATTTTTAGTATTTCTGCTCTTGTAGCTAAAAAATCAACTGGTTGATCGTCAATAAAATTAATGCCAACAGAATTATTTGCAAATGCTTGATATAATTCTTTTTGATTTGGGCATTTAGAAATAATATCTAAAATTTGATTTTCATTAAAGCAGTTTGAATCTAAATCTGATGGTAAAAAGAATTCCCAAGATTTATTAGATTTTTGCATTAGTAATAATGCGTCAGTTTTTAGTTTGCAGCTACTTTTCAAACAATTTAATAAATTTCCTGGTTGAATTACATTAAAGTTATTGAAAGAAAAAAAATCCCCAGCCAAGACCTTATAATTATATGGTTTCTTGACTTTATCAGATAATTTGACCTTATATTTCAACTCAAAACTAGATCTTATGATATTTCCCTCTATTATAGGTAATCCATCTGACTTTTTAACAGTAATAATATCTCCAATGTCAATATTTACTAAAGGCCCTGAATCTCCCAATTTTGAAACAAGTAGCTTTCCAGTTTGTTCCGAAATTCGAGAGATTAAATTTCTTTTATTATTATATTCAAGAACTGGCAATGTTAAGGGAAAAACATACATTTTATTTAAACGAGATAAATTAAAATCTCCTTTTGATATACTAGCTGCAAAAGTTCCTATCTCAGATGCTACATAAAGATTTGTAAATCTTTCTTTCCCTTTTTCCCATCCCATAAATTTACGTATTAATAACCAATTCTGTTCTGAAAGAGAGCTTGTACTAAAGATAAGTGTAGCTTTACAGAATTTTTCAGTTAGTTTTGCTTGTATAATTTGAGTTGCTTTTTCTATACCAACCTTTCTTATAATTGCCAAAAGATCTTCTAAAATAGAATTTTTCTCTTTTGGCAAATTTTCCAGAGATCTTTTTATACCTCTTTGAAATTTTTCCAAATCTGCCCATCCTAAAATAATTAAGGCCGGAGCAGAAATAACTGAAATCTTATCTAAATGTAAAATTTTTGATATAATATCTAAATTGTTGTAATTTTTATATTCATAAAAAGTGTAGGACTGTGGTTTTATTATTGAAAGCATTAACCTTTGAGAAAACTCAACTGAGTATAAGGAAATGTATGTTTGACCCTTATATGATTGAAGCCCATCTATTTTAATTCGAGATGGAATAAATATTATTGCAGATGATCTTCTATCTAAACCACTTGATTCGGAAATAGCTTGTATTCCTGGAGCCCAATATTGTTGAATGATATTTTTCGACATAGGAAGCCATTTAAGGGCAGTTAAATCGCTATTAGTCGTACCTGAACTGTGACACACAATTAAAGGTTTAGATCCCTGATATTTCTCCAAATAACTATGCGGTTCAACAGATAAATATTTCGAATTTAGTTTATCCTTTATAATCCTCTCAAAAATATCATTAATTGATGATAAACCAGAATTTCTTAGACAAAGATCCTCATACTCTTCTTTTGAAGATATATCGAGCCATTTTTTCCAATCAGTAGAAGGAATATTGGAAAATTGCTTATCGAATATGTTTTGAACTTTTAAATCAAAGTCGAAGGAATTCAATTCAATAAAAATATTTTAATTATAATAAAAAAAGAGAAAAAAAATAAATAATTATCCTAAAACTTTATAAAATGCATAATAATGCCATATAGACCAGTCTCAGAATCCTGAAATATTGGTAAATGTGGAGGAAAATATGTAAAAACTGCAAACAATACGCCAAATCCAATGAAAATTATCCAAGAGGTAATACTATACCATTTAGATAATTCCTTTATAGTCAAGATTTTATAACTTACCAATTGTCCAATAACGACCCCTAGTACAAAACTTAATATATCTACAATTAGTAATTCTGCTCCAAGTATGGCAGTATATACATAAAAGACAATTAAAATCGTACCAATACTTATTAGGAATGAAATTAGTTTACCTATAATTATATTATTCGCTTTATCTTTAATGATATTATATTCAATCAGTGAGTATATGATTAATGGCCAATATGGTAGCTTAAGATGCTCCCAAACACTTTCATTGACAGGAAAAATAACCCCTAGAGGACTCCAATAATTCAATAATGCAAACATAAAATGGAATAAAGCTCCAATTAAAACAACAAATATAATTCCCATTACTTCCCATTTTAAAATTGTATTCTTCATAATTTTAAATTTTTCATTATATAATTAAATTTGAAATAATTAAGGAACAACGGTTAAAGCCGTATTGATAGATATTTATTTCGCAATGAAAAAAATGTTTTGTCTAGATTATATAAAATTTATAGGAAGAAAGGTTAATTATAATCTAAATTTATGTGATATCAATTATATTTTCTAAATTGCATATAAAGTGTTTCATCTTAATAATAAATCATGAAAGCAGCTGTATTTGATAATAAAGAAATTAAAATTAAAATGATCGCTGAACCGATTATAAGCAATTCTCAAGTTCTAGTTCGTGTAAAGGCTGTAGGTTTATGTGGAACTGATTTAGCAATAATACAAGGAAATTTAGAAACTCCTACCCCAATAATTCTTGGCCATGAACTTGTGGGGGATGTAGTCAAATTAGGTAAAGATGTTAAAAATTCATGGCTTAACAAACGAGTAACATCCGAAATAAATAGTAATATTGATTTTAATTGTTATTACTGTAAGCAAGGATTATATACTCAATGTGTATCTCGAAAAGCAATTGGTATTGATATAGACGGTGCTCTTGCAGAATATATTGCCTTAGAGTCTTACCTTTTACATGAAATACCTGATAAAATAACTTATGATGAAGCAACCTTCATCGAACCCCTTGCTGCTGCTTATCAGATTTTTGAACTGATGCCAATTGGGAAGAGGGATCATATATTAGCCATATTTGGTCTAGGGAAGTTAGGATTACTCGTTACTCAGGTAGCATTATCTAAAGGATTAGAGTTAATTGTGATCGATGGCTCAAATATTAAACTTGATTTAGCTAAGAAATATGGAGCTCAATACATTATAAATAGATTAGATTGTGAAAATGTTCCAAATAAAATTAAGAATTTTACTAATGGATTAGGTGCAGATATTGTTGTAGATACAACTGGAAATCCTAAGGCCTTAAAAGATGTTACAGAATCTTGCAGAACCAGAGGAAAAATTCATGTAAAAAGTACTCATGGAGTTCAAACTTCAATAAATCTTACCGATATTGTAGTTCGAGAGCTTACGTTATACAGCAGTAGGTGTGGGCCATTTGAAAAAGCAATAGAAGGATTAATATCAGGAGAAATTCAAGTTAAAGACTTAATTTCAAAAAAATTCAATCTAGATAGCATTAATGAAGCTTTTGAATCTTATAAGTTAAGTAGAGATCATATTAAAACTATTATTTCTATTTAGAATCCTTCTACATTTCAATATTTTCTATTTAATTAAAACTTAAAAATTATGAATAATTCCGATTTGTAAGGATAAACATGGAAAATTCTGAAACAGAAATTATCGAAACCGATTCAGAAAAAAAAGTTATTAAAGAAGATATTAAATTCCAATATTTTTGGTATCTTATCGTCTTATTTACAATTTATTTAATCTCATATTTAATTCCCGCTATTATATTCATGACTTACTTTCTATTCTTTTTTATTCCCTCTTTTTTAGAAGTAACAAATTTCTTATCAATTTTTATTAATTTAGAACCTCTTTTAGCATTATTAACGATACCTTTAGTTATTATTGGATGTTATTTACTTCGCTTATACCTTATTGGTCTTGTTGCTCGCTTTTTTTGGGGCTTGTCTGAAAAAAAATCTCCTTCTCAAGAAGGTATTATCCCCAGAAACTTCCCGAGTAAGACATTGAATTATTACCACATAAGATCTTTCATCTTAAAATATCCCAAAAATGCTTTCTCTAAAGGAATCTTTCCATGGTTGCAACCTTGGCTTTATAATTTTATGAAGGCTAGCCAAATAGGGAAAGGTACCACAATAGAAGAATCACCTGTGAACGATAAATTTTTAGAAGTTGGGAAAAATTGCTATCTTGGAGTTAATTCAGCATTTTCTAGTCATATGATTGATGGTATATTTGGAGATATTACATATTTTAAACTTAAAGTTGGTGATAACGTTACTGCGGCAGGTAAAAATTTAATAGCACCTGGCACTGAAATAAAAGATAATTCTTATTTACTTCCTTTAGCTTCGACTCCAAAACACAGTATGTTGGAAGGCAATTCATATTACTTCTCAGGAGGTGCTAGACCACTCAGTAAATTATCAAAAAGAAAAGTAAAGAACTATTTAAAAATCGATCCAGATACATTAGAACAGATAAAGGAAAAGAAAGAAAAATATAATACAGTAAGAAATGGAAGAGAAGATTTAAAAGAAGAGACTGAGAAGAATTTATCGATTGATTTTATTACTAGTAGTGCAATTAGCAGAGTTAATATAAAATTTCTAATTCTATATATCCCCATTTTCTGGTTGTCGGGAATGTTAGACTCAATAATATTTTATACTTATTCATATTATGTCCAAAATGGGATCTTGTTGGTTTTTTTTCTCCCAGCAATTATCTTCTTCATGTGGTTTATATTTATAATTGGTTGTCTAATCTTTAGTAAATTATTCCTAATTCTGATAAATTTAATCCATATTCCAAAAGAAGGCGTCTTTAAGGCTGAAAAGGGTAATCATGATTTTGAATTTTGGTGCTTAAGGACTGAATTAAAAAAAATTGTGTTATGGTTGGTAAGAAATTGGCCTCTTCCATGGATGGATATCTTAGTGTTTAAATGGTTTGATATCAAAATGAGTCTTTCAAGTGCCTTATATGATTCTTGGTGCGATACTGAGTTTATTCATTTCGGACGTAAAGTATTGATAGGGCAAGGAGCGACAATTATGTCGTCCATGGTGATAGGAAAGTATTTAATTATCAAAAGAGTGATATTTGATGATTATGTTCTTATTGGAGGAGAAGCAACAATTGCACCTGGGACTATCGTAGGTAAAGAGACCTTAATTGGTGCTATATCTTATTCTGTTTATGATCAAATATTTGAACCAGGCTGGGTATATTTTGGAATGCCAGCAGTTAAGTTAAAGAAAAATAAATATGCTGAGCAACGAAGCGACAAAATTACAAAAAGAAATGTTGACGAAGAAAGGAAATTTGAAATTAACCATGACATCAATATTGAAGAAGATAAAAAAGATCTTATCTAACCTAAATTAATTTTTAATTGGATCTTGAGAAAATTTCTTAGATTTTCACATGTTTTTGTTAAGATTGCTTTATCTTGATAAAATAAATGAATTCTAGGACAATCTTTATCATATACACAGTCTTTTTTTTGGGAATCATAAATAAGTGGATAATATCTACATCCTTGCGGACGGTAATTATAGATATTACATTTTTTGGTGGAAAAATCTAAAAATATACAATGATTATTTAAATTCTTGATTTGAAAATTCCCATTCTCATTTATAAAGGCAATATCTTGTTTCCTTATCTGTTTCGGATAAAATTTTATTATTAAGTCAATGTCTTGCTTAGAAAGCATCATTTCGGTTTGTAAACAACACTTTCCGCAATTTTCACATTTATTCTCCATAATGATTTTTTATTTTTTCCTATGATTTATAAATTTAAAAGGAAGAAAAAATAACTATTAAAGTAAATAAGTATCAATTGCTTTTCAATAGAATAAAATTTTTTGTAAAATAAATTAAAAAATCATATATATGGGTAAAAATGAGTGTTCCTAATACCATGCGTGTGGGGCCTTTCACCCCCACGGTGCTAGTTCGAAAAAGATATTTAATTTTCTATATATTTCTAATATGGGCAAGTATAATCCCCCTACTTCTAGAATTATGGCTTTATTGGAGATGGTTATGGAATCCAATTAGACCTGTCCATTTTTATACTTTCCTTCCACTTCTAGCGATTTTGATGTATATAACAATAGTATTTGCAGGAATAATATTTGCTAAAATCCTTTTAATTATTGTTAATGCCATCCATAAACCCCGAGAAGGAGTTTTTTTGAGAATTCCAGAAGATCGGGATTATAGGTACTGGAGTCTTAGGAATACCATTAAACGTTGGCCTGTTTGGCTTGCTCATAGATTTCCATTTCCTGGAGTTATGGATAATATTTGTTTTAAAATGTTTGGTGTAAAGACTAAGTTAAGTAATTCCTTATTTGAGGGCTGGGTAGATACAGAATTTATAGAATTTGGTAAAGATGTAGTGGTTGGACAGGGTGCAATTGTACAATCTGCAGTTATCATTGGTAATATGTTAATAATACGTAAAACCGTAATAGAAGATAATGTTAGAATAGGATCACATGCTATAATTATGCCCGGTACTTCTATAGGACAGAATTGTATTCTCGCAGCAAATTCAGTAACAACAGTAGGACAAATTTTAGAAAAAGGTTGGATTTATGTAGGAATTCCCGCAAAGAAATTCAAACTGAATTATTTTTTTGAGGATGGATTAGAAGATAAAATTGGCCATGTTGAAGATGTTGAAACCTTGCGAGAAAAGTATGAAGAAATATATCTTAAAAGATATGATGAAATGAAACTCAGAGAACGCCGTGAGCTAAAAAAAGAAAAAAAAGAAAAGGAGAAGAAGAGATTAGATTTTGCAGCAGAGGAATGGGAAGAATTTGATGATGGATTTAATATATAAAAAGTAAATGTAACTATATGAGGATTTAATTACAAAAATGAATGAAAAATCTGAAGATAACGATCTTATAGAACAAGATGAGATTTTAAAAGAGGAAGTTAACCTTCAATATCATTTATATATTTTAATATTCTTTTTAATATTTTATAGTTCCTGGATTATCCCTGGTATTTACTTTTTATGGTATTTCCTTCAATTATTCATACCACGTTTTTTAGATGTTTCTGATTTTATCCTATTATTCATTGAATTAGATTCCTTAATAGTGTTTCTCTTAATGCCTCTAATACTTATTAGTTGTTATCTACTTCATTTATTTTTATTAGGAGTCGCTACGGGGATTTTTTGGAAAATTACTGAGAAAATCTCACCATCAAAGGAAGGTGTAATTCCACGAAATATTCGTAGCAAAGTAGTAAATTACTATCATATCAGAAGTTTTATGATCAAATATGGAAAGAACGCTTTTATGAAGGGTGTTTTTCCATGGTTCAATAATTGGTATTTCAATTTTATAGGAGCTAGTAAAATAGGGAAAGGTACAACATTAGAGGAATCAGTGGTTAATGATAAATTCATTGAAATAGGGGAAAATTGTTATCTAGGTGTCAATTCGGCTTTAGCAACACATGTAGTAGAAGGAATTTTTGGTAATATCTCATATTTTAAGATTAAAGTAGGTAATAACGTTACAGGGGCTACAACGAATCTTATTGGCGCGGGGACAGAAATAAGCGATGATTCTTTTATGCTTCCTTTAGCTTGTGCGACAAAACACAGTATCGTAGGGAAGCAGGAAACAATTAATTATTATTGGGGTATGCCATTGAGAAGAATCTTTAGAAAAAAGTTAATGAAATATTTAGGTGTATCAGCAAAAGACTTAGATAGAAATGAAAATATTAAAGGTTATGCTGATAAAGAATTACTTAAACAATTAAAAGCTAAAGCTTCCATTGAAGCCACGCTAGGTACCCAAAGCTTAACTGAGAAATTACCTATGGATTCAGAAAGCAGTGACAATTTAACAGAAAATGATTTAAAAATTGATTTTTGTACGAGTTCAGCAATTAGTAGAGTAAATCTTAAATTTTTAGCTGTTTATATACCAATATTTTGGCTAGCAGGGTTAATTATTTCAATTTTGTGGTATTGGTTTCTTTCTGGAGGGAACTGGACAATGGTAATAACTTTCCTCCCACTTACAATATTTGGTTCAATCTATTTTTTTATTTTTGCTTGTATGCTCTTTAGCAAATTATTCTTAATTCTTATAAATCTAATTCATGAACCTAGAGAGGGGGTTTTTAAAGCTGAAATTGGTGATAAGGATTATGAATTCTGGATGATGAGAACCGAAATAAAAAAGATTGTCTTGTGGTTCATGCGGTATTCTCCATTTCCATGGTTAGATGTACTTGCTTTTAAATTGTTTGGAATTAATATGGATACCTCTAGTCATCTTAATGATACTTGGTGTGATGGTGAATTCATTAAATTTGGTAGAAAAAACTTAATCGGCCAGGGAGCAGTGATTATGTCGAGCATGGTAGTAGGGAAATATTTGATTATTAAAAAAGTGATATTTGATGATTATGTAATGGTTGGGGGGCATACAACTGTGGTACCTGGAACTATTGCAGGGAAGGAAACAGTCATTGGTGCGATTTCTACCACTACGATTAACCAAGTTCTTGAACCTGGTTGGATTTATACAGGAATTCCTGTTATGAAATTCAAACCGAATAAATATGCTGGGTCTCGTAGAGATATCCTAATGAGGAAAGATGTAGATGCAGCGAAAAAATATGAAATCGAACATGAAGTTAATATAGATGAAGATAAAAAAAAATTACTCAAACCTAATGAGGAAATATAATAGGAAAAAAAGATATATAGAATAGAGGAATAATTGTTTAGAATTATGCCTCAAAATTCTATATTTTATTTAAAATTCAACCCTTTCTGATTTCTCTCCCAATTTAACTTTTTTTAGTAATATTGAGTGTTGTACAGTTTTACATAGTTAACATTGAATCCAGAATGTCCAAATGGCCAATTAATCATTTCTCCTGGTTCAAATTTAGCATGAAAGCAAAAGAATATATCTGTAGTTCCCACTTCAATTGGAAATGGAGGATCGGGCCAAGGTTCACCTGGTTCTGGATAGAACCATCCAGGTTCATACACTACTCCACTTCCGAAAGCAATCAATTTCAATGATTCAACTTGAATTCCTAATTCCTCAGGGAAATACAAAAATGCCATTGCAGATGGAAGTTCGCATCCTTGTTCCCTTGTTCCTCCCGGATAATCAAAATCCATTGGCCAAAGTGCTGGATGAAATATGGTACCGGTAAATCCGTCATATTCAGCTGTAAGTGTAAACTTGAGTTCAAAATAATAATCTACATATCCAGAAGCAATGAACTGCCCATTATCTCCGAAATAATCCATTGTCCAAATAGGATCCCCATTTTCGTCATACTTTGCATCCATGATTTCCATATACAAATCTTTAACCATTAATTTGATGGTGAATTCTAAAGATCCATCCTTAAGTAGTTTCTCCTTAATGTAGCCATCAAATTCATAGACATATTCAGTGAGTGGTTCAAATGTCTCCCAATTAAACAACCAGAAATGGCTCATTAAAGAATCTATCCACATCCAATAGTTATTACCTATGCAATCTCCACCTGTATATCCTACCAACCATTCTGGCCCAATTGCAAATGGATTCACATCAGTCCAATCAGTGATTGGTCTAAATGTTACTCTTCTGCCACCTCTACTTAAACCTGCGGAAATAAAGCCAAAAAGGCAAATTCCTACAAATGCTAAAACAATCAATTGGGTTCTTATTAATTTTTTCATTGGTTTCACTTTTTTTTCTAAATTTTAAAGATCATCTGAATGATGATCAATATTTAATGACGTTTTGGTACCATATATAGTTTTTATTGTCGGACTACCACGATAATTCCGAGCTATCATGGGAGTGTTTGAAAATAAATATAAATAGTACTAATACTTAATATAATATAATATCAATTTAGCTGAGTTTGGGAAAAATTGCCAACAATTAATTATCCTTCTGAAGAGATTATAAAACATCCAATTGGAGAAAAGAAAGATTATGATCATATTATCCTTTGGATGTTATACAATAACGAAGAATGTGAGTGGTCAGATTTTATACAGAAACCACTTGAAATACCATCATCTTCTTTATCGCGTCATCTTATTGAATTAAGAAATGAAGGATATATTACTAAAATATCCAAGGGGCATTATCAAATCACGTCAGAAGGAAGAAAACGATTCCATGATCTGTCTAAAGCGGATTTAATGACTCGTAAATTGAGTTATCCTCCGGCTATAATTTTAAAGAGTGGAAGAAATTATAGAGATTGGATCCTGTGGATGGTCTATAATAATGCATATTGTAAATGGTCTGACTTTCTCGAAGAACCTCTTTCTATTAATCAATCATCGCTATCCAAAGAAATAAATTTAATGTTAAAAAATGGATTTATTACAAAAGATCAAGAAACTAAGCAATACAATATAACTCATTTAGGAAAAAGAGAATATTCAAGAATGCTCCAAAACTATGATTTGGATCGTCAAACTATTTTAAACGAAGAAAGCAAACGTATAGAAAGTATAGCTAATAAAACTATAAAATTCTTCAAGAAATTTAAAATAACAGACACACGTACTCAATTTAGATTTCTTAACAATATCATAAAATTAGATTACGAAAGGGTTAAACCAATGCTTAAAAACGAGGAAAATTTTCATAAAATTCTATATTTTCTTTCATTAAATCATCCAAATCAATATCCAGACTTTATTACTCCTGAACAGTTTTCTAATAAATATGGGATTAAAGAGAATATGTTAACCTATTATGTTGATGAAATTGTGCTAAATAACATATATCCAATAAAATTTTTCAAATTAGAAACAGAATTAGATAAACATTACTATTTTCAGGAGAATGGAAAATTAGAGACCATTATAAGAGCAATCACAGAGGATTATATAACCGAATACACCTATTTAAACAAATTATTTTCTAGAAAACTGGATCTTAATCTCATTATCGATTCAATCTCAGAGGAAGTATGTACTTTTTTACTTGATAAAGATCTGATTGATACGCTAAAGAGTTTTTTACCAGATTACATCAATCACTTAGCTTATAAAACCGAGACAAAGAGAGAATTTAGAGAATCATACGATAAATTAGAAGGATTAATATGGCAAAATATCTCAAATATTGTTGAAACACAGAGATTAATACATAAAGAAGATCATTATAAACAATTATTTGATGAAATTAATAGCAAAATAGAATCAAATCCAGAAAAAATCGAACTACATTATTCAAAAGTTCAACTAATGATCTCTAATGCTGAATTTGATAACGCATTTAATTATTTAGATGAAATGATAACAATTTTTCCAAAACAAGAAAAGGATATTAGAATAAAAAAAGCTTCCCTCCTAAAGAAAAACAATGAATTCGAAGCGGGGTTTGAAATAATAAGTGATTTACTAATCAAAAATCCAAATGACATTGATCTCCTTGTCTACAAAGCATATTGGTTGCAATATTTAAACAGAAAAGAAGAATCTTATGAAACAGTTCTTGACATTATAAATAGAAATCCAAATAAAGCTATCTATCATGATACTTATGGAGAAATCTTGATGTACTTTGAGGAATACCAAAATGCAGTTAACGAGTTCCAAAAAGCGCTAGAGCTTGGAATTGAGGACTGGTATGTTCACCAAACTTATATAAAATTAGGAATTTGTTATAAGGAGATTGGAAATAAGCAACAAGCAATTGAATTCCTTAGAATGGGAAAGAAGGATAATGATAATCAAAAATGGATTACTATCGCAGATCTTTTTCTCGAAGAGATGAAAAGTATATAAGTACATCTGAAAAATATATCTTATTTATTTTTCCTCTAATTTTGAATCACTAGTGTTATTAATAATTTTATAGTAAGCAATATTATCGACAGGGGGTTTTCTCTCCTCTATTTCTTGGTCTTTAATCTCAAGAATTCTAGGATGTAAATCTTGAAGTTGTGAATCATCATTTTGTTTTTTCAAATTAGAATCACAATTTTTTAGAGGTATAATTATGATTTCTTTTTCGAAGATATTTACAGTTATTTTAAATAATCACTTACTTTATTAATAAATTAATTATTCATAGATTTAAATTCAGATATCCAATGATTTCTAAAGTACTAATAATCATGTCAGGAGGGATTCTCTGCTATTCAAAGACATTTTTTGGACATATTGAAATTGAAGATGATTTTATAAGTGGATTTTTTACAGCTATCCATAATATCTCTGAGCAAATAGGTGGAGGAGAAATAAAATCTTTGAATTTTAGAAACTTTAATATTATTTATTCCTACGATGATGATAAATTTTGTATTTTTATTTTACTTACGGATATCGATGATCCTGAGGAGGAAGTAAGAGAAAAATTACAATTAATGAAAAATGAATTCATAAAACGATATCGAAAAGATTTGATAAATTGGAATTCTGATATTGCCAAATTTGAGAAATTTGATGAATTTGTAGAAGAAAATATATACATCCCTCCAAAAATATTGTTGGTTGGTGAAGTTGGAGTAGGGAAGACTTCAATATTGTATTTATTTCCAGGAGAGCTAATAATTGAATTGGATGATGATATGAATGAAATAATCCAAAAAACTATTGATATCTCTAAAATTACAAGATATAAAAAATGTTTATTGCGTGAAATTGATTTAGAGGAACTTGTAAACAATTCAAAATTATATCAGCAACTATTAGATTCAGTAGATATAATTTGTTTAATTACTAGCTCAGGAGCAACAAATTTAGCAAACACTAAACAGTGGTTTTCATTATTAAAGCCAAAAGTGAAAAAGGGACAATTCTTTGTCATTGCGAATTTTCAAGATATGAAAAATATATCTTTTAAACCAAAGAAGATTGAAGAATTTTTTGGAGTGAAGACATTTGGGTTTTCAGCCATAGTTCCAGAAGCAAAAGAAAATATTTATTTAATTATGGATGAAATGTTAAATAATATATTTCAAGAATAAAATTTCAATACGTAAGATGAAATTACAAGAAGATTTTGTGTTTCCAATTTATATTTATAAAGAAATACTTGAAGACATTAAATCATTATGCAGAAATTCAGAAGAAGAGATTTTCGGATATTTGATTGGTAATATTTTAAAATGGAATGAAAGAATATATACTGTGATCGAGGAATCATTATTTCTAATCGGAGCAGTATATAGTGATAAAACTTATACCTCTCAAATAGAGGGTACTGCGGGATTATATCAGAAAAAGTTTCAAAGAATTAAAAAAAAAAGAAACAATGATAATTTAAGAATTATTGGTTGGTGGCATTCTCATCCGAATTTAGGGTGTTTTTTATCTTCTACTGATTTATTAACTCAAAAATATTTTTTTCCTGATGAATATCAAGTTGCTCTTGTTATTGACCCGGTTCGAAATGAATTTGAATTTTTTTGTATTGATAATAACACAAAAAAAGGCTACAAGCCATTAAGTTATGCTGTATTAAAAAACATTCATTAAAAATAAATATGTCAAAAGAAAAAGACAACACTAAAGATTTCACTGTATATGGAATAGATTCTATAGATTCAGATATATTTGATCGCCAAAAACGCATAAAAGGATGGAATCAAAGCAAAATTGCTGATTCAACAATAATGGTAATAGGAGCTGGAGCTATTGGTAATGAAGTTGTAAAAAATCTTGTATTAGTCGGGGTAGGCACAATTATTCTAATTGATTATGATTTTATTAATCCTTCAAACTTGAATCGCTGCCTTCTTTTCAATCTAGAAAATGCTGAAAAGAAAGAATACAAAGTGGATGCTGTAAAAAGTGCATGTCAAAAATTAAATCCAAAAGTAGAGATAAGAACTATTAAAGAAGATTTAAATGACATTGATAAAACACTTTATGAGAATTCTGATGTTATTTGTTCATGTGTAGATAATATTGAAGCGAGATTAGAAGCAAATAATTATGCATATTATTATGAAAAACCATTTGTAGATGCAGCAATTGATGAGTTCTTTGGTACAGTTCAATCAGTTTACTCGGAGGTGGAAGAAGCCCCGTGTCTTCAGTGTAATATTTCTGATATGGATTTAGAATTGATGTGGAAGAAATTCTCCTGTACCGGACAAGAAATTGACAATGAAAATGGTGAAACAATGGGAGTAATCCCTGCTATTATAACTACAACATCCATCATTGGGGGGTTACAAACACAACAAGTCTTGAAATTCATATTAGGACTTGAGTATTTCAAAGAAAAAAAGAATTGGGATCCAATTATTGGTCAACTCCTGATAGGAAAACAATTAAATTATAATGGACTTTTAAATAAATTTGAAGTTATAGAGAAATTAAAAAATCCAGAATGTTGGACATGTTCATTTAAAAAATAAAAATAAGAAGAAAAAAGAGGTGAAAGAATCTGCCGGAACTTCCTTATGAAATATGGAAAGATAGAATTGATAATGAACTAAATAATATAAAAAAGCTAGATGTTCTTGAAGAAAGTTCCATTAAAATGGATAATAATGGAGTAGATTTAATTTTAAATTTAACAGCTTTAGGTTTTGTTAAACAAGATAGTGATTTGACTCCAAAAAAATCTCATCGTGTATATCTAAAAATAAATCGTTCTTTTCCTTACCCTGGTGGAATAGATTTCTCATGGTTGTCGAGTATTTTTCATCCAAATATTCACCCAGTTGAATTATCCTTTTCAAGTGTAAAAGGAACTGGATATATTTGCCTGAACATTTTAAAGAAATGGTCACGTTTATCAGATTTGGTTACAACGATAAAAGCATTGAATATATTAATAGAGAATCCTAATCCTGAAGATCCTCTAGATTATCCTGAATGTATAGAAGCTGCAAACTACTTTAAAAAGCAAAGTATCGAGGAACTTAAGAAAAAGTATTCTATTGAAGAAGAAGATAAGGATGTAGAAAAAAGAGAAGATGATGACATTATTATTATAGAGGATAAATAAAAAGGCTAATCTTTTAAACCACCTATAACTCTCGTCCATAAAATCAATTTCTGGTCCTCTTTAAGACCATATTTATGGATAACATCTGCTATTGTAATCTTATTTGGTAGTTCTTTATTATTGAGAACTAAAGTATAAGAACGTTGCTCCGTACTGATAATACCCATATGTTTCACAATTATATCAATTATTCTTTCAATATAATGATGATTTTTAACATCTAATTTAATAATTCTTCCAGTTCTTGAGTCCTCAACGGAAATTCTCATATTCTCTTTTACCTAAGATTTCTTTTTTATGTGTTAATTATTGTTTAAAAGCATTTAAAAGTTAATATTTTTGTCAATAGAAATAATTTCTGGAATAAATTCAACTAGAATCAGTAGATCTACTCTCTTTTCTAGATATCAGATACCTAATAAATCCAATAAAAAAGGGAGTTATCCAAACAATTATAACCCAAACAGCTGCGTTAACTTTTCTTTTTTTAGCATCTCTATACACCCAAATTACTATAAAAATTAATATTGCATAAGGAATTATTAAAAAAATTAAAAGTAAAAATGGAATTAAGATTCCTATATCAATTTGTAGCATATACATATTATACGACTTGAATATCACTTTTATCTTCTTGTTTTTCTTTTAATTTCTTTTCATCAAAAGGGGTTTCGCAGACCCAACAACTATTTTCTAAATTACTTAACGCATTCGAGCATCTCACACAATAAAGAACTTCGCATTCAGGACAAAGATAATTTAATCGTGAAACCTTACTTTTACACACAATACATCTTTTCTTTTCTATGGAAAAGGTAATATCTTCTTGCGCAATATTTATTGGTTTAGTAAATACAGTCATAAAATCCTGAAGCTCTCCACTTTCTGCATCTAAAGAAGGTCCAGAAGATCTAATCCTCTTAACCATTTGATATATAATATATATAATGACAAAGATAAGTACCACTACTGAAATTAAGATTATTATTAGACTTAAGATATTAAGAGGTAAATTCGTAAAAGTTGTTAAACTTAAAAAAGTAATAATGAGGGCAACTAAAGATATAATTATCCAGTTCGTAAATTTACTATAAAAAAACTCTATATTAATTAATAATGGCGAAGTTGCTATCAGAATACCAATAAAAACAAGAGAAGATGAAATTCCTGGTAAAAAAACATTCAATGCTTTTAATACTGTTGCCTCAAAAGTCCATCCTATTAAAATCACGATAAGTCCTATTGCCATTATAGAAGAAATTGCTTTAAATTCAGCTTTTAATTTGATAGAAAACCAAACAAATATCAAACATAGAACTACTATATTGATAAATATATAAAAATAGGCAAACTCGTAGAAGTAATAAATAATAATATAAAATAAATTGTTTGTCAAAAATATACTTTCTATATCACCAGTATATGTCCCTTCTAACAGATAATCACTAAAGAATAAGAAAAATCTCACAATTCCAAGGCTAAACCATAAGCTTGCAAGACCATACAATAATAATTTTTCATGATCGATCTCTTTATTTTTTCCTTTACTCACGAAAAAGATCCCGCAGATAATTAATGTAAAAGCTGTTAAACTTGAGAGAAATCGTTCCAGAGGATTAAAAACAATAAATAAAACGATCCAACTTCACCCTGTAAAATTAATTGATATTAGCGTGTAAATTATTTTATCTTACTTTTATATTTAAATTATCTTAAATAAGTTGAGATTTGAGATACAGATTTTCAATAATATCTTCAAATGCTTTATGAACTCCTTGCCCAGTTTTAGCGGAAGTTATATAATAACCAATAAAATTGTATTTATTAACTCTCTCCTGAATTTTAGTATGGTCTAGATTATCTAGATCAATTAAATCCTCTTTATTAGCCCAAAGAACCGTAGGTATGTCTCCACAGAATCGTTTAATCTCATCATACCAATTTTTAATATGTTTAAAACTATTTCTTCCAAGATCATTCTCTTCTAGACTATAAACAATTATTGCAGCATCACTGTTTCTATAGAATGATGGTCGTAAAAAATCGAGATCACGTTGTCCTGCAATATCCCAAAATAATAATCGAATATGATCTTTATCAATTTGCTTATCGAATTTTGAAAATTGAGCTCCAATTGTCTCGACATAATCAGTTTCAAAAGTACCTAACGTGAACTTTTGAATGAGGGATGTCTTCCCTACCCTTCCGTCTCCAATTAATGTAATTTTAAACCGTAATTTTTTTCCAGAATTGCCCATAGAATAATATTTCTTCAGAAACTCGTATTTAACTTAAATTTAGCTTTTTAATTATAAAAAACTTTGTTAAATATCATATTTGTTAGAAATTCTGATGAATCAAAACTGATAGATATTCCAAAAAAAGTTAAATAACATTCATGTACAAATTATAATTAACTTAAGAAATTTCAAATAATGAAGACTAAGCATTAGTGATGATAAGAAGAAACATTTTTGCAATTATCATTATGATCCTTATCGGTTTTGGAATGATTATTTCTTTACCTATAGTAATTCTTTCAATTAGTGTCTTATCTTATCACAGTATTGAATATAATAACTTTTTCTATTATTACAATAAATCCATGATTTCCCCGAAAATAAAATCATTAAATATTAATCTAGATGTAGGAGAGATCGAAGTTAATTATATTTATTCCCCTGTCAATTATGCTATTAAACTTGAACTAAATATCGAATTAATTAGTCAAAAAAATTTTGGTAGTTCATATTTAGATTATTTTGAACTTCCCACTTGGCATTATGAAAACAACGCAATTAAATTTATAATGAGCCTTAAACCAGATGTAATGGATATATGGTTTAATGCCTCTCTTTGGAAGAGCCAAGAAGTAAATTTAACTGCGACTATTAATGCGAACTTCTTATATAGTGTTAATACTACAATAAATTACATTGGTAATGTTGATATATTAGTACCAGCGGCTACAAGCATTCATAACGTGGATGTAAAAATCAACCAAGGAAATATCTATTATGATTTTTTTTATTGTACTATTGAAGGCAATATTACTGGGGCTACTGTTTCTGGAGATATCACATTAAAAGGAAATAATGTTAAATATACAAAAAATAACAAGATGTCTCTAACTAATGATGATGGCTTAATTATATTTAATATTTTTCAAGAAAGAGCTATGAATGCAAATCTAACTGCCGTTGGAAAAACAAAAACAGGTGAAATCAAAATTCAATATCGTGATTTATCTGAGAATATCGGAGCTAAGTTTACTTTTTATAATTATTCAGGTTCATGGCCAGATGAATATAATTCTTGGGTTGGTTTTGAAGATCCTGAATCTCTCTATGATCCCCCTCCCGTAAGACAAGTATTCACATCTTTCGATTTCCAAACTGTGATAAACACCTATAACTTTTCGTTGTATAGAGATTTTTTAAACAAACCGTCGTTTCCATATACTGTTGACCTTTCCAGTATTCCAAAAACTTGAATCTGTTATAAAAATAATTTTATTTCGAAAAAAAAAAAAGACTAAAAAAAAAGGAGTTATAATTTGATTATTTAGACAAAAAACATATTTTTAAAAGCCCCAGCGCCCCAATCCCCCCAACCTCGTAGGTTTGATCGATATACATCATACCATACACAAGAATATAGCAATGCAACAGGAAAAACTTCTTCAATTAAACGTTTTTGGATATTATAATAGAGATGGGCTCTCTGTACTAAATTAGTTTCTACTAGTCCCTCTTCCATCCATTCTTGAACAATACTATCATTTGTTTGTTGATAATTAGATTCTCCATCAATTTTACTTGAAAATACAGCATTAATAGTGTTTGCAGGATCATTAAAATCAATAATCCATCCTACCCAGAATAAATCTATATTTGAAGTAAATATATTGTTAAAATTGTCTGGTGAAGTCAGACCAAGGACATCTACTTTTACACCAATTTGTTTGAGACATTCTAATACTATACCAGGAAGTTCCCCCCTAAATGTTTCTTCCTTTCCAAGAACATATGATATATTATATATTCCTAAAGGAGTTGGCCCATTTGCTAATGTTTCCCATTCATTTCCAGTAGTAATATTATCATTTACTATTAAACTTTCAGTTCCAGGCCAATTTGCATCTTTTAAAACTTGGCGAGCAATTGAAATATTATAATATGGAACATCAAAATCCCCCCAATTAGAATAGAGTGTTCCTAAGGGTAAGGGGGATTGACATCTTATTTGAGAGCCATGTGAGTGAAAATCATGAAGTTCAAGTATAGCGCTATAATTTAATGCATATGATATTGCCTTTCTCATGGTAGTATTAATCCTTTGGTTATTCATTCCTAAGTAATCAAATCCCTTTTCCACAAAATCATCCACTACAATTGTAGTATCATTCATGTAAGCTTCCCAGTAGCTGTCGTTTCCTACGGCATAATCTGTCTCTTCTGCAAAAAATATTTCATTACTTTCAATATAATTAACAGAAAGGAAAACTAATTTATCTATGACAGGTTTAGGTCTACCCCAATAATTTTCATTTTTTTCAAGAGTTGTATTAACATATACAATATTTGATTTAAAAATATACGGGCCGGTACCAACTACTTTTTCAGTGGAAGCATTAAGATACCTATTTTTCGGAGTAGATGTAGGGGATATTATATATGCCTGAGGATGTGTGAGTAAAGATCGAAAGGGAACATAAGGTTTATTCAACACAAATCTTACTATATAGTCATCGATAACTTCAGTCCTATTTAGAATTAGTGTTCCATCAGGATGATACCACAAATAAGTTAAAAATGGATGTGAAAAATTTTGGAGCCTATCAAAGTTCCACTTAACTGCAGAGGCATTAAATTGTGTTCCATCATGAAATCTAATCCCTTCTCTAAGTGTACAAGTAAAATTTAATAGATCATCACTCCAAACTCCTTCTAGAGCTAGGTGAGGAACGTTTTCATGATAATCCGTAGTTTGATTTACTTTTTCGTTGAATAATGGTTCAGCAATTTGCACAAAAGCGATGGGATCATAGAAGTATACAATAACAGGGTCTATAACCTCAAGTCCACCACCATATCCCATTATAAAAGTACCTCCTTTTCGTTTATCTAAATTAATTAGATAAATTCCTCCAATAATACCTGCGATTGCTATAGAAGCGATTATACTTCCACTTATAAGTGGTTTTTTTAACTCATTTAATACTCTTTTTGGTCCTTTCTTCTTGGATTTCGGTTCTTTTTGGCTCATATCTTATACCTTAATAATTAATTGATATTGACAATTTGCATATTGCAAAGTGGATATTTTAATATAATTTAGTTATTCATCGCTTGTTTTTTTAAAGTTTTCGGTTATAACCCACTAAAAAGAAGATTAGATTCAAAGTTTTAATCATTTTTTAGATTGATATAGACTTATGATATAAATTATTTATAATGGCATCAAAAGCCTCATGAACTTCTTGTCTGGTTTTAGCTAAAATTATATAATAAACAATAAAATCGTATTTATTAACTTTTTTTTGAATTTTAGAATAGTTAAGATTGTTTATATTAATTAAATCTTCTTTATTAGCCCAAAGAACAGTGGGTATATTTTTACAGAACCTTTTAATCTCTTCATACCAATTTTTAATAAGATTAAAGTTATTTCTTCCAAGGTCATTCTCTTCAAGGTTATAAACTATTATCGCAGCATCACTATCTTTATAGAATGATGGTCATAAAAAATCGAGATCCCCATGCCCTGCGATATCCCAAAATATCAATCGAATATGATCTCTATCGATCTGCTTATCGAATTTCGAGAATTGAGTATCAATAATCTCAACGTAGTCAGTCTCAAAAGTACCAAATCTAAACTTTTGAATAAGGGAAGTTTTTTCTACTCGACCATCTCCAATCACAGTAATTTTATACCGTAATTTTTTTCCAGAATTACTCATAAAATGGAATAAATTGAAGAAGATTATGTTTAACAATTGATCAGCTTTTCAATTATGAAAAATTTTGTTAAAATCGGTCGAATAATTATTAACAGAATCAAATTTTAAAAAAAAAGAAATAGAATGGAGTTATAATAGATTAGTGATGGGTAATCTTATAGCCGATCATCTAATCTTTATTCTCCAAATTAGAATTTTTTAGTGATATGAAACTTTTTGATACTAATTTCTATTTTTTTCTCTTTCGAATAATTACAATCGCAATTATTATTGCAACTGCTCCTATTCCTGAGATTAATATTATCCATAGATACAATGGCATCCCGGGAGCTACTGCAAGCGCGTTTGTTGATTCAAATTCATAATGATTCCAATCTGTTAGATGATTAATTGTTCCATTCACTAGGAAACCTTTAGTTTTTTCATACCAAAGTACACTTCCATAAGCATCCTCCAATTGCCAAACTCTCATAGTTTCATGCATCGCTTCACCAGTAACAGTGAATATAACGTCACCATCAAAACCATGGACACACCTATATATATTACACATTTTCAATTGATCATTAATAGAAACATCAGTGTAAATCCAAAATACTGAATGATTACCTTCAAATGGGCCAAAATTTATTACATTTGATATAACTCTATTGGTAGTATTTATATCCCAATACCCAATATCATTAATAGGATATTTTAACCAATTCTCAATATTAAACATATCATCTGATATCTTAGAAAACGTTAGGCTCATAGATATCTGTTGCCCTGGCATTGCTGAAAGAGTCAAAGTATGGTTAACAACCATGCCATCGAAGATCCCTACCTTATTAGAAATACCAATAGTAGAAAGGTGTGAAAAGAATATCGAAAATGTAATTAATATCAGAAAAAATTTCATTAAATTTGATTTTTTTATTTTTAACACCTCCTAAGATTAAATTAGGGCTATAGATATTGATCCAATCTTTTTATTTTTAGATTTAGCTTCGAAAGATTTACTAAAGTCCGAAGTTTGTTGAATTTTGAATTTAACCAAGAAATCTAAAGTACTTTAATATTTAAGTATATGAAGTTTTTTTTCCCTAAATAACATCTTAAGTTATATATTTACTATGAATAGAATAAAAACAAGATTGTAAAAAAAAAATTATAGAATAGGAGGATTGATTGTGTTTATATGATCATCAGAGAAGCCATATAGATAAATTTAACCCTCCAATTCTATACTTTAATTAATAATTTCAACCCTCGTTTGTTAATTCTCCCTTCTTATATTTTATTGATTAATAAAATTGCTCAAGTTGTTAAAATTTACGGAAAGATTTAAGAAATTCTCTCTTCTGTTCTAATGCTTCTTGTATTTCAGAACCAGGGGAGTTGCCTTGCATATTATTCATTCCGACTATGATATTGTTGTCACCACCGATATCCAACACATTTGTTTTTGTAGAGCCTCCGACAATTACGCATTCACTCGCAAAAAGCAAGACAATTGGAGCCCAATAGGCATCAACATTTTGAACATTATTACCAAGCAGCAAATTGTTATAGGCATAATAACATGCAATAGCATAATCTGCAGTACCACGAATGATGTTGTTAATGATAAAAGCATCCTGCACCATTGTTGTCCAAATTCCACCCCAGAATGTATCACACAAAATTTTATTACTTGAGACGATTGACTCGAGTGATCCCGATCCTGAATAATCCTCTAAGCAAATGCCATCTGCCATTATTGATGGGTTTAAAGTGTTATGAGATATAAGCCACTGACAAGGGGATGGAGCAAATTGCATTGCCCAAATACCAGCAAAAGCGTTTGCCTCAATATAATTATTAGAAATCTCAAATTTTGAATTGCTATTATCAGCATTAATTACTCCAATAGCACCTCCTACGATCGAGTTTGACTTAATTGTCAATTCACAATTCATTAATCCCCATGCTGTAATACCTAACCATAGTGAATTGAATTCACAATCAGTAATAATATGTCTTCCAGTTGTAGTTAGACCTCCTCCATATTCAACTCCTACTCTAACATTATAGCTTTTAACTGAATAAAGAGGATGCCAGGGATCATAAAGTGCTGTCCCTTCATGACCTGCAAATTCAACATTTTCAATTCGAGATTTTATATCTCCTGTTATTAAGATGGCTGATAATAAATCGTACCACCAACCGTCTGGTGGTGGGGGTCCCCATGGTTCAGCAGGCTCATAAGGTGTAATGTCAAAACTTAAATCAGAGATATCTACATCTCCTCCTAAAAATGTAAATATATGAGGGCTACCCATAGGACTAGAAACCCCTGATGCGCCAGGGTCTAATCCTCTAAGGACATCAATTTTGGTAAGATCCTTACCTGTTCCCTTAAATGTACCATAGAAATTTACAACAAAAATTTCATTAGTATAAAATTGTCCAGCGGTTAGCTGAACTGTGTCTCTTGGACCTGCTGCATCGAATGCTGCTTGTATGTTTGCAGTATCATCTCCACCTGATGGAGATACTATAAATGTCGTTGAATCAGCGTAGGCTGGCCCGATTATCAAAATATAAAAGCCAAAGAACATTGCTAATGTTAAAATTCCGAGGATCAGACTAGATTTTGTTTTCATTTTCATTTTTCTTACCTCTTATTTGTTTTATTTTTTTTAAATCAATAGTGAAATTTTATTTTCAACATCTTTATGTTAAATTATTGTTATTGAGAGTTATCCCCGCAATTTTATTTTTAGATTTGGCTTCGGAATATTATATAAAGCTCGAACTGTATCAAGTTTTAAATTTAAAGATAAAACAGATTTAAGATGGGACTTATTATAAAAAAAGAATATAAGGACATCTAGCATATTTTTAAGTGAATATATTAGTAATAATATAAATAAGTGTCAAGACTTTTGTTTTATATTAAAAATACGAGATCCATGGTGTTTTAAAAAAATTTGTGCTAAAAATCTAAACTATCCTCCATCTGAAATAATAACTCCCTCGGGGATTGAAAAGAAGGATTTTGAATATATTATTTTGTGGATGCTAAATAACAATGAAGAATGCAATTGGTCTGACTTTTTAGATGAACCTTTAGCATTTAGTTTAGCTACATTATCAAAATATATGAATCTGTTGATGAGAAATGGATTTGTAGGAAAAAAAGAGAAAGGAATTTATAAAATTACACCAGAAGGTCGTAAAAGATATTTTGATCTAAGATTTAAAGATTCATTTGATAAAAAATTGAGATATCCTCCTGAAATTATCCTAAATAAGCGAAATTATGATCATATAATTCTATGGATGCTATATAATAATGAATATTGTAATTGGAAAGATTTTCTTGAGAAACCACTATTGATTAATCATAATTCCCTCTCAAAATATCTAAAATTTTTATTAGAAAAGGGATATGTAAAAAATGAAAATAATGAATATAAAATTACTGAAACTGGTGAATCCCAGTATTCAAAAGTTCTAAAAAAATATGAATTGGATTACCAATCAATTTTAAAGGAAGAAATTAGAAGACTTGAAGAAATTAAAGAAAAGGCAACAGCTTTTCTTGAAAATCATGAAATTGATAATGATGAAGTTAAGATTATATTTTTAGATTTAATAAACCATTTAGATTATTCTAAATCTGAGAAATTATTATCTTCGCAAGATGATTATTATAAAATTATTTTATTTCTTAGTATTAATCATCCAATTCTATATCCAGAATATATATCACCCAAAGATTTTTCTTTAAATTTTGCTATTAATATCAACACTCTGAATTTTTTCATTCAGAAAATTATAGATGAGAATTTGTACGGAATAAAATTCTTTAATTTGAATTTTGGCAGAAATTGTAATTACTTTTTCAGAGTAGATGAAAAATTCGAGAAAATGTTAAATTTGATCATAGATGAAAATATAGTAAAATTTAGTTTTCTTCATAAATTGCAACCAAATACACCTGATGACGAAAAAAATATACAAACCATAAGTTTGATCGTAAATATTGCAGAAGACCTTTATAATAAATTATTTAATCAAGAAGTAAAGTCCTATATAGTAGAATTTTTACCAAAATACATCAATTATTTATATGGGAATTTTAAAAGAAGAGATTATTCTAATAACGTGATAGAAACATTCAAGGGTATGGTTTATGAAAATATAATAAATTTAGACTGGGATAAATATTATCCAATAATATTAAAGAAAGGATTAGTATCATCTCTTTTGAATGAATATCCCAAATATACGATCTTGGATGAACTTAAGAAAATATTGAAAGATCAATAAAATTATATTCGTACTTTTTAAAATATTCCGAAGCTTAATCTAAAAATGATTAGCTGACTATGATTTATTTAATAATAATTATAATATGGGTTTTACTATTTTATTAATATCTTGAATTATTTAAAAAAGACTTCCAAAAAATGATATTATCAGTTGAAGATACACGAGGAGGCAAGATAATAAAACTAGATGTCAATGAGAGACATTTAATTGAAAGTATTATAACTATTGTGGTTAAGCATATGAATATCATAACTTCTGAGCAACGTTCTTTTGCTCTAATATATAAAGGAAAAGAATTACCCAATTCAATTACAATTGGACAAGTAGTTCAAGATTACGGTTTAAAGGAAAATGATAAACTAGAATTATGGGCAAAAGTAATTGGAGGTTAACTTAATCTTTAAATTTCTTAAAGTCTTCAATAAATTCATCAAAATTAGAAGTTTTTGTCAGAATCCAATTTAGCTCTTTTTCAAATTCTCCTTGTTTGTACAAGTTAGCCATTTTTTCAAAAGCGGCTTTTATTTCCAAGTAATCATCATTACTAATACTAATTTCATTTGAATGCTCGAATTCCATGCTGATTTTTAGGATTTTGCAAAATTCTGAATTGCTTAATGCTAATAACCTTAATTTTGGATCTTGAGTAATTTTACTTGCTTGAATAAAATGATTCATAGCTTCTGAAAATTTGTTTGATTCTTTATACTCTTCTGCGTATACCATACATTCCCAAGCATTGCATAAATATTGTAAAGTTTGAATTTCCTCTCTTTCTACTGTATTGAGTTTCTTGAATTGAGAGGATATATTTGAAAAAATGCCTACTGCATCTGCTCTATCTCCTTCTGTATCTAATTTTCTTGCCTTTTTAAGTTCTGACCATATTTGCCTGAATTGAGTTGATAAAGACGTTTTCCCTTCTCTTGTTTTAATTGGTAATCTTATTATATCGTCAATAATGGAAACTATCCTTTCTTCAGAACCTTTTTGAATAGCAGAGAATGCATAGGTTTTCTCATTTAATATTTTTTCAATGTTCTTAGCTTTTACAACATCTTTTCTATCTTGAAAATTTGCAATTATAGAATATTTAACATCTGATACCTTTTTCTTTAAATCTGACAATAATTTTTGGGTATTTTTTATGTTATCCATAATGGAATTTGAGACTATGCAAATAATATCAGTTGATTCTAATAAATCTTTAAAAAAGTCATATTTATCAATCAATTCTTCTAAATCTATAACCCTTAAAATACAATTGTCACCATTTTCTAAGTTAGACACATTAATAGACTTCTTCAGAATTTCATTTAAGTTTAGGTCAATTTCTAAAATAATTTCTCCTGGGAATAAATTCAATATTGTTTGCTTTCCCACACCTTTTTCTCCGGTTAAAACAATTTGAACAGGAATTAATTACACCCCAGAGATACTTTCTCTTTTTTATTTTTACTTAATTTATTTATAGATTTTAATGTTAATTAAGATATTAGTTATTTTCTTCCTTTTAGATATATAAGAATTCCCAATGAAAAAGGGATTAACCAAATTATTAATATCCATAAAAAAACATTTAATTTTCTTTTTTTCGCATCCATATATACCCATATTGATAATGAGATTGAAACCACAAAGGTAATTACTAAAGAAATAATTAGAATTAAAAATATAAACTCAATCATTGAATTCACTTATTTAGCTTTTTTCAGTTTTTTTCTTTATAAATGGAGTATCACATCCCCAACAAGTATTTTTTAGATCAATTAAAGCATCATAACATTTTACACAATACCAAACTTCACAATTTGGGCAAATATAGCTCAAACCTGAGATTTTGTTTTTACAAACTATGCAAAATCCTTTTTCTCGGCTGTATTTAACATCTTCTACCCCGAATGTTAGAGGTTTTGTAAAGACTTTTATAGTATCTTGGAGTTCTTTCTTATTAATAACAGTTTCTCCCCTTCTTATATAAAAGTAAATTAAGTAACCGATGATTGAAATTATTGTAAAAATTGCTATCCATATTATAACTAAAAGCAAATCTACTAATTGAAGATTAATGAACAAACTTGAAATTATAAATAACGCAAGTAAGCATATCAGAATCATAAAGATAGATTTGACAATTGGCTTTGAGAATAGCTCAAAATAAGTTAGTTGTGGAGAAGTAGCAATAAAAGCACCTATTACGATGAATATGGGACTTATACTCGGAATAAAAAGATTTAAGTATTTAATAAATATCGCTTCTATACTCCATCCAACTAAAACTAGGACTAAACCGAAGCTTATGACTAAAGAAATAACTTTAAACTCGGCATCCGATTTAATTGAGGATCTGATAAATAATAATATTATAATAATTATGCTAATAAAAATATAGAAGTATAGAAATAAGTAGAAATATAAATAAATATAATTTTTAACGTCATATGTTAGAATAATTACATTTAAATCTCCGGTATAGGTTCCTATTAGGAAATAATCGATAATAAAAAAAAAAATACGAGTCACAGCAATATTAAGCCAAAATCCTCCAAATCCAATCAATAATATTTTTTCATTTCTATCCTTTTCCTTTAATCCTTTAGAGAAGTACAGAATACTGCAAACTGACAACACAAAAATTGCCATACTTGAAAAAAAACGTTCTATTGGATCAAAAACCATGATAATTGCTTAGTTGAGATATTTAATTTTTTAAGGAATTTCAATATTAATAAATTATGATTTTTCTAGTAATTATATCTAAATCTATTATAGGAAAATATTTAGTAAATAATTTAAATATTAATCTATCTTATCTAATTACTTAAAGCATTTGAGTTTCTTTCAATAATTTAAGATGGAGCGAAATTATAAAACAATATTTATAATAATAGACCTGATTTTCGTTTTTTCTATATTAAGTATTCCCACTTTTATGATTTTTGCCAAATTTGGGGACTATGGTAAAATCCATCAGTCTCTCACATATAAATATACTTCAGATACTCCCCCACTTAAAAAAGAATTGAATCTAAATACTGATGTAGGTATAATCGATATACAATATGTGCCTTTATCAGTAGATTTTCTTGTCAGAATAGACATAGATATTGAATTAGCAGGTCCTAACATAGGGAGTAATTCATACTTGGATTTCTTTAGTATAGGTTGGGAAAACTTAACATCTCCATTAAATTTCACATTTGTATTATTTTCTGACATGTTAGTAGATTTTTCAAAATTACACATAGCAAATATTAATATAAATATTCAGCTAAGAGAGGATATTATCTTTAGTTTAAATGGTTCTGTAAGCGAAGGAGCTATAAATGTCTCTGCATCGGGAATTACTTTTAATGATTTACTCTTAAATGTAATTGACGGTGATATAATTTATGATTTTACAAATTGTTATATTGAAGGTAATATATCTGGTATTGTTAATCATGGGAATATTACATTAAAAACTTATAATAACAAATATACTCACAAGAGTCATTTGACTCTAAATAATAGAATTGGCTATATTCTCTTTAAAATTATCCAAATTGAGGAAATGGAGGCTAATGTTACCGGGATTGGAATCACAAAAACTGGGATTATCTCAGTAATCTATAAAGATTTTTCTCCCAATATTGGAGCTCGATTTGTATTTTTTAATGCAACAAGCCATGGTCATGAAACAGAAAATTCATGGGAGGGATTCGAAAGGTATTATATACCACCAGATATCGGACAATACTATAATTCAACAGATTATCCTTCTCGAAATAATTATAATTTCTCTTTTTTTAAATGGGATGGGGGCAATTATCTGTGGGATCTCTATAGTATCCCAACTTAAAATTAATCGTCTATATACACAAATTTTAGGATAAATCGCAATGGAGCACCATCCGTTGGAATCCCTTTTACATCTGAATCCCAGATATCATATCTTATAGGATTAGCTAAACAAACGACCGGAATGAGTTCTTCAACAAGACGTTGCTGAATATCAAAGTATAATTGCTCTCTAGTAAGTTCATTAAACTCTTGAAGAGCATCTTCCATCCATTGTTGTACCTGCGTATCATTGAAATTCCAAAAATTTCCGATCCCATCAAGTTTACTTGAATATAATGGGTTAATTACATCGACAGGGTCATTAGAAACGACCCCCCAACCTAGAGTCACTATGTCAAATTCCCCCTCATTCAATTTATACTCCCATACTAAAGATCCCATTGAAGTTAGATTTACTTTTAATCCTATTTGTTTAAGATCTTCAATAGCTAGGTTAGCTGCTAATTCCATAAACAGGTTACAAACTGAAAAATTATATGTTTTCAGAGGTGAGGGGCTATTTGCCAATATTTCCCATTCATTTCCAGTGGATATATTATCATTTGCTGTTAAACCGTCTGTGCCAGGCCAATTAGCATTTAGTAGGATTTGTCTTGCTCTCGTTATATTATAATATGGTACATTAAAATCTTCCCAATTCGAATACTGCATCTGTTTTGCAAGAGGAGATTTTGCTCTTTCTGCGTGCCCTCCCCACACTTCTTTAAGATAATGATTATAATTAAAAGCGTATGAGATCGCTTTTCTCATTGTAAGATTTATAATTTTGTTATTCATTCCAAAATACCATAAACTCATCATTTTTATCGGTACTACTGTAAATTCAGGATTTAATTTAAAATCATCAAGTGTGTTATTATCTCGATTCCCCCAAATATATGAAAGCTCTCCAGATAACATTCTTTCCATTCTTTCTGAAACTCCTAAATCTAGGAAAACTAATTTATTAATTGATGGTACTCCACCCCAATAATCTGGATTAGCATGCATATGGGTTTCTGAGCTCTCGCCCCAATAATTTACATCACAACTGTCGAAAATGAAAGGCCCTGTTCCAACTAATCTTCCAGTTCTAATATCAATGAAATCATCTTCCGGAGTAGAAGTTGGTGAAAGTATATAAGAGTTCCAAAGGGCTAATAATTCCCTTATAGGAACATAAGGTTGGTTTAACACAAATTTTACGGTATAATCGTCAATTATTTCAGTACGGTTAATAATCGGTTCCCTTTCTGAATTTAGATAGGCAGATTCCCAAGCCCATATTTGATCATAAGGCATAGTTTCAATAAATCTATAAATTCTCTCGAAAGTCCACTGAACCGCAGTAGCTTTAAAGGGTGTTCCATCATGGAAAGTAACATCCCTTCTTAGGTCACATGTGAAATTTAGGTTATCAGAACTCCAATTTCCATTTAATGCTAAATTTGGAACTATAGGTGTATCTGTATTGTTCTGATCATAAGCAAATAAACCTTCTGCAATTTGATCTAATATTATCAGATTCTCATATGTTGGAACTGGATTTTTAAGTGGATCAATAGAATCGGGACCATCCGCTAAACCGCACTTAAAAATAAACTCTGATTTTTCTTGTAATTCAAAAAAAAAGTAAACTCCACTAAAAACTGCGGCCAAGGCTATAATGCTTGTAATTCCTAAACCGATTTTTTGCTTTTTATTTAATGTTTGAAATATTTTTCTTTTTTTTTTAGGTTTAATTTCCCTTTCTGTCATTATTGATCCCTTTTTGGTCTTTATCTTCAAAATACTCTTTAAATTTCAGATTTCGAGACAAAATAAAAATTAATTGTTGAATTTAGCTACTAGATAAAATAAAATTAGATTGACATGTTTATAATAGTTCCCACTTTTTTGTATATTTTGTCAAGTTAAGATATATCTAAAGATTAAACTTTATGAAAAAAAAGATATAGAAAGTGGAAGAAAATCACTCTGGGTGTGACCATTCGAGAAGCGGTTTTTCTTAATTTTTTCCTCCATTTTCTATATATATAAATTGAAAGTAAATAATTTTAATTGTTCAAACTTCTGATTAAACCACATCTAGCCAGTGGTATTGATCATTTACCACGCCTACTGGTCCATACCAATCTTCCCAGGTAAAATCGGCAGGAGGTATTCCTCCTCCTGACATGTAATTAACGTAAGGTCTCCAGCCTATACTCGGGCTACCGAAATATGGTTTTTGAACCAGAAATTGGAGTCGGATCTTATAACTTTTACCAGCTTCAAAATATCCGGGATCAAATCTAACAACCCACATCCACGCACGGATTTTAGTATCTCGCCACACACCGTCTGGGTACAAAACAGTATCTTTCGGAACGACCCACGTCCATCGCTGCATAGGGATTTCTTCGCCGTCGATGAAAAGATGGTTTTGATAAGGTGGGCCAGGATCCAATCCGTTTTCTATTTCCCAATCTGAAACAAGCCATCCTGTTCTAAAAAAGCAATATTCTCCTGCTGGAACCTCCCAATGACCCCCAGGACCAATAAAGGGGTAATACCAAGCACCAATATGATAACCATCGACCCCGGTATAACCTGGTTTCTTAAATATATATGCAGGCCATTTGCCTGGTTCTGCGCAAGCTATCGGAAAGAAGCCAAAAATTAAGATTCCTAACGTAGTTAATAGTATCAATTTTGAAGATTTTTTCATTCTAATACCTCATTCTTTTTTTGTCAATTTTTCTAAAATGATCACTTTTTTCCATCAATGACGGAAAATTGTTAAGATTATATAATAGATCGTGAATTTCGATCGCCCTTCAATTATAT
>JBHLNS010000076.1:0-10576 GCA_048941285.1 Promethearchaeota archaeon
TTCTTTTAAAATTTAATGGAATAGGAGCATTACATCGAGAACAGAGACCAGAAGTTCTAAGCCAATCTTTAAACTCATCCGCATGGGCAGGATATCTACAATTTGGGCATAAAATGATTCCTCTGCCATTATCTTTAGGAGACTCTGGCAGTCGAAAGCAAAAAATACATTTAAAATCTTCAATTGTCAAGTTTGCTGCTCTCGGCCTATATAATTTTAAATTTATTTGCTTTTTTCTGCTTTGACTCCTCCTAATTGGTTTTCCTGTTGTACCTCTGCTTGTAGAATGAGTACTTGTTTTAACTTTAGAACTTCTAGATTGTATTTGACCGCTAGGTGTTGATCTTGATGATTGAGACAAACTTCTTGAAGTACGAGTTACAGTTCTTGTTGAAGGTGTTGAACCTATTCTTGTTGTAGTACGAACAGTTTGCCTTCGGCTACTAGGAGCGGATCGTGTTGTTGGTGTTGCTAGTTGATTTAACCTATTAGTTCGTTGTGTTACGTAATCTCGGGTCAATTGAGGTAATTGAGTTCTTGATCCAAAAAAACCAAGCACAATCATTATTAGTATGGTGCAAATAAGAAATATTAGAAGATTAAGATCTATTAGAAAGTGGAGAGGGACTAAAACAGTATCATAAAGATCAACAAATGAATAAAAACTAACCCAATAAATTACAATAAAAAGTACAATTGAAATGCACAGAAAATAACCAAAAGTACGTGCTTTTACTGATTTTGTACCAAAATATATTACACTATACTTTTTGAAACACCGATATAAAGAAATTGAACTATATAGGACGTAGGGAAATCCGAATAGAATGGTCCACCAACTTAAATATAAACTGGATCCTTCTAAAAGATTTTCGCCTAATAAACCTGTGAAATTACCCCAAATTGAGTAAAAAATTCCCATAAAAACAGGACCAATTGTAAAGAATGCGGTGTTATGAGGAGAATTAAACTCACGATATTGTTTGATATTTTTTATAACTTTAATAGAATAGATTAACCAAATCCCAATTAACAACCAACTTGCAAAAACATTAAAGGAATTTAGTATAACTCCATGTATAATACCGATCACCATAAATATTACCAATGTAATTGCTATGGATTTAATCTTAGCTTTCGTTACTCATCACCCTGGTTTTTTAATCTTTAATCTTCATCATATTCAAGGTAAACGGCTTTTCCTTCAATAATAGGATTCATAAATTTAAGTATTTCTGGTAACATTTTTACATCTAAAGATCCTTTAATCCCATAAACCAAAGGATACCATGTTTTAGATTTAAAATCAGCTTTATATATCTCAAATCCAGTAGATTTACCATCAATTTGATAAGGATCAATAACAAGAGCTACAGCTTTATCCCATAATTTTTGATATCTTGCTTGAGTTCCCAGATCTTCATTAGACATAAAACAACCATATGATGGATGCGAATGATACCATCCACAGATAAACAATTTGTGTCTTTTAATATCTTTAAAAGCTCTTACATAATTTTTATAATCTTTAATCTCTGCATAAACTGCTGTACCATGTCCCATTGGATAAGAATCTTCAATGTGGATTACATTATTTTCATCTATTTTTCCCGCAAGAAGTCCTATAACCTCCACCCAACTTTCTTTTGGAATTTTAGAATTAGCATATTTAAGTGCGTGACTAGCTATTTTAAGAATTGCTTTTACTGAAATATAGATTTCCTTTTGAATTTCCTCTACTTTTTGAGTTTCAGCTATTTTATTTTCTATAATATTAGCTGTAGGTATCTTTGTAAGTTTTATAGTTGGTTTATTAGAAGATTTTAGGGTAATCATTGAAGATATTTCCTCAGTTAATTCATCTTCTTCTAACTGCAGTTCTTCACAAATTTCATCAATTAATTCTTGTTTTATTTTTTCTTTTATCTTCCGTTTAATTACATCCTTGATCGAATTACTCGCTAGGTCTTTTTCTTCCATTAAAAAAATCACCATTTTTTATTTGCATACTTTTTAACAAGATTTTTTACCTTTTTCTCAAAAAATTTTTGGTTTTTCATCATTTCGATTGCTGCTTTTTTATTAAAAACATCTGTTGGATTAACATATTTACCTCGCGTGTTTAACATAGCAATTATCGCTTGAACGACGGTAACGGCGGTCTTTGATGGGCTCCACCCGCCTTTTTTCCCAACTAATGAGGGATCTACTAAAGCTAGGCAAATATTTCTTTGTCCTTTATATTCTGATGGTTTTGGCCAAAAATTTGGATGCCAAATTGGAGTATGCATTCTTACAAAAGGAGGTTGTTTTGGATATTGAGCAGGGAATCTCAATTCTAATCTAAAAAGACCACCTGCATAAGCAGTACCTTTAGGACCTTGAAACGAAATTGCCAAATGATCAATACTCTTCCTTTTTGGATTAAATGGTTTTAATTGAACGAGACTACCTTCTTTAAGCATTTTTTTTAAACCCGCAAAATCTCGGGTAATACGACTACTTCTTATACTCATTTTCTTGACCCTTTTTATTTTCTCTAAGTTATAATTAAAAATTTTTCTATAAATATTTGTTCTTTCAAATAATTTTAATTTAAAACTTTATTTGGTTCAAATTCTTTTTTAATTTTAAGGTTACAAAAATTTCTCCACCTAAAAACCCCGCAACTGTCATAAATTCATAATTTCTTAAACCATTTTCAATAGAATTCTTATCTAAATCAACCATCTTAACATCATTAAAATCTAGTAATGTAAGAATTGGTTCAGACTCCGGATCCAATTTAAATCCATTTTTAGCTAAAATTTTAATAATGTTTATACAAGGTGATTTGGAATTCAATTTTATAGATACTCTACGTACTTTTTTACCACATTGGGAACATTCTGGATTCCTCGATTTTTCAATGTGATAAAATTTCATTGTAATGGAATTAAAGATTACATATGTCTTAATTGGTTCTCCTACTCCTTTAAGACCCGCCTTAAAATGAAGTATTTTTATTACTTCATGTGATTGTAAGGCAGAAATAACAGCATTTATTGTTATTATACCTGGATCGTGTCGATCGATTATTTTCACAATATCATCTTGAGTATATTCAGGTAAGAAATTGTGTTTGTTTACTAATTCATTTGCAACCTTTTGAATAAAATTAATATCATTTATATCTTTTGGATTTGGATCTCGATCAAATTTTTCTTTAAAGGCCATATCTCCTTTAAAAACACAATGTATTCTTTTTCGAGGAACACCGACTACAGTGCAAGCAGCCATCTCATCGCTTTCTCCTACAGGTAACGGATTGCATTCATAACAGGCATTTTTATAAGGAAATATTGTATATATATGACCATGATAACCGGATACTCCTCCATCAACAAGGGGTTTCTTAAATCGAATGCACTGAGCATTTAAATTCAAACGAGCATTCATCGAATCTAGGCCTCCAACAATAACATCAGCAGCTAAATATATTGCTGGATTTAATCGTTCTAAAGAAGTGTGATATCCATTAATAATAATATTAGGATTAATTTCTTTTAATTTCCTTGCAGCAACAACTGCCTTAGGCTCTCCTATCTTCGCATCAGTAAAAAGAATTTGACGATTCAAGTTTGAATGTTCAATAATATCTAAATCAACAAGATCTAATTGCCCAACACCAAGCATTGCTAGATTTTTAGCTATTTCACAACCTAAGCCTCCAACACCAACTATTAACACTCTTGAGTTCTTCACTAATTTCTGAGACCATCCCTCCAAACGAAATTGGCGATCATATAGCTCTCGCTCTTCTGTTGATAAATCTTTTGCGAAAAAATCTGAATCCTTATCCAATTTTATCACCATTAATTTTTATCTAAAATAATAAAAAAAATTGAAGGGCTATAAGCCCATATATTATATCTTATGAAGAAAGTTTAATAAGTTTATCCCGCTGTACTTGCAGGGATTAAAAGAATATCATCGCCGTCGTTTACACCATATTCTCTTAAAGAACTATTTTCATCCATCGTAACTCCACCAGATGATAAATGAAAGTCATTGGGATCAAGGCCGTATAAATTTCCTAATGTTTCCTTAATATCACTTACACGATTACTATCATTTACTGTAAGTTTCTCCTTCTTTTCACCTGGACCAATTGTTGACATGAAGTATAAAGTTAATTTCTTTCCACCTGAAGGGGTTTTAGAGGCGGGAGTTTTAGATTTTACCGGTTCTCTTCCACCTAATTCTTCATCAAATTCATCAAAACTCATTCATATCACTTCTAATTTTTTTTATTTTATGATTTTTAGTTAATTTAAATTTAATAAAATGGCATTAAAAAGGTATTATAAAACCCTTTGGAATGATTTTGAAGTATTTAAAGATAAAGCCAAAAAACAGAAGTGAGATAATTTGGATTTTAAAGAAATTATATTATATATTGTATGAATGCCTAATTATATTTATAAGACATTGAATATTGTTTTAGAGAGAATATGTAAATATAAAAATGGAAAATTTTAACTCAAATTAATTATAGGCTTATGAGTTCTCTGGATAATGCAGAATCTGTTGTTCTTGAATTAGTAGAGGAGTATTTGGCAAAAAAGACTTTCTTCTCAATTAGAGAAATTGTCTCATATATAAGTAATAGAGTTAGATACAATCCTAATATAAATGAAAATAGAATAGAATTAGTCTTAAAGAATTTAATCAAAAGACGTGTTATTTTTCCCGGAACACGATTAATGAAGAATAATATTATTGAACACCCAATAAGAAATGAGATCTTTAACTATATTAAAAAGAATCCCTCTAATATTAATGAAATCATGAGAGCTTTAAATATTGGTAGCAATCAAGCATTATGGCATTTGTCATGTCTGGAGAAATTTAAATTCATAAGATCAAAACAAATTAACAATCATAAATTATTTTTCAAATTTGATTCTAATCCAAAACTCGATTCATTATTTTATTATCTGAACAAAAAAATTGTTCAAGAAATTATAAACTTTATAAAAAACAAAAATAAAGCATTTAAAATTACAGAGATAGCAACTGGTTTAAGAAAAAATCATAGTACTATTAAAAAATATTTAGATATTCTAATAGATCTAGAATTAATAATAATTCAGAAAGAAAATAATAGAATTACATTCAAAATAGATTTGGATAAATATTCTAAAGCTCAAAAATCAATAGAAGGTGTGTAAAAATAAAAACTCCAAATTTATTCCAATCCCATTTAAATTTTAAATCGTATATCTTAAAATTAGAAAATGATCTAATCAAAAAATTATGAAAAAGAATAATAAAATTTTAACCGTTATTGCTCTTTACACTGTTTGTATCTTGTTTTATGTAATTTTTTTCCTATTTCATATACAAAATACTACGATTTTCCTTTTTTTAACAATTGGTAGTGTCGCGGTATTATCAACTAGTACTATTTACACAGTTATACAGTCTAAAAGTAGTCCAGGTATGACTATAAAAGAAAAAAAGTCTTTTATAAAACCAAAATCGATTCAAATTGATACTAACGATATAATTGAAGATTATATTGATGTTATGCCTTCAATAGAATCTTATATCGATTCAGATGAGTCTTATAAAGATATGCCAATAATTGACAAATATATCTTTTCAATTTTTAGTAAGGAAGAATTAGATAAGATAAATCTTTTAGATTTACCAAAAATGGATAAGATAATATTTATCAGAGAAATGCTATATTACGATCCAAATGAAAGAAAGAATTTAATCGAAAATATGTTGAAAAGTAGGGATAAAGCCGTTGAAATAATAAAATATTCACCACCTAGCAATCAAATTGAATTGGAAGACCAGATTCGAGTTTATGTTAGATCATTACTAGAACCCGGTGAAAAAACTAAAATAATTATTATTGATACGAGTGATCTAATTGGAATAACAAAGGAAAAAATTGGAGTATTATTTGATTATGATCTAGAAGATTTTCTTTTATCTAGTGGTGGGATATTGCTAAAAGACAATTTACTAATAAAAGATTATGATATCGATGATGATGATGAGATCGCTCTAATCCCTTCTAGAAAAAGCATAAATTAAATAAAGAACCTAAATTTTTAACCAGCAATACTAGCTGGAATTAAAAGTATGTCATCTCCATCAGAAACATTGTAGTAGCTTAATGTATTAGTTTCTTCCATGGTTACACCACCAGATGATAAATAGAAGTCAGCAGGATCTAAACCAAATAAATTAGCAACAGTTTCTTTTATATCTCCGACTAAATTCCCATTATTAACAGTTAGCTTTTGCTTTTTTTCACCTGGGCCAATAGTGGACATAAAAAATACCGAAATCTTCTTCCCACTAGTAACAAGAGGTGTAGAAGGAGTTTTAGATTCAACTTCATGCTCGGGAACCTTTACTGAAGGCTCTTCTTTCTTATCCTCATATTTCTCTTCAAATTCTTCATCTAAATCTTCTAAATCTTCATCAAATTCTTGTTCGTCAAACTCTTCATCAAACTCATCATTAAACTCTTCATCAAAACCCATAAAATAGACCTCAATACATTACATATTTTTTTAAATATAATTCTGATAAATCTTCTGTTATGATTATATGAAAATAATAGAAACTAAGCTATTTAAATAGATTTAACAAAATCACAATTTTGAAATTTCAATTTTGTCATACAAACACTTTAGAGTCAATATTCATATGAATTTATTAATAGAATAACTAAAGATTTGAAGCATTATGAATGATAAACCAATTCCCAAATATCAAATTCGAGAAAAAACTCCAGATGAAGAATTAGATATCATTACAGATAAAAAATTATTAAAAAAGATAAAAAAAGAAAGAATAAAATTGGACAAAGAAAAAAGTGAATGGGAAAAGGTAATTAATCAAATTCAAGACTACAAAGAAAATGTTGAGGATCTCGAAAAAAAACGAAAAGAAAAAGAACTTAAAATTAAATCTCTTCTTGAACAAAGAGATAAATTAAAAGATGAGTTAGAAAGAACGAAGAATCAAATAGAGCAACAAAAAAATGAAATAAATGTTAAAGAACGACAATTTAAAGAAAAGATCCAAACTAAAAATGAAGACTTAAATCAAAAAAATAAAGAATTAGAAAGATTTCAAGAAAAATTAGATAAATTGAGAGAAGATATTTCTAATCAAAAAAAGAATTTAGTTTGGGAAAAGGAAAGGACAGAAAAACGAATAAAAGAAATTAAAACAAAAATTCCTGGCATGGAGAGAAGAGAAAGTGCATTAGAAAGAACTATTAATGATTTAGAAAACAAATTAATGGACTTAAGAAATGAAGTTAAAAATTTAACTAGAGAAAGGGATAATCTAACTAAGGAAGTTAACAACTTAAAAAGAGAGATTAATGATGAGAAAAATCGTTTTTCTGATGAAAAGCAAAAACTTAAAGAAGAACGAGAAAAAACTCGTTTTAAAAAACAAGATTTAGATTTAAGAACTCGTGAACTTGATAAAAAAAAAGCAGATCTAAAAAAATATAGAGATAAAGTAGAAAATGATGTAAATGATTTAGAGAAAAAAAGACGCCAACAAGAAGCAAGATTGAAAGAATTAGAAAGAAAAGTACCTGCATTAGAAAATAGATATCACTCTTTAAATCACAAAATTCCGAATTTAGAAGAAAAATTCTCCAGATTAAATAATGAATATAAACAATTAGAAAAAGAAAAAACGAAATTAGAAAGCGAAAAAAGTCTTATCAAACGTGAAAGAGAAAAACTTGAAAAAGATAAACAAAGATTTTCACGAGAAAAAAGAGATTTTGAAACAGAATTAAAAAAAATCAAATCCAAAACTCCAACAATTAAAGCAAAGACTCCTTCGCATATCAAAACTAAAACACCCTCTAAATATTAATTAATATTAATGTGAAATTGATGAGGATTGTTAATTCAATTGAAGGAGATTATATAGAAACAAAAAAAGATAATTTGATTTTTGATGTAAAAGGGCTTCTCCATCCAAAAGATTATATTATTTGTTTTCTAAGATTTTATCCTCATCCGGAGGGAGAACGAATAAAAAATGGTATAAAATTCAAAAAAATCTACAAATTAAACGAACGATATGATCTTTTAAGAAAAAATTATCCAAAATATCTTCTGTTTTCTAAAGAATTAGATTTAGAAATACAAGGTGTTAAAAACTATGATATAAAAAAAATTTATAAACCTAAGATCTTTTTTAACGACTTATTAGAAAAAAATCAATTATCTAGTGTTGAAGATTGTGCAAAAAAATTATGTGAATTATTTATTAATGAGGGAAATCTTTCTAAGAATTCAATTGGAATCACTGGATCACTTATGGCTGGATTAAATACTGATGATTCAGATATTGATTTAATAATATATGGCACAGAAGCAAGTATGAAATTTCAAGAGAAATTGGTTAATATATTTGAAAAGCCAAATAATTGTCGCAAATATACTATGAATGAATATAGATCCCATTATCAATGGAGAGTTGGCGGTTCTGATATTCTATTTGAAGATTTTCTTAAAACTGAACAAAGAAAGCAACATCAAGGGAAATTTATGAATCGTGATTTTTTTATTAGATATATTAAAAGTCCTAAAGATTGGAAAGGGAATTTCTATGACTATCAGTTTACAAATTATGGCAGGATAAGACTTAAAGCTACCATATTAAATTCAAAAGATTCAATTTTCACTCCTTGTACTTATAAAATAAAATCGTTTAAAGTTCTCGAAAGAAGTATTAAATCAAAAAAAGTTAATTTACAAAACATAAATGAAATCTGCTCATTTAGAGGTCGTTTTTGTGAGCAAGCAAAAGATGGAGAAATAGTGTTAGTAGAAGGAAAACTAGAAAAAGTTAATTTTCAAAATACTGGAGAATATTTTAGAATATTATTAACTAATCAAATAAAAGATAAATTGCTCATTATAAATTGAATTCAACTAATTCATATGTGATTAAAATATTTTTATTTTATTATGATTTTTAATAACTGATGGATATTTTTAACGCTGATCTGCATATTCATAGTCCTCATTCTATTGCAGTATCGAAATCATTGAACTTAGATACGATGTTGGAGACTTGTAAGAAGAAAGGTTTAAATATTCTTGGAACTGGTGATATCTTACAACCTGAATGGTTAAAATATATGGAGCATAATTTAGAAAAGCAAAGTGATGGCTCATATTCATATAAAGACATTTTTTTTATCCTTCAGACGGAATTGGAAGATATAGAAAGCATACATCATTTAGTTTTATTCCCTGATTTCAAATCAGTTAAAGAAACTCAGATTAAGTTAACACGACATTCTAAAAATATTTTGGATGGATGGGGGGGAAGACCTAGGGTGAACTTATCACCTCCTGCCTTAGTCGACACAATTTCAGATTCTGGTGGCATAATTGGCCCTGCTCATGCTTTTACTCCCTTTAAAGCAATTTTTCGACAAGGTAAATTTCAATCTTTAGAGGATTGCTACAAAGGAGTTAGTAAGAAAATAAGTTTTATCGAATTAGGTCTTTCTGCCAATTCTGATCTAGCAGATCGGCTAGAGTCATTAAAAGATGTGTCATTTCTAAGCAATAGTGACGCTCATTCACAAGATCCACGTTCTTTGGGACGAGAATTTAACAGATTTGATATCGATAACCCTTCCTTTAATGAAATTTTGCTTGCTCTGCAGAGAAGAAATGGAAGAAAGATAACTCTTAATGTAGGATTGCACCCTAAGCTTGGTAAATATTACAATATGTTTTGTAATAAATGTAGGAGAAGAATTTTATTTAAGAAAGTGAAGAAAAATAGGAATGCGATCTTTAACCAATATTCGATAACTGAGAATTTTGTAATATTTTATTCTAATGATCCATACACTTCAAGATTGGATTATTTAGACCAAGTTTCTAAAAATAAGATGAATTGTCCAGCGTGTAAAGAACAAAGTAACAAAAATTTTAAAGTTAAATTAGGAGTAAGTGAAAGGATTGAAAAAATTTCTACATTTAAAGAAATTAAACATCCAGATCATAGGCCTCCTTATATCAATGCCGTACCGTTAATTGACATAATTCGAGCAGTAAAAGGTATTAAAAGTACATCCAGTAAAACGGTTTTAAATGAATATAATAGAATAATTCAGGAACTAGGGACTGAATTTGAGATACTGATTGATATTCCGATTACTAAGATTGAAGATTTTGATGATAATACAGCCCTGATTATAAATGCTATTAGAAACAATGAGGTTGAGTACACTCCCGGTGGAGGAGGTAAATATGGCCAAATAAGATTTGATATTTAAGTCAAGCCAATTTTTTAATATAAATTTAGAATATTAATATCTATAAGATCTTTAAATATTAAATTCTAAATCTAGTTTTATAAGATCACCACACGTATTGCAGGTGATAAATTCGAATACTTTCACTGCAACCGTGAGTAATTCAAGATCTTTTCGAGGAAATTGATTTCTGAACTTCTTTTTGTATCCGCAATTTGAACAGCTGATTATAGCTCTTACTTGAATTAAATCACT
>JBHLNS010000077.1:0-2465 GCA_048941285.1 Promethearchaeota archaeon
GGATTATATGATCATTATTTTACTATAGCAGAAAAAACAGATATTCCAATAATTTTATATAATATACCTGTTTGTACTGGAGTTGAATTGCCTTGGACTGTAGTAGAAGATCTCGTAGATATTGAAAATATCGTTGGTATTAAAGATTCAAGTGGAGATTATAAATATTTCTCAGCTTTATTAGAAAAAGTAAGTGATAAGATATCAGTACTTATTGGATGGGATGAGAACGTATTAGGTGCTTTAGCAGGAGGTGCTGCAGGCTGTATTTTAGGATCTGCTAATGTGATGCCAAAGCTTTGGCTTGAGATTTATGATTATGTGAAAAATAATCGATTACAAGAAGCTCAAACGCTTCAAAAGAAAATACAAAAGTTAGCTCGACTTTTAATAAACTCTGGTGCCTTAGGAGCAAAATCTTGCCTAAATATGATGAAAATTCCGGTGGGGAAAACCCGTCAGCCAATCATATTAGGTGATACATTATCTTATGAAATTAAGGACGAATTACGAGTAGAACTTGAAAAATTAGGATTAATTGAAAAATCAGAGATTCAATTTGAATTAGGAGAAAAACCACTCACAAGTCGCTTTTATGCCGTGGGAATTACACCCCAGAAAATATCTGATTTTGAATTAAAAGTAGGAGAGTCTCTCGTTGGCGATAGAGTAGAATTGGCACATATTGACCTTTTAATTGGCAAAAAAGATGGACCTGTAGGGAATGCTTATGCCCAGGCTTTAACTAATCCAGAAGAAGGACGTGAAGGACTTCAAGTTATTCTTGAGCCAAATATGCAAGTAAAACCGCCTACAATCATGATACCTACAGTCCGACCAACTTCTCTTCGACATGCCAGTTTAACCTATGGACCAGCTCAAGCTGCTATTGCAAAAGCAGTAATGCAGTGTGTTGAAGATGGAATTCTTCCAAAAGAATTATCTGATGAAATAGTTCTAATTGTAAATGTTTTTGTTCATCCGTCGGCCAGCGCTAGAAAGAGAGTATTTATTAACAATTATAAAGCGACTCGTAATGCTATTCGAAAAGCGATGGAAGGAATACCGACTGTAGAGGATGGGATTGAAAATGCGGAGAATGCGCGACATCCATTTAGAAATGATCCTTAACGATGCAATTCTAATAAAATTAATTTGAAATAGTAAAACGACAAAATCAAAATTTATGATAAAATTTCCTGATAAATGTATAAGATGTAAAAAAGAAGGTCCTAATCTTAAAGAATTTGTTTATGCTAAATCTATAATGCAAGCTAAAACGTTAACTTCACGGCGTTTTAAAACAATATACCTTAAAATCCCAATATGTGAGGATTGTAAAAAGGAATTAATGAAATACGAAAAGATAATGAAATATCTTAAGCTTAAATATACTTTCTTTTGTTTATTCTGCAGTTCAATATTTTTATTATATATATGGAGTGTATACAATCCTACAGTAAGTCCATTAATAACCACATTTACAATTATTCTCGCCGTATTTTCCGGTTCATTATCATTGGTGCTTGTCATAGCCCATATATTATTCAGTAGGAAAAATTATGATAGAATTAGCAATTATATTGAGATTGAAATGGATGGTTCGATCTCAATTTATGATCCAGAATATAGAAAAGAATTTGAAGAATCTGAAATATCAGAGGAAGATGAACTTTTTAATTGCCCGAGATGTGGTACACTTTTATTGATAGGCATGGAATATTGCCATATCTGTGGGAAAAAAATTTGAGAAGAATTCGTTTTGATTATTTATATTCTACTTTTTATATTTTATTAAATAAATTTGATCTTGATATTCCATTTTTAAGTAGTATCTAATCTAAATTAATGGATTATAACCTTAATCTTGATAATGTTATTTAACTGTTTTAATTGTGTAATATGAGTAATCCATTTTTATATTACTAAAGGAGCTGAAACTTAATTTGGTGGAACAAATTTTAGAGTTAGAAGTTGGTGGGAAGGCACCTCAATTTTGTCTTCCTGATAAGGATAATAAAAAAGTCTGTTTGAAAGATTTCAAAGGAAAATATGTAATTCTTTACTTTTATCCGAAAGATAATAGTCCAGCATGTACTACTGAAGCTATTGGATTTACAGGGATTTTACCTGCGTTACAAAAATTAGATGCGATTGTTGTAGGAATTAGTCCAGATTCTGCTGAATCCCACGCGAATTTCATTGAAAAAAAGAATTTAAAAGTAACATTACTGAGCGATATTGATACGAAAGTAATCAAGCAATATGGCAAATGGGGAAAGAAAAAATTCAGAGGAAAAGAATATATGGGTGTCATTCGAAGTACATTTTTAATTGACCCGCAAGGCAACATTGCTCACATCTGGCCTAAAGTTTCTGTAAAGGGACACCCTGAGAATGTTGAAAGTGTCTTAAAAGAATTAATTGAATAATCTTTTTTTTTTACTCTTTTTTTATACACTTGA
>JBHLNS010000077.1:2565-10440 GCA_048941285.1 Promethearchaeota archaeon
ACCCTGAGAATGTTGAAAGTGTCTTAAAAGAATTAATTGAATAATCTTTTTTTTTTACTCTTTTTTTATACACTTGATAAAATTATAAATACAAGCAATATGAATGTTAAAAAAGCAATTAAAGAAAGAAGAGCATTTAGATCTCTTAAACCAATCCAAATCTCTAATGAGTTAATTACTGATTTGGCTGAAACTGTTCAGATTGCACCTTCATGTGGAAATAAACAACCTTGGAATTTTGTTTTTGTAAAGGAAAGCAATAATTTAGAACTACTTTTTACTACATTATCAGAAGGAAACAAGTGGGTAGAAAACGCTTCAATGATTATTGGATTGTTTAGTAAACCTGAGAAAGATTGTATAATTGGAGATAGAATATATTATTTATTTGATCTTGGAATAGCAGCAGCGTTTATAATATTAAGAGCCACGGAATTAGGTCTAATTGCTCATCCAATAGCAGGTTTTAATGAACAAAATGCAAAAAATATCCTTAAAATACCAGATGAAATGAGGTTAATTACATTAATAATAATTGGAAAACATTCGAAAGAAATCAACCCTGTTCTTTCTGAATCAATGAAATTAGGAGAAAAACAAAGACCACCTAGAAAAACCCTAGGGGAATTCGTATATTTAGAAAATTACAATAACAAAATATATTAGATTTTAATTAATAATCAAGAGTAACTTTCAATCCATAAGTTTCGAATATATCTTTGAATTTCAATATTGTATCTTCACTGATAAAATCAGTGTTTTCTAAGGGGTAAACTCTATCTAAATATTTATATTTGTGTTTTCCCCATTCGTGATAATTCAATAAAGAAATCTTTTCAATTGGTTTGTTAGATAAAAATTTAGCTAATTTTTTCATATATTGGATGGAATCGTTAAAGTTGGGAATAACTGGGACTCTTACCCAAATTTTTTTATTGTGTTTCAAGCATCTTTCAAAATTATCTAAAATTATTTCATTTGGTATACCTGTTTCTTTCTTGTGTATTTCTGAATCCAAGTGCTTTATATCAAAAAGTATTAAATCAATGTAAGGTAATATTTTTTCAAAATCCTTATCTTTGGCATATCCAGTGGTATCTAATGTTGTATGCAACGCATTTTTTTTGAATTGCTTTAATAAATTGAGTGTGAATTCGAATTGATAGAGTGGTTCCCCTCCAGAAAGAGTAACTCCCCCTCCTGAATTATTATAAAATAATTCATCCTGCATTACTTCAGAAATAATATAATCAATAGATACTTTTTTACCTGAACAATTAATAACCTCTAAAGGACATATTTCTATGCATTTCATACACATGTCGCATTTCGATCTGTTTATCTGAATCTTCTCATTTTCAAAAAAAATTGCTTTTGGAGAACAAACTTCAATACATTGTTTGCATTGATCACATCGATCTTTTCTTAAAAAAAGTTCAGGAAAAGGATTGATTGACTCAGGATTTGAACACCATTTACATCTTAAATGACATCCCTTAAGAAATATTGTTGTTCTAATTCCCGGGCCATCATGAATACTATATCGTTGAATATTGAATATAACTCCTTCCTTTTGAGTCAAAGACTATAACTCTCCTATTGATTTCTAGAAGCACTGAGGTGTTCGTGCAATAATTGAATCCTGTAAATCTTTACTAAGATCAACAAAGTAAGCGGAGTAACCTGCTACTCTAACCATTAAATTGAAATATTTTTCTGGGTTTTGTTGTGCGTCTTCCAAAACTTCTTTTCCTACAGCATTAAATTGAATATGGTGGATTCCCAGGTCTGCCCAGGTTTTCAGATATTGAGCAAAAATCTCCGCATTATGTCCTTGTAAATATTGTGGCATAAAGCTTTGATTTAAAAGATGATTCCAGCTAATTAATGGATCAACTTTTGACACAGATTTTAACACTGCTGTAGGTCCTTTTTTATCTCTTCCTCCTACTGGCGATATACTTCCATCATGAAGTGTTTCTCTGGCTTTTCTTCCATCTGGTGTTGCTTCACAACCTTTTCCTAAGAACCAGAAAGCCGATGCTACTGTGCCATCTGGTATACAAGGAGTCCCTAAATTTGTTTTACATTTCATCGTTTCTTCCATAATCATTTTTCCCAACCTTCTTGAGATTGAATCAACATAATCGTTATCATTTCCAAATTTAGGAGCATCTATAAATTGTTTTCTAAGTTCTTTATATTTTCCTCTCCAATTTTTTCTTAATGCATCAAGCAATTCTGACATTGTAACCTTTTTTTCTTCGAATACTAGTTTTTTAATTGCTGCAAATGAATCCGCTACATTATTTAATCCGAGAATGACGACATCGCGGTAATCTAGTTCATAATTCCATTCTCTAACATCTAGTGCTCTTTCAATTGAATCATCATGTAAAGCTGAAAGAAATGGACGTGGTACATACTCTTTATAAAAGCAATCAGCTATATTTGATAGAAAGACTAGTTTTTTAATTCGAAATTTATAATTTTCTGTGAAATCTTCGATAAGTTCTTCAACTGAATTAGCTTTTTCTCCTATAGTTTTTAGTGTTTTTGTCAATTCTTGTGGAACTGGAATAGCTGTAGCCCATGCAGAACGATGATTGAAGTTTTTTCCTGGGATTGTTGGAACCATACAGTTGTTTATAGAATAATTTTGAGCATCTTCTAATGGAACACCAAAACTAATTAAACGCGTAATAATGACATTATCATTAAAAAAAGCGGGTTGAGGCATTCCCGTACTTATAACATCTATAGCTTTTTCAATTAGCTTTTTTGGTATCTTATTATTCCATCTTAAAGCTAATGGAGGAGTTACTGTTCTTACAGAATTCATCGCATCTAATACAATATAGGTCATTTCATTGGTAACATCTTGACCTTCTGAATTTATACCCCCAATTGTAATGGTTTGAAATCCTATCGCACCACCTCCCGCTCCAGACCAGATAGGAGGATGGAGAAAACCAGTTTCTTGAGATTTTACAAATATACACTCTACAAGTTCTTGAGCTTTATCTCTCGTAATTATACTTTTTGCTAAATCATTCTCATAAAATGGATTAAAACAAACATCAAACCTTATTCCATCTCCAACCATGGGTACATCAATGAAATTGATAATGAGGTGGATAAGCCAATAAAATTGTAAAGCTTCTTGTAATGTTCTTGGAGGATTTTCAGGCACCCAATCGCAAATTTTTGCTATTCTTTCTAATTCATGAATCCTTGTTTGGTTATCTATCTTTTTTGCTTCTTCTCTTGCTAAATTTGCGTATCTTTTTGCCCAATTTATTGCCCCTTCTATAGTAATGATAACACTTTGTAAAAATTGTTTCTTATGAACATAATCTTCTCCATTATTATTTCCTTCCAACCATTCTTTCTCAAGTCTCTCGAGTCTTTCTTTAGCTTCTTGAATAATGCCTTTCAAACCAATTTTGAAGAGTTTCTCAAAATTTGGAGTAGCAGACTCCCAATTAAAAACATAAAATTCATTATATAGGTCTTTAGGAATGATGTTCTTAAATAAATGGTGGATTGATAAATTTTCCCAATATGTATCAATTTCTATAAGCTCTTTCCTCTCTCGTTCAGTCAGCATGTCTGAATAAATTTGCCCTGGAGCAGTTTCTCGTTCAACCCATTTATATGCAAATTCTGGATAATGAACAACTGAATCGGGTGTAGATGCAAAATTCCCGACTATTAATTCTTCGGGCCTAATATATAAAGTCATATTCTCCAAAATATACCTTAATGCTAATGCTCTTCTCAAAACCATTGGCTTTCCTTCAGTTTTTTTGTAAGATTCAGTTAAAAGCTTTGCTCTCTCTAAATCTAAAGTCCATCTCATTCCGGGTCTATTTGCTCTTGCATCATCAGCTATTTCAATATTTGCAACTTGTAGAGATTTTATTGGAGTGTTCATCATTAATTTTTGAGTTCTTTCAGTCATAATTATTTAAACTCACTTATTACAAAAATAACTTATGATTATTAGATATTAGTTAAAACTAATAATTAATAAGATTAAAAATTTATTTAAACATTGTATTTATAAATCAAATTTTCTCTTCTTGCCAAATTTTTAATCTTTGCGAATCTCTAATTATTTTCTATTTTATAATAAATCTATAGAATATGATTTTCACATTTAAGTTCTTGTTTAATAATATTAATAGCCTATAACCAATGTTTTGAAATTTTATAAAAAAGTTAGTTATTATATGATAGTGAAAGAAGCAGAATTTAATAAATTAAAATCTGAAAAGAGTCCTTATCTATTACAACATGCAAAAAATCCAGTAGATTGGTATCCTTGGGGAGAAGAAGCCTTTAATAAAGCTAAAGAAGAAGAAAAACCAATATTTCTTTCTATTGGGTATTCAACTTGTCATTGGTGTCATGTAATGGCACATGAATCATTCGAGGATGAAAATATTGCTAAATTGATGAATAATATTTTTATATCAATAAAAGTGGACCGAGAAGAACGCCCAGATATTGATAAAATCTATATGACTGTTTGTCAAATGATGACAGGTTCGGGAGGTTGGCCACTTACAATCATAATGACGCCTGATAAAAAGCCTTTTTTTGCAGGCACTTATTTTCCAAAGCAGTCACGATTTGGGCGAATTGGACTAATTGACCTAATTAAACGTATTAAAGAACTTTGGAACAATCAAAGATCTGAGTTAATTAATTCAGCGAATCAAATTACTTTTAGATTACAAAATATAGATCAGGAATCACCTGGAGAATACTTTACAGAAACCACGCTCAAAAAAGCTTTTCGTCAATTATCTATACAATTTGACTCTGTCAATGGCGGATTTAGTACCCGCCCAAAATTTCCTACACCACATAACCTTATATTTTTACTTCGATATTGGAAACGGACTGGAGATAATAAGGCATTGGAAATGGTGGAAAAAACATTGTTAGAAATGAGAAAAGGAGGAATATTTGACCATATTGGATTTGGTTTCCATAGGTATTCAACTGATTCGATCTGGCTTGTCCCTCATTTCGAAAAGATGCTATATGATCAAGCACTAATTGCAATAGCTTACATTGAAGCATATCAGGCTACTAAAAATCCCTTATTTAAAAAGACAGCGAAAGAAATATTTTCATACGTTTTAAGAGATATGACTTCACCTGAAGGAGGATTTTATTCAGCTGAAGATGCAGATAGCGAAGGAGAAGAAGGTAAATTTTATGTATGGTCTAAAAATGAGTTAGAGAAAAATCTAGAGATAAATGAATTCAACTTTGCAATTGAAATTTTTAATGTTGAAGATTCTGGTAATTATCTTGAAGAAGCGACACAAAAGAAAACAGGAAAAAACATTTTCTATCTAAAAAAGTTTCCAGATATAGAAAATCTCGATATCATTGAAAATGTTCGATTAAAATTATTTAATGAAAGAGAAAAAAGAATTCATCCAAATAAGGATGATAAAATATTAACTGATTGGAATGGGTTGTTTATTGCAGCTCTTGCAAAAGGCGCTATTGCGTTCAATGAAGATAAATATTTAGAGGTAGCAAAAAAATCTGCTAATTTTATCCTTTCAAAACTTAAAATCTCTAACAATAAACTTTTACATAGATTTAAAGAAGGTGTCTCAGAAATTAATGCTTTTTTATCTGATTACGCTTTTTTTATTTGGGGACTTTTAGAATTATATGAAGCTACTTTTGATACTTTTTATTTAAAAACGGCTCTTGCATTACATAAGAGACAAATTGATGATTTCTGGGATGATAATATAGGTGGTTTTTACTTCACATCGAAAGATAGTGAACAACTGTTAACTAAACAAAAAGAAATATATGATGGAGCTATTCCTTCAGGAAATTCAATTTCTTTACTTAATTTATTAAGGTTAAGCTATATCACGGGGAATTATGAGTTAGAAGAAAAAGCTGATACATTAATTAAAGTGTTTTCTGAAAAGATAAAATCAAATCCATTAGCTTACACTCAATTTTTAGTTGCCATCGATTTTATATTAGGGCCAAGTTATTCTTTGGTAGTGGCGGGTAATAAGGATAACGATGATACAAAAAGATTAATAAGCGGAATAAAGAATGAATATCTCCCAAATATAGTATTTATGTTAAGAAATACTGATAATGAAATACCTGATATTGATGAAATTTCAAATTTCGTTGAGTTTTTTTATAATCTCGATAATACAGCTACTGCCTATGTTTGCATTAATAAGACATGTAAACCCCCAACCCACGATATTAATCAAACTATAGAGTACCTAAAACCTAATTGGAAATAAAAATATATAATAAAAGAATTTTATAAACCAAATTTTTCAATTTTTTGATTTACTAATTCTTTTAATTCATCAATTGAATCTACTGCATTCATTTCTTCTTGATTTATAAATAAATCTAGCCCGGATTTATCTAAAAGATATGCTGAAGGAAATTTTGCATCAGCTACATTATATCTTTCATTAAATTCATCTTTATGTAAGAATTCGAACTTAAATTTATCTTTTTTTTTGAATTCTACTGGTACATCAAGATCATTAACGAAATTTTTCCATTCTTTCTTCATCCCGAAAACTCCAAATGTTACAGCACATAAGTTGCATTGGTAAGTACTTTTACGAAAGGTTTTATGAAGTGTATCTTTGAGTCCTGTAAAAAATCCACCAGAATCCGCATTATAAACGAAAATTAATTTTTTTCCATCCTCTTCACTCAATTTAATCAACTCAAAATAATTTTATCGTTTACTACTATATAAATTAGTTTAATTCTACATTTTTTTAATTTATAGTTTATAAATCATAAGAACATATAAAAAATGGAACAATATAAATAAAGATAAATAGTTAAATAAATAAATTAAACCGTAGCTTTAGTAATGTAAGAAATATTATTTATCTTAGTTAAGACTAAAAACTCCATCTCATCTAAAGATTTTACTGAGTTCATTTCATCATCTGAAATCAATAAAGTTAATTTTCCATTCTCGAGGATATAAGCTGTAGGGTAATTTGCATCTTTTACGTGATATTTTCTTTCAAACTCATCTCTATGTATAAATTCAGTCTCAATATTTAGATTATTAATAAAAGATTTCCAATCTTTCTTCATAGAGAAAGCTCCAAAGGTTTGCATGCATAGATTACACTCATATGAGCTTGGTTTAAGAATTTTCTTCCAAAAATCTTTAACTAAATTAATTATTCCGGAATCTGCATTATAAACAAAAACTAATTTTTTTTCATTCTTTTCTTTCATTACAACAACACCCCGTATTATATAATACTTAACTTAGGCATTTTAATATCTTCACTATCTTTCATAAATGATTCATTATTCTTTTAGAAGAAAAAAACAGGAAATCAATAAAAAACCATTAAAATATTAATTACTATTCAAAAAATGCTGTATCCATTTTTAACTAAACAAAAATAGTTTTCGAATATTTTCCATTCTTTTCCTATTTGTATTCCAGTCATATCCGCCTATACGAGATTGAGACCTAAAGTGAATTAATTTTTCAATATCATCAAATAGAAATTCTACATCATCTTTAAATCTAAACAACTTCGTTGTAAACATAAAATGTAGATAATTTCCCTCTTCTTTAAGAAGATTTGTTCTTTTAAGACTATTGATTATATTCTTTAATTTATTTATTGCCTCTTCCATTGATGTATTATATTTAATAGGATCTATATAGTTAAGTTCATCCGCTTTATCACTCTGAGATGACACACAATAATGTCTTTTTGGGCATGGGTAAAGTTTTCCATTTATTAATCCAACTTTTTTTTCTTTTATTGGCAAAAGCAGTACCTTTTCAAATGATTAATTAGTATTATG
>JBHLNS010000030.1:0-43014 GCA_048941285.1 Promethearchaeota archaeon
AAGGAAAATCTACAATGGATGAGGATATTTCATAATATTTCCAATAATTCAGAATTTATTGCTTTTTTAGGATTTTCGAATAAGGAGCAATTTAATCAATTAAGACAACTCGGTGATTTTTATTTGGAGGAATATTTATTCACGGGGATTGAAGAACCACTTGGAATGTCCTGTGTTGCTAGCTATAATCAATTCATATGTAAATTATTATCTCCCGTCTGATTCTCATCAACAAAAAAATCTAAATTTCTTATTTTAACAAATTTTAATGAACCTAATATACCCAAGAAAAGCAATGGAGCTTATACTTCCGATGAGTCCGAGAATAGGTCGAAATTTATAAATTGAGATCTAATAATAACATAATTGTATTTAAGATCTTTTGGATCCTCAGTAAAATTTTTATCACTAATCTTATTATGTATAATTTAGGTGTTTTAATATCGTAATATGAAATTGTAATAAGAAAGTTAAATATAATTAATTGGTTTTATAAAATTCTCGTACCGTCCCTTTCTTAATGTTTTCTTGTAATTTTGGGGTTTTTTCAAGATTTTGGGCATCTATGAATTTTCCATCTATGGAGTAATAGTAGATCCTAATGGTTTCCTTATAATCTACTAGTACTAAATAGAATGCCCCCTCCACTCGTCTTACAACTAATTCTTTCAAGGGGCCTCCTTTCGTAAGGACTTGCTCACCTTTTACTCTTAATACTTGGACTGAGAATGGCCGCTTCTCCCTAAATTCACGTTTCGCAAAAAAGATCAATTGTTTAACAATTTTTCTCTGATTCATATGGGAATTTCGAAGTATATGTTCTAATAGTATAAGTTTTAATGAGAATTATAAATATATATATTTCTTCATTTCTTTAGACGATATTAATATAAGTGGTGTATGTAATTTTCCTGTTTTTTCTAAAACTAATCAATAAAAGAGATATTGAATAGATTTAAAGAGTTTTTTGATTTATTACAAGAATAAAATCAATAATTTTTGTTTATTTTTAATAGCCATTCCTAAAGATAAAAAGGTAAAATTTGACTTAGAGAAAATAGAAATATTTTTTATTAATACCATATGGTATTTCTAAAGATAAAAATAAAAGGTAAGCAATATGAGAAAGCTATATTTTGGTATTATATCAGTGATCTTAGGGTTAATATCCCTTCTAAATTTGATTTTAATAGTATTAAGTACCTATTATACGGGGGTAGTTGTAGGCAGTATCTGGCTTAGTATTTTTCTTCAGATTGCCTCAATAGTCTTAGGAATAGTAAGTATTATAAAAGATGATTCAAAGGTTTTAGGATTAATAGGATTAATCATTGGAGTAAACCTTTTAAGAGGTTCATTAGTCTTTACATATTTCTGGGTGACAATCCTAGCACCTCTATGGACGGGTATGGGTTAAGTCTTTTTTATCTTTACTAGATTGTATTCTTCTCGCAGCCATACTTTTCAATATCCTTGACTAACTGCTCTAGAAGATCTTTTTTCATTTTCTCATATATCTCTTTTTTCATGATTTTTAATCTTCTTGGATGCCATTCCTGCTATTAGCAGTCTATTTGTTCTAGCCAATCCTATAAGATTATTTCTTTGAGGTATTAAGAATGGGATCATAATTTTTTGTTTTCTTTTCAGGATTTCATTGTATAAATCGTCTGAATCTTTGGACAGTATTATTTCCTCTTCAAACATGAAACTCATGAAATTGTAAGCTAACTAAATTTCATAAGAATTTTAAAGATTAGGCCTAACTTTTTTCTTTTATTGCTGATAAAGGACTTTTTGGCGTAAAACCAATAAGATCTTCTTCCTCTCTTTTAACAATATAGGAAGGAGCATTTATTTTTTTTCCCCGAACTTGGATATGTCCATGAGTTATATATTGTCTTGCTTGATAAACGGTACTGGCGAGTCCTTTTTCATAAACAAGAGTCTGGAGTCTTCTTTTTAAAAGGTCTTCAGTTGTTAGCAGTAATACATCCTCAAACTCTGCTTCAGAGCCAATGATACCTAATCTATTTAGTTTCTGAATTAAAGTTTGCTGGACTTCTTTAGCACGTTCTGTAGACAATGTTCTGGACTGTCTTGCGATATCACGCCAATTTCCGAGCATTGTACGCATTTTCCAATATTCTCGCTTATTTCTTAGTCCATATTTACCAAGAAATTCGAGTTCTTCCATTATTCTGTCTCTTTGAAATGGATGTTTTGGTTTTTTAAATTTCCTCTTTAAACGTCTGGGGTCTCCCATTTTTTCACCCTTATCTAATTATTTTTTTACTTGTTGTTGACCTTTTTTTCGTCTCATGACACCTACAACTAGACCATGGCGTCCGGTACTTTTTGTTCTTTGACCGCGTACTTTTAATCTTAAGTGATGTCGCACGCCTTTGTAACTCTTTATCTTCTTCATTCTATCGACATCTCTTCTGACAGTTATCTCTAGCTTATTTCCAATTATATGAAGATCCTCACCTGTACGTAGATCTTTTGGTCGATTTACCATCCAATTAGGAACACCATTTTCAACAGGGTTCATAATTATCTCTTCAATTTTGTTTAGATCTTTTTCACCAATAGCTCCTATTCTTAGATTAGGATCTATTGCTGCTACTTTAACTATAGCTTGAGCGAATCTTCTACCTATGCCTCTAATCTGTGTTAAGGCATGTTCAACTTTGGCATTTCCATCCACTTGTGTTCTTAGTTTACGAAAAAATACTTTTTCACGAAAATTTTTTGGCCGAACAGCAGATAAAGAACTCATACGAACTCAATCAATTAATTTTTTGTTTTCTTTTTCGATTTAATGGTAGTAAATACAGAATTTAATATTAAATTTTTGGTTTTCCTTGAGGAGAAGTTGGAGGATTCATAGATTTCTTAAAACTTAAAATTCTAATAATGTGGAACTCTCTTATTTTCTTCTAATTTTAAAGTTATATGCTTTTTACTCTTAGTTTTTTTGGAATTAGCAATTTTTTCTAATAAGGATAAACCGGGTTTCACGTCTGCTATTGGTTTGGATTCAATTAATTTGTTTTTAATTAACTCATTATATAATTCCATTCCTTTCTCAGTCCTAATTAGGACTGTGTTCCATCCTGAAGGAGATCCTATTGATCCAATTGATATATCTGCTGATTCAGATGTTAAATCATAACACATTTCACAATCTTCTCTTGCTAAATGTGAAATTTCTTTAATTGGAATATTTAGTTCATCTCCATTTTTAGTATAAACAAAGAATTTTCCTTTATTAATGTCCATTTTCTTTGCGTTATTAATATCAATGTTTAGTTTCTTACAAATATTTAAAATAGATTCGTAAGAAAAAGATTCCATACAGAAGATACCAATTCTATATTCCACATTATTTACTGATGGAAATCCTATGTTATAAATATTGGATTTTAGAAGAGCTTGCATTTGGCAAGGTACTCCTACAACCGCAATTTTTTTCCCATTTAATTCGTTTTCATTCAATAATTGTAAATTAGGATTGTTCACATATTTAGTACCTGCTGAAGAGAGGATATCTTCCTTGTTTTTAATTAGAATTGGTTCAGGTCGCCATAAAGTATTACTCATTTTGGCTCCAATTGCTAAATTAATTTTATTTTTTTCTAAAAGATACTGTATACAAGTGCTTGAAATGCCTCCATCTTGACAAATTTCAGATATTTCTTTTATTTTAGTTCTTGCGGAATAGGCTTCAATATAATGTCCAATTTTACCATAATTTTTAATTTCAGAAGCATGTTCCTGAGTCATATTTAAGATTTTAACTGGTAAATAAGTCCTAGGACAAACAAAATAGCATAAGCCACACCTAATGCATTTATCTTCATCAATTTTTCCAAAACCATTATAAATACGAAGACAATTTACTGGACAGATTCCAGCACAGAGCCCGCAACCTGAACAATTTTTAGATTCAAATATAACCTTTACAGGTTCATAAATTGTTTTGAGTTTTGAAATTTCTCCGTCTAAAACTTGGATTGAAAAATCATTGAAGATTAGATTTTCAGGATTATCTTCATCTCCTTCAATTTCATCATATAATTCTTCCACAATTATAAGTCTCTCATTTCTAAGTAATTCGAATAAACTTAATGTTTTAGTTAAATCAAGAGAATTAGTTTTAGAAAATATGCTTAAAGTTTTGAGATTATTATCAGAATTTTTTTTTAAAAAATTAAATAAAGAGTATTTTAATTTTTCTTCATCTAACATTCTATAAAGGATAGTATCATACTCTATTTCATTATATATTCCAGCTTCTAAAATTTCACGTTTAGCATCAATAAACGCTCGAATTCTATATGAATCTAATGCATCTGCTAGATTTTTTAAAAATTCCCATGAAAGATTATTTTCAAGACTCATAATTTTATGAAATACTTTTTAAATACAAATTTTTCCGAAAACCCGGGCTTGGGGTTAGTTTCTTTTCAACTATTATTTTTTTGAAAAGATCATTCTAATTCGGATTATATTTTGGTAATGGAGGGAGACTATGAATTTTGGATGAGATATCTTCGACTGATCTTATAAATTTTTCAACTTCTGCCGCTGAACAAAAATATTGCTGAACTCTTTCTTCAGAAATACCTTCATGTTTTAATAATTTCTTTAATGTTAGAACGTGTTCATATGTAGTAGTATTACCATTTCCAAATTCACATTCTCCTTCTTTTCAAGAAATTATTGCAACACCATCAGCACCATTTAAAAAAGCCTCCATAATTAGATGGATCCCAATTCTTCCAGTACATCTCACACGAATGAGATGAAAGTCTGTAGAGTAAGATTTTCTCGTAACTCCTGTTAAGTCTGCTGCTGAATACCCTCACTTATCACAACCAAAAGCTATAATTCTTCTTGAATTATTTTTTTTAGTAGCCATTATTTTTTACCTCTAATTTACTGATTGGTCAACACTTTCAGATGACACATCTATTAATTCTGCTTCACTGCATCCAATACCTTTAATTTCTTGAGTAAATTGTTTATCACGGTAATATTTTAAGTCAATAGCTCTTGCTGGACAAGATGATATGCACACACCACAACCTTTACATTTTAAATCGTCAACTTCTGCAATTTCACTTTCATTTACTTTTATTGCTTCGTATGTACAGAGTTTTTCACACCTGCGACAGCCCATACAGAGATTCTTATCTACTTCAGCAATAATTAATTCTTGTTTGATAGTATCATGCGATAAAATCGTTGATGCTTTACTTGCTGCCGCCAATGCAGAAGATACTGAATAGGGAATGTTTTTTGGCCCCGCAGCACAGCCAGCTATGTATATTCCTAAATCCTTTGTTTCTTGTGGGTTTAAGCATCCATGAATTTCAGAGAGGAATCCTCCGGGACCTTTAGTTAATCCCATTACATTAATCATTTCTTCAGTGCCTTTTGACGGAATCATTCCTGTTGATAAGACGACTAGATCAGCATCAATTTTTACAATTTCTCCAGTTAAGGATGAATAAGCTCTAACTTTTAGCTTATTTGTTTTAGTATCTTCTATAATTTCACCTACCTTTCCTCTAATCATTCGAATGCCTGATTCTCGTATTTTTCTATAGTATTCTTCATTGCCTTTATCTGTTGTTCGAATATCAATATAGAACATGATCACGTCCATTTCTGGATATTCTTGCTTTAATAATTGAGCATTTTTAAGTGCCACACTACAACAAACAAATGAACAATAAGGATTTGCATTTACATCCCTAGAGCCTACACATTGAATCATTACAACAGTTTTTGGTGTTTCTCCGTTTGATATTCTATATACATGTCCTCCAGTAGGGCCAATCGGACTTAAAAGTCTTTCTAATTCTATCTGAGTTATAACGTCAGGATAGTATCCATAATTATATTCGTTTGACTTCCATATTGGATACTCGTCCCAACCTGTGGCAACAATTACAGCTCCTACTTTAACATCTACATATTCTACTTCTTGTTCAAAATTTATTGCTTCAGCTGGACATATGCGTTCACAATTTTTACAATCGATACATACACTTCTGTCCATCACAGCTAATTTAGGTACTGCTTGCGGAAAAGGTATATAAATTGCTCCTCTCTCACCTATACCTCTATCAAATTCACTAGGAACTTTGATAGGACATTTAGTTGTACATAATCCACACCCTGTACATTTTTTTTCGTCTACATAACGGGGGTTTTTCCGGATCTTAACTTTATAATCTCCAGGAATACCACTAAATTCCACTACATCACTATATGTAAATAGGTTTATATTTGGGTGTTTTGATGCATTTACCATTATTGGTGCCAAAACTCATATTCCACAATCATCAGTTGGATAAATTCTATCTAACTGTGCCATTTTACCTCCAATAGTAGCTTCTTTCTCTACTAAATACACAGGGGTCCCTTGATTAGCTAAATCTAAAGCAGCATTCATCCCAGCAATACCTGCACCGACAATTAACACAGCTTTTTCAACAGGAATTTCTTTTCTAGGAATATTTTCCAATTCACGGGCACGATTGATTCCAGCTTTAACTAATCTTATAGCTTTCTCAGTTGCTTTATTCTTATCATCCCTATGAACAAAAGAACAGTGTTCTCTTAAATTTACCATTTGAAAAAAATACGGACTTAAACCAGCTTCAACTAGTACAGCTCTATAGGTTGGTTCATGAATTTTTGGGGTACAAGCAGCAACTACTACTCTATTTAGATCTTGTTCTAAAATATCATTTCTAATAGTATTTTGTCCAGGATCTGAACATGTAAATGAATTAACTCTAGAAATGACCACATTTGGTAAGTTTTCTATTGCGGTTTTAACTGCATCACAATCAACAGAAGCTTTAATATTCACGCCTCACTCGCATACATAGACTCCAATTCTCGGTACATCCTTGGTCTGTTTATCAGACATATTTTTCACCTTCTTGTATAGCGTCACCACAATTTTTTGATAATTTGAATTTTTTACTATATTTGATTGAGATTTGAAATTAATGAAATAATTTATTTTTTCTGATTAGAGTTCAATAGGTGGTATTAATTATTTTCTTTTGTTTTATGTTTTAATCATTTAATTTTCAATAAAGCTTTTATAGAACTTCTCGTGAATTTTTTATTGTAAAAATAATTATTCATTAATATGTCAGAGATGGAAGAAAAAAAGAAAGAAGATTATGCAATTGAGTTTATGGCAGAAGAAGGTTTAAAAGGAAAAGCAAGAAGAATTAAAATTATGAAGATTATTGATATGGTGGGTTATGATAAGAGGAAGATTAAAACGGCACTAGCACGTTCTACTATTAATGATAGGATTCACCATGAATAATACCATTTTTTATAAAAACATTTTTGAATCAACTTCACATTTTAATAAAATATAATTTTATAAAATTTAAATTAAATTTTCAAAGAGAAATCAAGGGAAGTTAATCTTGCTTGATATTGAATTATTCAGAAAAAATCTTGAAGATATAATTGAGTCAGAAAGAAAAAGGTTTAAGGAAACTTCAAATGCGGAAAAAGTTTTAGAATATGATATAAAATGGAGAAATATTTTACAAGAATTAGAAGATTTAAGAAAAGAAAGAAATGAAATATCAATTAAAATCGGAGAATTTAAAAAATCCGGCAATAAAAAGAAAGCTGCTGAATCGATAGCTAATTCAAAAAGAATAAAGGATAAAATTGAAGAATTAGAAAAATTGAAAGTCGAATATTTGGAACTGCGAGAAAAATATCGATATAAGGTTGGAAATATCTTGCACGAATCTGTTCCAACAGGACAAACTGATGAAGACAATGAAATTCTAAGAACTGTTGGGAGTTTACCGAAATTTGATTTTAAACCCCTCTCTCATGTCGATTTAGTCTCTAAAATTGGAGGAGTAGATACAAAAAAGGCTTCAGAATTAGTTGGATCAAGATTTTACTATTTGAAAGGGGATCTAGTATTTCTTAATTTAGCCCTTTTAAAATTTGCTTTGGACAGACTAATAGAAAAGAATTATATTCCTATATGGCCTCCATACTTTACTAAATATGAAGTAATGAAAGCTGCAGCAGAATTGACAGATTTCGAAGAACAATTATACAAAATTCAAGATGAAGATTTATATATGATTGCTACTTCTGAGCAAACTTTAGCAGCTTATCATTATGATGAAATAATCGAACCAGAGAAATTACCAATAAAGTATGCTGGAATTTCCTCATGTTTTAGGAGAGAAGCGGGATCGCATGGAAAAGATACCTTAGGAATTTTTAGAGTTCATCGATTTGAAAAAGTTGAACAGTTTATTTTCAGTAAACCTGAAGAATCTTGGATTTTTTTTGAAGAATTAATTAATAACGCTGAAGAATTGTATAAAGAGTTGAAAATTCCATATAGAATAGCAAATATAGCTTCTGGAGAACTGAATGATAATGCAGCCAAAAAATACGATTTAGAAGCATGGTTCCCTGCTTCAGAGACATATCGTGAATTAGTATCATGCAGTAATTGTTTAGATTATCAAGCAAGGAAATTAAAAATACGGATGGGAATAGTGGGATCACAACAAGCAAAAGAGGTTCCGCATACATTAAATTCAACCGCAATCGCAACTGAGCGTACAATTTGTTGTATTCTCGAAAATTATCAAAATAAGGATCATTCAATTACAATTCCAGAAGCACTTCAAAAATATATGAATGGTAAAAAAATTATTAAACCAATAAAATAAAACTATATAAGAAATAAAATGATTGAAAAAGATCTTGAAGATTTTGAAGCCTTTTATAAGCAACGCATAAATGCTCAGTATTTTAAAATTAAAAAAGCTACAAAGAAATTAATTCAAGAGATTAGAGAGGATTTAATAGAAATCAAAGTTTGTTTAGATCATTTCTTAGAAACAGGAAAGGAAAAAATAGATCAAAAAGCTTTAAGGTCATTGAATTTCTTTTCTGACCGTATAAGAAAAGAAGTTGATGAGATTGAAATCCCTGAAGAAGAACTAAATTATGACACTATAAATGATTTAATAAATTCAGTTAAGAAGTTATTTACTAGTATTAATGAAATTGCTAGAAAGTCTTTACCGAAGTTTCATAAAGAAGTACAAGCAGAAATTAAAGAATTAAATTATATTACTCGAAAATTAGGGAAGAAGCAAGCGCAATTAGACGATTTTATGAGAAAAAAGTATACAGAAGTAAAAGATGCAGAATACTTACTAAAGAAATTGCCAAAACTCTATAATCTTAAGGATAATATCGAACATGCTAAAGTAGATTTGGATAAATTTGAGGAAGAATTGGAGGAGCGTAATAGGAACCAGGAAATTCTAAATTCAAAGCTAATAGAGATTGAACAAAATGATCTTTTTAAAGAGTTGGATGCTGAAAAAGATACGTTATTTCAATTACAATTAAAAATCAATGATGAAATTGGGTTTAAAAAAGCCTTAAAGAAATTAAAGTTTGAATTAGAAAAAGGATCTATTCATATTTCAAATATTGATTTAAATTATATGAGGGATTTTCTTAAAAATCCGATTAGAATGTTGATCGATGAGCGTAGAGATTTACCAAAGTTTACTGCTCTTATGGTCCAATTGCGTCATGCATTGGAAGAAAATAAACTTAATCTTAAAACTGAAACGAAAGAAAAAACAATTGACCAGATAAATACCATTTTTGATGAAAAGCAATTACAGGCAAATATTGAAAATTATTTGGAAATTGAAAATAAAATTAAAGCTTTAGAAAAAAAAATTGAAGATGCCGGACTGGCTCAAAAATTAGAAGATGTGAAAAATCAAATTTCTTCAAATACTATTAAACTTGAGCATATTGAGGCAGATTTTAGTAGAAAAAATAAGGATTATACAAGATACCTCAATGCTCTTAAAACTGAAAGAGAAGAATTCCAAAACTCAGTTGAAGACGTATTAAAAGAACAAATAAAAATTAATATAACTTTTTCATTCTAAATCATAATTTTCTTCTGCCAATTTTAAAACTTCTATTATTATTAGCATCTATTTTTTTGAGCGCTATTTTTAAATTATTTTGTAAAAATCTAAAGACATCAGTATCCCTTAAATTAAAGACTTTTAGGTATTCATATCCTAAAACCAAATCTTGTTTAATATCTATATCAAATCCCGCTCTAAAAGAGTCATAAACAGCAATTTTATTTATGCCTTTCTTAGATGCATTATTAAGCAAGGCTACTAAAGAAGGAGTATTTGGATCTGAAAAATAGGATGAAATGATATTAGGTGGGTTCCTTGCAAGAATTGAAATCCCTGCGGAATGAATAGCGGGGCAAATTACTAATTGATTCTCTTGGATTAATTCATTAATTTCATAAAAATTTTTTGAGGATACTAATATTAAATCCAAAAAAGAAAACACTGTTTGCCTTGCATCATATTTTTTTATTGCAATATTATTAAGATCTTCTATGACCTCATCAAATGATTTAAGGGGGGATGTTAATTCCTCTTTTATCCCAATTAAATCATAATCTCTAGCAAGCTCCAATATTTCAGGAGTGTTGCAATATACAATCTTTTGATCGAAACAAGCTACATCTTTCAATGTCTTTCCAAGATCCTTAAACATAGCAATTGTTAAATCTTTTAACTGTTTATTGGAGAAACAATCTCTAAGGCGAGATTTTGTCCTTGTCAACGGAGCCACGGGAATAAGTAAAATACTCATAGTGTAAGTTTATTTAACCTTAAAACCAAGATCTAGTAAAAGTATTATTTTCAAAAATGTGTTTTAGAATTTAAGATTATGTAGATCTTATTTAAAAGTGTTTAAAATCTGAACAGATAAACTCTCAAAGGCTTCATCTACATTCTCATTTAATTTCGCGGAGGTTTCAAAATATTTTACTCCAACCATTTTTATTTTATTTTCAATAACTTCTTTATCTACTTTTCTTGATAAATCTCTTTTATTTCCCACTATAATATATGGTACGTTTCCACTTAACTCTTTCAATTTTTCTATCCAAAAGTCAATATTTTCATAGGAAGATATTTTATCTAAGGAAAAAATTACCATCGCACCAACCGCTTGAACAAAATAATATTCGTTAGCCCATAATTTATCTGTTTGCCCTCCAATATCCCAAAAGTAAAGTTTAAAACCTTTATCTTTAATATCCTTCTTTAATTTTGGATTTTTTATATCCAATTGATCTAAAATCTTAGTTAAATCAATTTCTTTAATTAGAAAATTAGCTCCTATGGTTTGATGATATTCTTCACTAAATTGGTCATCAACATATTGAGCTAATAGGCTAGTCTTGCCAACACCTGCGTCTCCGAGTAATATAACCTTTCCACGATAAGACATAACGCTTTTCCCCCATTTTCGTAAAAATATATTTATCTTTTTGACTTTAAATTATATATTTTTTTTATTATTTATTTTTAATTAATTAAAGAATTTAATCTAGGGTTTTTTTAGGGCGTGTTAATTGTATTAATTTACATTCACTTGTAATAAAATGTTTGAATAAATGTTCATATCCTACAAGTTGTTTTGAGGTACCGTTTTCTAGCCATAACCCTGAAGTATATTCAGGCGCCTCTCTAACACTATCTAAGGTTGTAAGCAAAAATTGATTATCAGTTATTAATAATCCAAAAGGAATAACACTATCCCCTTCAATTGAGTGAATAGTTATTGATATTTTTAGCAATTTTTTTATTTCTTCTTTTAAGAGTTCATTATATTTTAACGCTATTACAATTTGAACATCAGAAGAGAATTTTTTATTCCACAGTTCTTTTAGCACCCAATCATATCCTCCTAATTCTTGCATGAGCAAATCGGGTGTAATTATAAAAAAAATCCTTTCACTAGCAGAAATTATCAATTCTTTTATTTTTTTCCTGATTTTCGATCGAGAACTTATTGACCAGACTCTAGGTTCGGATTCTTCTTTATTGATTTCTAAATCACCAATGATTTTTTCTAATGTTAAAGTATCCTCAATCTTTTCTTTATATTCTTCACGAATGACTTTAAAGATTCTTTCTATCGGAATTACTTGATAATTTGCGCCTCTTTTAATTGGTTCTTTTTGAATAAAACCTTTTTCCATTAATCTATTCAACGAATCATACACCCTTGCGCGATCAACACCTGAATATTTAGCAATATCTGCGGGACTAAGGATCTTGAACTTGCATAATGTGAGTAAGACTTTAGAATCATTTTTAGTAAATCCTAAAGATTGCAGAGATTCTTCAATTTCTGATTCATCCAAATTTTTCAATTTCGACATACAAAAAATAAATTCTATGGATCGATTATTTTTTTTTAATAATCTAATTTAAGATTTAATATTTTAACTTTTATATTTGAAAAAATCATAAAATTACATTATTTTAAGTTTTAAGGTTTCCAAACTTTTTCTATTTTTCTATTAGATTTTTAAGTATTAATAGATAATAAAAAAAAATGATATATTTTAATTTTTCACAGATATACTTACTGAATATTTAACACGAGTAAAAATAAAGAAAAAACAGAGTTCGGTGCTTTAGGAGGTCAAATTTAGAATTTTTCTAATTCTCAATTCATTAAAATTTTAACATAATTAATTAGTGATTAATAAATTATTAACTGGATCAATTGGATTATTGAGAATAGTAAATTTTCAAAATATAAAGAAACTACGGCTTTATTAAATAAAAATTAAAATTTGTTTTTAGTCGGAAAAATTAATATCAAATTAATAAAACGATCTCATTTTCGATTCAGTTGATCTCTTAGTGCTCTTTCATAACAGTATTGATTCCAATCATAACATTTATATAATAGAAATGTGTAGTTATACTTAATTAACATCTAAAAAATAAACTAAAATAAACTAAATAAAGAGTGGAGGAATAAATATGGCTAAAAAGAAAGCACCTGCTAAGAAATCTGAAGGATATATTGCCAAAGCTCCAATTAGACGCTTAATGAAAAAAGAGGGAGCTGATCTCGTAGCAGCAGAAGCACTAGATAAATTAATTGACTTCCTTGAAAAGAGTGCTGCCACAGCAACTAAAGAAGCTATTAAAGTTTGTAAAGCTGATAAACGTAAGCGAGTTACTGCAGCAGATATTCGAAACGCTACAAGATAAAGGCTTCAGATTTGTATAATTAAGAAATTTTTTTTCCTTTTTATTTTAATAATTCTTGAAGAATTCTTTTGTTAGATATTTTTTGATGTTCATTTCTAACTTCTTTTTAACAGCATCTAATCCTTCTGGTAATACACGCGTTTCAGCTACAATATCTATGAATCCTAATTCTGAACCATATCTGGGCACTAAATGAAAATGTAAATGTTCAATACTACCTCCTGCATCCTTTCCTTGATTTATACCTACATTATAACCTTTAGGATTGTATAAATCATTTAATAATAATTGTAAGCCTTGAATTGTGCGAAAGATATGCAGAATTTCAGATCTGGTAAGTTCGAGGATTTTTGTTTTGTGCTCTTTGGTAGCAACCATTAAATGGGCGGGATTATATGGATAAAGATTAAGCACTACAAAACAAATATTATCCTCATAAATTTTGAGAGAGGTAACTCTTTCATCATTATCACTCACTGCACAAAGAATACAATCAACTTTTGGTCTTGCCTTTCCTTGAACGTAATCTAACTTCCCGAGTGCTTGTAGCCATTTCTTAAAAATTATCTTCACCGATTGATTTAAGATTAGAATTATGAATAGAGAGAAAAATTAGAGTCAGAATCGAATTCTTTTGATTTCAAAAAGTCCTCTGGTTTTATTTTGCCAGCACAATATTCTGATAAAATTATATTACTATAAGCAGCACAATTAAAAACCTTTCGAACTGATGTAAAAAAAGAATTTTTGGAAATTTGTTCTTCATTATCAAGAAAATATTGATCTATTATTTCGTATCTGTTATTCTTTATATCTATTCGAAAAAAAACATCTCTTAAAAGAAAGGACTTTCTTAAATCTATAAAAAAATTCAATTTTTTATTGTTTTCTAAAGAATCCAAAGCTTTTACATGAGGATCCGAAATTTGAATGCCTAAACTCACAATAACTAAATTTTTATTTTTAGGCTGAAAGACTACCATAGTTCTACCAACAGGGCGCCCTAATGGATCATTTCCAGGAGGAAATATGAATTGAAATCCAAAATTTAATTTAGGGTCTGATATTTTTTCTCGTAATAATCCTTCATCTAATAAATAATCGTGGATTAAATCCTTGATTTTACTCTCTTTACTCGACATAATAATTCAGTAAGGATAGGAATGAATTGAATTTTATATTATTTTTCCAATAGAAAATAAAATTCTGCTTTTATCAAGTTATAAGAAAATGCGAAATCTAATATTTACCCTTCGGTCTTGGTTGAGGTTCAATTCCCGCAGATTTTAATACTTTAATATTACTTTCTAAATCTTCTAATGGAGTACAATATATTACTTGAAGAGATTCCATATCGATGTAGATCTTACCAACAATACCTAAACCCAGTAAATGGTTATCTTTATCAACAAAAGTATGATCTATGTTCATTTTAATAGCTTGCTTCCCTCCCTCAAGCTCCACTAAAGAGGGTTGACAAGCTGTATACCCAGGCCCTCGATTTCGAAGTAAATAATTCATTAAGGCAAAATCTAATTCATCATTGATTTCACCTTGCTCTTGAATAATTTTAATTATACTCGGGTCGTCCATCTCAATAAAATTTCTTTATTTAGATTAAAATGAGTAGAACTAGTTTTTATTTTTTTGCTAGATCTAATACTAAATTTTCATAGAATGGAAGAGATTTTTTACATCAAAAGTAAAGAACTTGAAATTTTAAAATAAAAAAAAAAGAAAAATCGCCTCCATTCTCAAGATTGATTTATAGAATATCTGATTTAGCCAATTTTACAGGATTAAGGCTTATTTTATTAATCTTTTTCCTCCATTTGCACCTCGTCTACTGAATGGAGGGCACAATTCAACGAACTCAAGACTTCAGTGACAGCATCAAGACTAAGATTAATGCCTTCAATATTCATATGTAAAGACGCAGTTTTTTGATCTAGCTCATCAACTTTTATGTGAACTCTTGTTACTCCATCAATTTTCATTAAACTACGAGCCAATAAGTCTACTCCAGGTTGATGTGGTTTTAAAATATCTAGATAATACTCAACTTTCATTATTTTTATTTAAACCCTTGAATATAATTATTCATTAATAGTTTTTGTGGATATTTTATAATTTCATTTGTTAATTTATAAAAGTTTCTCAATTTCTTCTATCAATTTTAATGGTATATCTATTTCTTTAATTATTTTGTTCGCTTTTTGGAGAGATTCAAAGTTAGCTAAATTAGTAAGAACCCCTATAGAATAGGCATCAACATTGATTGCAGCTTCAATATCACGAGCATTATCTCCAATTACTAATATCTCATCGGCTTTTACATTTAAATGATTACATATTTGTATTAAATGATCTGGATGGGGTTTTAGATTGTTAATATTATCTCTTCCTATAATTATATTGAAATAATGTAATAAATTCACTTGTGTGAGAGAGATTTCCGCATTTTTTCGTGTGTTAAAAGTAAAAATAGCTTGTTTTAGATTTCGATTTTTAGCAAACTCTAATACTTGGTTTATCCCATTGATCATCGTAGCGTTTATTGCAGCTTCATGTTCTATTTTACTAATCTCAATATCTACTTCTTCTATAATAGCATTTATCTTATTCTTAGAAAAACCTTTTCTTTCAAAAAATTCTCTAGCAGATTTCATATTTTCTAATATTGAAATTTGTACGGTAAGAAGATTTTTAGGAACTGCGTATTTTTTTAGAATTTTGATACATATTCTCCGAGCTTTTATGTAGTCAATTTTAAAATGTATTAGAGTACCATCTAAATCCCAAACAATTGCTTTAATTGGCTTTTTTATCTGCATTTAATATACCAAGTCAGAATAGATTGGCCCCTTTGGAGTTAATTGAGATTTTTTCAGTTTTACCTGACTTATATTAAAAACTCCAAACTCCAAATCTTTGTTTTGATTAATTAAATTCTTAAGTGTGTCAAAAGTTTTATAATTTATTTTACCTTTTTTAAGTCTTCCAATTGTTAAGTGAGGTTTGAACTCAGATCTTTTATCGCGCTCTATTTTTAATTTATCAAGTAAGTATTCCTCAATAGAATCTTTAACATTTTGTAAGAATTGTATATTACCTACAAGTTTTATCCATAGAACTGAAAATTTATTAAATTGACCAACACCCTTCAAATGATATTTAAATTCTTTTCCTTGAAACTGTTTTTCATTAATTTCTTCTTGTAAAATTTTATAAATTTTAGGTGCTAAATGTTCTGGGATATCTCCTAAAAACTTCATTGTTATATGTAGATTTTCTGGCTCCACAATCTTAATTTTCGGTTGATTTTGCTTTAATCTTTGAGAAAATAGGTTTATTTTCTCAATAGTTTCATTATCCTTTAATTCTATCGCTATAAATGTTCTTATCATTTCTTTTCCCAATAATTATAAATTCTCCATTTTTTTTTTGTTAATTGTTTTTTATGGTCTGGTATAATATGAATTTCTTTTAAATCTTCAATAGATGAAGAATTTATAATATTAATTATATCCTTTAAAAAAAGTATATTCATTTTAGCTCTTGTATTTGCATCAGCCGAGGCATTATGAGGCATAAGAATCATTCTTCTGTTTGGTTGATCAATTTTTATCTTTTTTAATCTAGCAAGAGTCTTAGAATCAATAGGTTCTATAGAGTAAACGTCCAAAGCGATATTTAGTTGAATTTCTTTTCTCTCCAACAAATTTATTAAGACCTCTAAATCCAAAACACCACCTCGCGCTGTATTTATTAGTAATGAATCTTCTTTCATCAGCTTTAATAAATTTTCGTCGATTAAATTTTCAGTATTCTTATTAAAAGGTACATGAATGCTGATTATATCTGAATCTCTAACCAAATTCTCAAGATTTTCTCTGAATTCTATTTGAGGATAAATTTTTTCAAAATCTTTCTGTCGATTTTTATCATTATAAAGGATTTTGATACCCCAAGGATATAATTTTTTTACTACACTCTTTCCTATTTCACCTAATCCTATTATACCGAGTTTTTTATCAGTAACTATTGAAGATAAAGATTGATCTAAATCCCATTTATCATCAGAGGTCCATTTTTTATCCCATACATAATTATGAAGATCAACTATATTCCTCAAATTTGCCATCATGATTGCTATAGTGTAATCTGCTACTGTTTCATGAAGAATTCCTGGAGTATGAGTAATTATTATATCATCTTTATTGGTTCTTTGAATATGGTCATAGCCCGCTGTTGATGTGGATATCGCAAAGATTTGTGAAGATTTTAAGTTTTCTGACGATATATCATGGCTTAAATGACAACCTAGAATATCTGGATTATAACTTTCCAATTCTTCTTTGATCTGTTCCTTTGTGGGAAATCTCCCATTAAAAACTTTAACTTCCGAAATTTTATCTAATTGTTGCCATAAATCTATAATTTCTTTTCGTAAAAATTCTGAAATCTTTTTATTGGAACCAATTTCCTTCTCTGAAAAAACGTTAGAGGTGAAATATACTTTAGGCTTATAAATCATTTTTATAACCACTTTTATTGCCGAATACAATTTTATGATTATATACAAATATTTGTATTTTTGCTATAATCAAGATCTATTAGAGCTAATTCTAATTAATGAATTGAAAAACTATAATAGTGGTAGAAAATGACTAGAGTGAAATTTCAACAATGTAGAAGAGAGATTATAGAAGGCACAAAAGTTCAGCATTTTGATTTACAGGAGCCTACTACTATTCACATATTTTGCTCGGAAAAATGTAAATTAAAGTAAATCGATATAAAAGAGAAAGAGAAAAGCCAATACTTCAATTATTATCTTTCAATTTTTCCTGGAAGATAATAATCATATTTTTTCCTCAGTAATTTAGTTTTTATAAATCTATCAAATAATCTCATTCTTTGGTAAAGTACCCATATAAATTTATCAGATTTATAATACTTTTCAACTTCTTCGTATGTTAAAGGTTCTATATTGAACATACTTGCCTCTTCTTTCAAAAAGGTATTAACAATCTTTATCAACGTTGGAATGAGATCTGATTTCTGTTCTTTAAAGAAATTTGCCACAAGATCTATAATCACTAACCTCCAATCATAGTATCTATCAATAAGATCTTGGAGAAAAATTAGTTTTAAGAGCCCTCTTATGAAACTTGGCATACTTTTAGTAAGTAATTCAATTTCCATTGCCTCGACTCCATTTTTCCGGTAAAATGGTGGAACTGTATCTATATAAATTAATTGCGAATTCTCATCGATGTTAGGTTTATTAGGATTATAATTAATTACGGCAAAATTTGATATTTGCCCATCTAATCCAACATCAAAAGTTCTGTTTTCTTTATTAAAAGTCCAAACCTTTTTCATTTCTCTTAATGCTTTAAGTATCAAAACTCCTGTCTCGTGCTTTCCGACGTGATGAATTACTTTATTCCCAACTGATTCAGATGGAATCTTTTCTTGTATTGCATAAAAAATGATTTTTCCCTTATCATTTTCAAACCAAATAATTTCTAGTAGTGGTGTTTTAATCTTAATTTCTTCATTTAAAAATCTATTATACTCTCGGAAAATATGTTCATGTTTTTTAGCTTGTTCCCGACTTTCAAAAATAGGTAGCCTTTTATAAGCATAGTTATGCTCATCATTAACAATTTCAAAGACTAGAGTAATTTCTCCATAACCAAGAATTTTTATGGGCACTTTTCCCCTTTCTGGATTAATAGTATCAATTGTCAGTTCTAATTCCTTTAATAAATCAATATTAACATCCATATTATATCACTTTAGAAATTTGCAATATCTCTTATTTTTAATTTTCATTTAATATTATTTAAAAGTATAAACTTTATTCTTTTTCATTTCTTTTTAGAATTTAATTCAAAAAACAACAGAGAAATAAGGCGAGTAATATAAAAAATAAACCGGATTGGGAAAATTCAGAGATGATAGGACAAAATAAAGAGCTTCCTCATAATTCGCTTATTCCGTATCAAGATATGAATTCTGCCTTAGAGGGGAATTTTGAATCTTCAATTTTTTACAAATCTCTTAATGGAAAGTGGAAATTTAATTGGGTCATAAAACCCTCAGATCGCCCAATTCAATTTTATAAGATCAATTTTGATGTTAGTAATTGGGACGAGATACCTGTACCAAGTAATTGGCAGATGTACGGATATGATATACCCATTTATACAAATATTAAGTATCCAAATAGTATAAATCTTAAAAAAATTCCACGTATTGATCATGAATATAATCCCGTTGGATCATATCGAGTAGAATTTAGTGTTCCTGATGAATTTTACAAACGTGAAACATTTATACATTTTGATGGTGTCAAATCAGCTTTTTATATTTGGGTGAATGGGAATAAGGTTGGATATAGCCAGGGTTCCATGACTCCCGCTGAATTTAATATAACCAAGTATTTAGAGAAAGGTATCAATATTTTAGCAGTAGAAGTGTATAGATGGTCCGATGGTAGTTATCTTGAAGATCAAGATATGTGGAGATTTAGTGGAATTTATCGTGATGTATATTTATATTCAACACCGAAGATTCATATTAGAGATTTTTTTATAAAGTCTACTTTAGACGAAAATTATGAAAATGCAGAGCTTGAAATTCGTGTAAAGTTAAAAAATTATAATAATATTAAAATAAGTAATTACAAAGTCGAAATTTCATTATTAGACGAAGAAAAGCAATATGTAGAATCAAATATTTTAATGAAAAAAGATGTAAGTGTCAATTTACAAGAAGAAAAGACCTTAAGATTCCAAAAAGCTATTAATAATCCGAGAAAATGGTCTGCAGAAACACCAAATTTATATAATATTGCTATAAAGTTAAGAAATTCAGATAACGAGATAATTGAAGTTGAATCATGTAAATTTGGATTTAGACAAGTTGAAATAAAACAAGATGGTGGTTTTTATATCAATGGAAAGTCCATTATTTTTAAGGGAGTAAACAGGCATGAACATGATCCTATTTACGGGAGAGCAATACCTTATAGTAGAATGATTGAAGATGTTACATTATTAAAGCAGAATAATATTAATGCTGTTAGGACTAGTCATTACCCAAACCATCCCAAATGGTATGATTTATGTGATCAATATGGAATATACGTTTTAGATGAATGTAATTTAGAATCGCATGGTCTGCGGGATATTTTGCCGAATAGCGATCCAAAATGGACTGCAGCTTGTATTGATAGAATGGTTAGGATGGTTGAAAGGGATAAAAATCATCCATCTATAGTGATGTGGTCTCTTGGGAATGAAGCGGGAATGGGCGATAATTTTATAAAAATGAAAGAAGCTACACTATTAATTGATTCTACAAGACCAATTCATTATGAAGGGGATGTAAATCAAGAAGTTTCTGACGTAATTAGCTTTATGTATTACACCCCGAAAAAACTTGAAAGAAAGATAAAAAGAAATGAAGATAAAAACAAGAGTGAATTTAATAAACAACAAAGGGGTTTTTTAAAACCTTATATACTCTGTGAATATGCTCATGCTATGGGAAATAGTCTTGGTAATTTTCAAGAATATATGGATGTTTTTGAGAAATATTCTAACGCAATTGGAGGTTTTATCTGGGACTTTGTTGATCAAGGAATTCATAAAGTCTCTGAAAACGGAAAAGATTTTTGGGCATATGGAGGAGATTTTGGAGATCACCCGAATGATGGAAATTTTTGCATAAATGGAATTGTTATGCCTGATCGAAAACCTAATCCAGCTTTATATGAAGTAAAAAAAGTATATCAGAACTTAAAAGTTATCCCAATTGACTTAATTAAAGGTAAAATCAAGATTCTCAATAAATTTGATTTTAGTTGTCCTGAATATGTATCCATGAAATGGGAATTAACGGCTAACGGAATAAAAGTTCAAGAAGGTTCTTTAAATAAACTTAACATAAAACCTGGAAAATTACAAGAGGTGGATATACCATTTGAGAGACCAGAAATCATACCAAATACAGAGTATCATTTGAAAATCATCTCAATGCTAGCTAAAGATATGTTGTGGGCTGAAAGAAACCACATTCTTGCCTGGGATCAATTTAAAATACCTTATGATATCCCTATAAAAAGCGAAATAAATCTTGAGAATATTAATAACTTAAAAGTAGAAGAATTAAAGAATTGTTTTATATTAAAAGGAGAGAATTTTAATCTTCGATTAGGAAAGGTAACTGGCTCAATAGAATCTTATTCTTTTATGAACATGGATTTAATTGTTTATCCTTTAGTTCCAAACTTCTGGAGAGCACCCACGGATAATGACTTAGGTGCTACTGATATTCCTGGTCTAAAATCTATTCCAAGTGTAGATATAAGTTGGAAAGAGGCAAGTAAAAATAGAAGTGTAAATGAAATTAAATTTCAGAGATTACATCCTCAAGTAATTCGTTTTTATGTATATACTAACGTTATAAATTCAGAAACGCCACTGGAAACAATATATACAATATATGGAAATGGAGATGTTATTATCAAAAATAGCTTTACTCCAAATATAAATATGGTTAGATTTGGGATGCAAATGGCTATCCCTGGTGAATTCAATAAATTGAATTGGTTTGGAAAAGGACCTCATGAGGTTATGTTGGATCGGGAGAGTGGAGCTGCCGTTGGAATGTATTCTGGGTTTATAGAAGATTTAATTCATCCTTATATTAGACCCCAAGAAAATGGGAATCGTACTGAAGTTCGATGGGCTACTCTAACTAATAAAGATGGTGAGGGGTTATTAGTGTCTGATGTTGGAGGAAAATTCCTTAATATTAGTGCATGGCCATATACCATGGAAGATCTAGAATCAGCAAAACATAATTATGAATTACCTCATCGTGATTTTATTACATTTAATATTGATTATAAGCAACAAGGTGTAGGGGGTAACCTTCCTGGGTTTGCTGTACTTCTTGAGAAATACAAATTAAAAAAAAATCTTTCATATATTTATTCTTTTCGGCTTAGGGGTTATACTAAAGAGATGGGAGATATATGTATCGTTGCTCGAAAAATACCGCCTTTAACATAATTTGAAAATAACAATATTATTATTTATATAATAACTTAAAACTATCATCAAAAACTTATTGTAAATTTTAATCAATATGGCTCGTCCTTTATGGTTTGTTAAATTATTAAAAAAAGCTTTTCCAAAGGTCAAGTTTATAGCGAAATTGACGAATTTTCCCATCTTTAACAAAATTTTTGACATTCTCCTTTTTAAAGGGGATAATATAATTTATTTACCTCAAGATAAAATCATAAAGATCAATAAAGAAATGGGAGAGATTTATCAAATAGCGCTCCCTTCTCAAGTGCTGGAATACTTTATCGATAAAGCTAAACATCATTGGATTATGGACTTTTGTATTTGTAGAACAAGTATGGAATGTAAAGATTATCCTGCTGGATTAGGCTGCCTATTCCTTGGAAATGCAGTATTAAATATAAATCCTCAATTAGGTAGGTTAGTTACGAAAGATCAGGCATTAGATCATTTAAAAAAATGCCGGGATGCGGGTTTAGTACATATGATTGGTAGAAATAGACTAGATGCTCAATGGCTCGGGGTTAAACCTGGAGAAAAACTCTTAAGCATCTGTAATTGTGATCCTTGCTGTTGCTTATGGCGAGTATCTTCAATTTTAGCTCCAAATATAGGATCAAAGATAAAAAAAATGCCAGGGGTGGAAATCCTAGTTAATGATAAATGCATCGGATGTAGAACATGCATAAAAGAATGTTTTGTTAATGCGATAGAGATTATAAACACCAAAGCTTATATAAACCAAAATTGTAGAGGGTGTGGTCGATGTGTTGATATATGCCCACAAAAAGCTATAGACTTATATATTGAAGAAGAAAATTATATAGAAAAATCAATTGAAGAAATTGATAATATAATAAATGTGGTTTAATTCATTAATCTTAAGTCGTTTTCTTCCAGAAAAAGTTCTTGAGTTTCAAATTATCTACTCTAGTTCTTTCTTTTAATGCTGATACTGCTTGCACTGTTTCTTTAATAGAATGAAAAACTGGTATTCTTGCAAGTTCTAATGATTCTATGATCATAGAATATTTTGCAACATATGGAACAAAACATACAGTAGGTTTTTTTTTATAAGCAACAATATTGGCTATTCTTCTTCCTATCTGAAAGGAAATATTTGGAGGATAAGGAAGTAGAAGCAGTATTATGCATTCGATTTTTTCTAAATCTGATAAATATCGAATTACATTTTCAATATCTGTATCTAATACAGATCCTGTTAAATCAATAGGATTATTAAATGAAGCTATCTCTTTAGCGACTGGATTCATAAGATCCTTCAAATCTCTTTTTTCTTTTTGAGAAAATCGTACTGCATTAAGCCCATACATTTTTAACATGTCACTTGCTAATACAGCATGACCTCCAGAAACTGAAACAATTGCTACATCCCCATTTATTACAACATTTTTACCAAACGGATTTCTTTTATGTGATAACACATCAAACACCTTTAAACAAGTCAACAATTCTCTTTCTGAATGTGGTTGGATAATGTAGTTTTGTCTTAAGGCATCATAAATTATTCTAAAATCACCTGCTAAACTTGCTGTATGTGATTGAGTAGCGACTTTTCCTTCTCGGGTTTTCCCTCCAAAGAATACTATCACGGTGTCTTCTGATTCTTTTGATAATTGTAAAAATTTTTGTGCCTTTCCCTCTTTAAATCCTTCTAAATAGAAAGCAATGTTAGTTGTTTCAGGATCTACTTTACTGAAGTACTCTAATAGTATAGCTTCATCCACAACTGCTCGATTACCAATAGAAACTGCTGTTGATACTCCTATGTTTCTTTCATTAAACTTCACAAAAAATTGATCCACTAAGACACCTCCGCTCTGACTTATGAGAGCAACAGACCCTTTTGGAGGTCTAGTGATACGTTCTGTAGGTAAAAAAATAGTATCGACTAGTGGAGGCGCATAAACTCCAAGACAATTTGGCCCTAAAACTGCAATATCATTCTCTAATGCTATTTTCTCAAGTTCTTCTTGCCTTTTTTTACCTTTTCCACCAATTTCAGCAAAACCTCCCCCGATTATAACAGCAGTAGGAATATTTAAATCAACACAATCTCTAATGTATCCCAACGTATCATCTGGCCCAACTGCTATGACGAGTAAATCTGGAATTTCTGGTAGCTTGTCTAACTTTTCATATAGCTCAATTCCCTCAATTTCACCACCACTAGGATAAATTCCATATACTTTTACATTCATCTCGAATTCATTTTTCAGCAAAACGATTCTACCAGGGCTTAAGGGATTTTTTTTACTTATACCGACAACAGCCATTGATTTAGGCTTGAAAAGTCTTTCTAAATCCATCTTAAACAAAACGTTAATATTGAGTATGTTAGTTAAAGTTTATAAAATATTTATTTTTGTTCTAAATTTTAATTTCAACCGTAATAATAATTAAAAAAATAAAAATAAGGAATTCAGTTTTTAACAATATCTTTAATGATATTCACAAATGCCCCAACATCTTTGTTGATGTAATAGATATTCAAAGGATTTTTCCTTTTTAATACCAACATGTAATAAGGTAAATTTTTTTCTTCCAACATTATTGGTTTGAATAAGAAATAATTATCTTTCCTTCTAACAACAATCTGATCCTCTTGGTTTTCTAACATCATATTTGAAAAAACATCATTAAGTGTTAGAAAATAAGCAATAGTATCACTCAACATTTTCTTTGAATTATCATCTTCAAAAAAAGACCCTAAAATAATAGAATTTTTATCAATAATCATCAATCCTTCACATGCCAATTTCCTCGCAAATTCTTCAACAGTCTTTTGAATTAATTCTTTTTTGGGATATAACTCTAGCAAAACCTTAGACATTGCATTAATGATGGTAAATGGATCATATATCGAAGTAACAAAGAAATCTATTTTTTTATAATTCAAGGTCTCGATTATTTCTTTCTTTAAATCAATCATTTGTTTGTGAATTTCCTTTTGTACAGATAGGATTAATTTTGGATCATATTTGTGGAAAAAAATATTGATATAAGGGGAAATCTTCAATTCAATAAATTTATCTACCACATCATAGAGATAACTCAAGGATTCGTGTATTCGAGAAGCATCTAATATGTCTATAACGTATATTGCAATTTCTGTGTCATCAAAATATTTCCCAGGGTTTCTTAAATAAGAAATTAGATAGCTTTTTTGCCCTCCTAAATCCCATTCGCTAATTTCACGACCCAATAATTTAAATTTTCTTCTCTGAGCGCCTCTAGTTGGCTCGATTAGAGCTATAGTTGAGAAATCCCTCTGAAGCGCTAAAATTATACTTGTTTTTCCTGCTCCATCCAAACCAGTAAAAAGTATTTTGTGAGTTCTTTCCTCCTCTTCATGAAAAAATTGTATTGACTCTTCCAAACGAATTCTACCTCTATTATACTTAATAAAACAAAATATTATACTATAATGAACCTAAATGCATATTTCGGCCTATTATTATACAGATAATTATGTTATTTAAATCTATTTTAATAAAATTAAAGCGTTTGCTTATATTAGAAAAGGTTAAAAATATATCAAAAGATGAATTTAATTTTAGGCTATGAACTCTCTTTTAATGATATTTGATTTCGAGTAAAATCAGTAATAGTTAAAAATTTATTAAGAAATAAAGCGAATTAATATCAAATTATTTTACTATATAACAAAAAATATTTATTGAGATAGTTATGAATAAAGAGATAAATGAAGGATCTATAAAATTTTCATATAAGAGGGCCGCAAGATATGGAATTGGGCAACTATCAGATATAGCGTCTTATCAAGCGTTTACATTTCTCACATTTACATTCTATTTTGCTGTTGTTGGTATCGATATTGTTTGGATATCGATAGGTTTTATAATTTGGTCAATTTGGAATAGTTTCAATGATACATTTATAGGATATCTTTCAGATAGAACTCACTCTAAATGGGGTCGTCGATTTCCTTGGATAATGATTTCATTATTCCCGCTAGCAATAATAATGATTCTATTATTTACTCCACCTTTTATTTGGGGCAATACTATTGTTGTAGCGGATTATATATATTTCCTTTTCATTATTATCATATTCGAGTTCTTTTTTACTATGTATGACATCAATTTCACTTCTTTGTATCCCGAAATCTTTCTTACCGAGGAAGAGAGAACTAAAGGAAATAATGTTAGGCAACTATTTGCCATCTTTGGATTGATTACTGCTTTTATTATGCCCTCAATTTTTATTTCCAGTTATACAAATCCAAGATCAGGGGAATATGCTATGTATGGAATAATTGTTGCATGCATAGTTTTTATTGCAGGAATACTCTTTCTAAAATTTTCTCCGAAAGAAAGAATTGAATTTCAAGAAGATTACAAGAAAGCACCGTCATTTTTTAATAATCTTAAGATTTGTGTTAAAAGTAAAAGTTTTATTAGATATATTCCCGCTGAAATCGCAAATTGGTTCGTTTATGGGATGCTGCCCGTAATTGTGCCCTTATATGGAGAATTTGTCTTGGGATTTGTCGAGCCTTTTATGATTTCTTTATTATTAGGGGCAACTTTCTTATCAACGGCTATTTTCATGACTCTTTTATGGAAACCATTAGTACGAAAGATCGGGCCAAGAAAATCATGGCTAATATCAATGACAATTTGGATTGCAACTCTCGCTCCATTATTTTTCCTTAATTCTACCATGCCCTTTTTGGAAATTATTGCATATATTGTTTTTTTCTTGATAGGAATTGGTTTATCTGGTTCTATGTACATTATTGATATAATTATAGCAGATATTGTTGATGAAGATGAGGTAAAAACTGGTACACGCAGAGAAGGAGGTTATTACGGTGTAAATATTTTCTTTCAACGATTTGCTACTGTCTTTGTATTTCTTATTATAGGTCCTGTGTTTTTAATGGCTGACTGGAGAATTTTTACAACAATTAGTATTCCAGAATTTGAACTAAGAAGTTTAATGTTTATTTATCCAGCAATAGCTTTATTGATTGCGATTATAGCAATTTTCTTTTACCCATTAGATGGTGAGAGATTAAAACACATAAAAGAACAAAGAGATAAAATACATCAAGAAAAAAAATCAAAACTATAAACTTTTATCTTTTTTTATTTAATTTCCTTTAATTTAGATATGCCATTGCGTATTAAAACTAATATTTCTTTGAGTTCATGTTTTTCCACTATTAAGGGTGGTAAAATTTTGAGAGTATCCTTTTTATTATTACAATAATCTAGCAACACTCCTTCTTTTATTATAGAAAGCATTGCTAATTGACTATCCGTTTCATTATAGAACTCTACACCACACATAAGACCTCTACCCCGAATTTCTTTAATTAAATCAGAAAATTCATTTTTTATTACTTCTAAACCCTCTTGTAACAGCTTTCCCATTAGTTTAACATGATCTAAAAATTTTTGATCTGATTGAATTTTTAACATTTCAAGAGCAATAGCACATCCTATATCAGCCCCTCCTGTAGTTGAAATGTGAATAAATGGATCATCTTTATAAACCGCTTTTTCAATAAATGGCCTATAACTGCATGTAGACAATGGATAAATTCCTGCTGTCATTCCTTTTCCTAATACCATAAAATCTGGCACCACTTTTTCATTTACATAAAGCCCTCCATCTATAGCCCATAAATGACCTGTTCGACCTAATCCTGCTTGAACTTCATCTATTATCATCATAGTGCCTGCATTATCACATATTTCTCTAACCTCTGCGAAATAACCCTCACGAGCAATCAATATACCAGCAGTAGCGGGAATAGTTTCTAATATCACACAAGCAATATCATCAGTTACCGCTTTTTTCATAGCATCAATATCCCCAAATGGAACTTGTTTAAATCCTGGGACTTGCCAAAGGAATTTATCTCTAAATCCAGGATCCCCAGTTGCTAAAGCAAAGCCAGTATGTCCATGATATCCACCTATAGCTGATACACAACCTTTCCGTTTTGTATATGCTCTTGAAAATTTGATAGCACAATCTATCGACTCCCCGCCTCCAACTCCAAATGTGGTTTTACTGATATCACCTGGTAACAAGTCAGCAAGTTTTTTACCTAAAAGAGCTCTTTGTTCAGATAAGAGAATATGATCACCAATATCCAATCCTTCTTCCAATGCATCTTTTATTAATTTAAAAATAAGAGGATTCTGATGCCCTAAGTTATATACACCACCTGAAGTTCGACAATTAAAAAATTCTAAAGGTGGTTCACCAGGTCGCGAGCTCTCCAATGCTCGTAACTTAACTCCCTTTCTCTCTCCTGGAATAACTCCTAAGCCAAGACTTTTAAAAAATCGAACTTTAGGGCCATTAACATATTTATTATAAAGCTTGAGTAATTCCTTTTGAGGTAGAGTCCCAATAAATTTTCTTGAAGTTTTCTCTTTCATAATTTATCTAAGAACTCATTATTTATTAAAAATTGGAAGATATTAAATATTTAAATTAAATAAATTGTTATGAAATTAAAAAAGAAAAAGTTAAAATAAAAAATCGTAAATTTTATCTTCTTAGTAAGCTATTAGTTAAAATTCATATCCACATTTTTTACAAACGTGTTTTTTTGCGTACATTGGGATATGACCAACGTATGAGAGCACTTTAGTCTTATCTTCTGTGACTTTTATATTTGATCCGACTGCCCCACACATAGGACAAGTAATTCTTTCATCACTTGCAAAACCTCCGGCACCGATTTCTGGGGGTTTCAATTCTTCCAACTCAGATTCAACTTCATGGAGATGTGCTGCAGTGGATTCTAATGATTGTTCTTTTTCAGTAATTTTATCGCTTAATTCCTGAATTTTCGCATCTTTTTGCATGAGAGTGTTATTTAATTCAGTTAGTTGTGAATTTAATTGAGTAATTTCCCCTTGAGCAGTTGTTAGTTTAGAAGTTAACTCTTCCACTTGAGCAGCTTTTTTATTTGCCTCTTTAAGTTGTTCTTCTAAAGCAGTAGTCTTTTCTAATTCTGAGGTTAATTCGTTAATTTGTGCTTCGCTATTAGCTAAGCTATTTTCTAAATCCTCATTTTTAGATTTATATTCTGCTAACTCTGTTTTAAGATTATTATTTTCATTGGTTAAATCCCGGATTACATCTTGATCTTCAGTTTTAGTTTTTTGAAGGTCAGAACTAGTATCTGTTAATTTGCTTTTTGTTTGTTCAAGCTTACTATGAGTCTCGTCTAGTTCATTCATACTATTTGCAAGTTTATCTTTAGTTTGAGCTAAATCACTTTTAGTATCAGAAAGTTGTTTTTCAAGATCATTTACTTTCGATCTTAGATCCAATAGGAATCTTCCTTCAACAGACAATTTTTTGTCTGGTTTTGCTTCTGCCTTTGCCCAGTCAATTGACAATTTTGTCAACCTCGATTTATATTTTGTATTGATTTTATGAATTTAATTTATTATTAATATATAAATCATAGTGTATTAAGTTTTTAATTATTTTTACATTTAGGTTTCATTTTCCTAAATTAAGTGTTATGATTTAATTATTTTCTAAATTATAATATATTATATAGAAATCAACAAAGAATAGAGATTATTTAGATGGAACCGATAGAGCATTCAAAATTTAAAATTGATTATATTTCGACCTCAGGAGTATATAAAACACCATTTACATTAATAATGATTCTGCAATTTCTATTTGGATGTGTGATAATCATACTAGTCAATATATGGTTCTATAATGACTTATATTTCCTCCTTACTGGTGAGAAATTTATACCAGTTCTTTTAATAGGACAATGGTGGGAATGGTTTTTGCTTCCTTTGAATCTTTATGGAAATGTATTGTTGTTTGCTTTTTCAATTATCTTATTTTCGACATTAATTTTTAAGATTTTAAACAAACTTTATCCTCCTAAAGAGGGTGTATTTGCAAGGGGTAGTAAAGAATGGAAATATACTCATCGAAGGTTTTGGACAGCATATTTTCCAATTTGGCTTGCAAGATCTCTACCATTACCGTGGTCAGATATTTTTGTTTATCGTTTTCTGGGGGTTCGTATAGGAAGGAATGTGGTTGCTTATGAGGGATATATAGATCCAGAATTTATCGAGATTGGAGATTATACTATGACATCATTGAATATTTGTATTTTTTCACACCTAATCTATCATGATAGAATTTTCATAAAAAAAGTAAAAATAGGTAAAGCTTGTATTGTTGGCCCTCATACTATAATAAGTCCAGGGACTGTACTACAGGATGAAGCTGTTTTAGGTGTAAACAGCTATACCTGGATAGACCAAGAATTGGAAGGAAATTTGATTCATGTGGGAATACCAGTAAGTATGAAACTCCCAATTCAATCAATCGAAGAATCTCAAAAAAAAGCTGAAAAAGTAAAAGCTGGCTCATTAGAGGAGGTAGGTTCCAGTAATAATGGAGTTAAAGGAGGTAATATGTAAGAAATGTTTCAACCCGCAAGTTTAAAAGGAGATTCTCCAACTCCAATAGACGAGAGACTTAGAAATAAATACATTATTTTATATTTTCTCATAATTCTTCTGAGTTTTATACCGTGTATTTTGTTTGAATTGGTTTATGGCATCTTTCTTTGGAAAGAAGGGTTATATTTGTTGTATATTTTTTTATTTCCTTTAAATATCTTAGGTTTAATTCATTTATTGCAATTAAGTGCAATTCTATTTTCTTTTTTGTTTTTAACATTAATAAAACTAATTTTCCCACCAAAAGAAGGAATATTTAATAGGGATATAGATGATAAAAATTATTATTATTGGAATTTGAGAAATATTGTTAAAAAATGGCCTCTTTTCATAAATGCTTCAAACCCATTTCCATGGTTAAAAAATCGGTTTACACTTCGATTTTTTGGAGTAAAAATAGGAAGAAATGGAATACATGATAATAGTTGGATCACCTCTGAATTTGTATCAATAGGGAAAAATGTTATTATTGGAATGAACACTAATATATTGAGCTTTGGAATTGAACAAGAAAAATTTATTCTAAAGAAAATAATAATAGAAGATGAGGTTTTAATTGGAGCCAAGTGTGTCTTACTTCCAGGAACTCATATAAAGCGTAATGCAAAGCTATCTGCTCATTCATATACAAAATTCAATCAAATACTAGTAGAAAATTCCATATATATTGGTCATCCTGCAAAATTAAAAGAGAAATAATACAATATGAACTCTGAAAAAATTATAAAACTAAGAACCGAACGAAAAAAATCATTAAAAAGAAGAATAGTTATAGTATCAGACACTCACATTAGTCGAGCGAGAGGACCTTTCAATCTTCATGCCTATAATGTAGGTATACAACAAATAAATAAGATAAAAGATGTTAATCTTTATTTACATCTTGGAGATATTACTCACACGGGAACTCTTTTGGAATATGAATATGCTATGGAGCAATTCAAGAAATTTAAGCCAATTTCCAAATGCCCACTAATGATCCTAATAGGAAATCATGATGCTATGAATGTTGGGTATCTTTTATTCGAAGAGATGATTGGTAGAAGGCATTATGAATATGAAGATGATGAATTATATATTATCGGCATAGATAGTACAAAGCCAGACTTACCTGGGGGCATAATTCATCATAACGTAATTGAAGCCGTAAGAAAGAGATTAGAAATCCCAGAACGAGAAAATAAATTTAAAGTAGTTTGTTTTCATCATCAACTCATTCCTATTCCAAATACAGGGAAAGAGAGATCTGCTATTGATGATTCAGGAGATATGCTTAAAATGCTTTTGGATGCTAAAGCAGATTTGGTATTAAATGGGCATAGACACACTTCTAATTTATATACTGTTAGTAGTAGCGAAAAAGATATGTTTATTTTCAATGCGGGAACATTTTGTTGTAATAAAACAAGATATCGCGATTTATTTACGTACTCTGTCATTGATTTAAATCAGGATAGTCTTACTTTTAAGATAATTCCAATATTAGATTCTACTGCTAAAAGTAAAATCCTCCGGAATGTTAATTATTATCTCCCAGTAGAATTAAAAAAGGATCACAAACCTATTTGCAAGTTTGTACAATTTTCACATTCTTTAATAAGTGAAGAGTCAAAAGAAAAGTCTACAAATCTAGATAAAGCTATTGAACGAATAAATAGAATTGAAGATATAGATTTAGTTGTTCATGCTGGAAATGTAACTCAAAACAGTTTTAAAGAAGAATTTAAGATTGCTAAAGAAAAACTTAGTCACCTCAAATATCCATATTTAGTTGTACCTGGATATACTGATTCAAAACCTCCTGCTTGGGAATATTGGAAACAATATTTTGGTGAGTTTGATCCTTTATATGAAAATGATAAATTATATTTTCAGGGATTAAATTCTACGACTCGAGATTCCACTGAAGGTTTCATTGGTAGAAAAAAAATGAATAATTTCATAGACAAAGTTTTATCTTTAGGGCATCAAAAAATATTCGGAGTTTGTTGTTTTCATAGTTTAATTCCAACTCCTTTAAGTGTATGGAGAACTGAATTAATTGATTCAGGTGATGTACTTTCTCAATTTGCTCGTTCTCAAATCGATCTTTGTTTAAATAGTTCACCCAGTATTTCATTTAATGTAAAAATTGACCATACTATCTTTTCTAATGGAGGAAATCTTAATTTAAAACGTTTTGATGAAACATTTATAGAAGTTGATATTTATAAAAAAGGAAATGTTGTATTAAAACAACATAATTTGAAAACAGGGCAAATAGAAATTGTTGGTAATTATAATCTAACGATTTTCATATAATGATAATTAAAATTCAATGATGGCTTTATTTGGTTTAAAATAAGTACTATAGTTATTAAAAAATAACCTTAATAAGGATATTTTTTTAATAAAAATAGTAATATTTAGTTATCAAATATTTGATATCTGAAAAAGGAGAGTTTCATGGCCAAAGTAAAGCTTAACTTGTTGAATATTTTTCAACTAAGAGTTAATAAGAAATTTATAATTTATGAAGGCAAAACAGTTAAAGATATAATCTCTCAATTTTTAAGCGAAAATGTTGATAAACTTGATGCTGAATTATTTGATAGCAGCAAGAAAAAGTTTACTTCACAAATATTAATTTTATTAAACGGGAGGAATATTAAATATTTGAAAAATTATAAAACAAGCCTAAAAGATGGAGATGAGTTATATATCTCCTACGCTTTAGCTGGAGGTTAACAAATTAAAGTTTTTATACATTAAGCTTAAATAATAAAACAATCATTATTTCCTTACGAATAGTGATGATTTATTAATTTTTCTTAATATTGAATATTTTAGAAGACAGATCATTAAAAACAATATATTTGGTGGTTTTTTATTACGAAAAAAATTGGAATTATGGGTTTAGATAATGCGGGTAAAACCAGTATCCTCACAGTTATCACTAAACGTTTTGGTTTTGAGGAAGAAGTGGCTAGATTAACACCAACAAGAAGAATTTCCCGTGATACTTTTAAGTTTTTAGGTTTTGAATTTACAAGAATGGATTTTGGAGGTCAAAAACAATATAGAGAAGAGTATTTAAAACATCCAGAAAAGTATCTTAGTGGAACAGATTTAATGTTCTATGTAATAGATGCTCAGGATTTCAATAGATATATAGAATCTATAGATTATTTGGAGGATGTTTTACTCTTTTTCAAGGAAGAACAAGTATATGTTCCAATATGTATTCTCTTTCATAAATTTGACCCTCAACTCGTAGATGATGTACAAATTAATAAAAGAATTCTCACATTAAAACAAGCATTAACAAGATACTCTAACGATTTCGACATATTTTTCTTTGAAACAACAATATTTGATATTAAATCAATCATGGATGCTTTTTCAAGCGGTTTATCCATGCTATTCGAGAAGATGGAGATGGTTTCACAGTTATTTGCAGAAATTGGTAGAAATTATAATTCCATATTGATGACCTTATTTGATTCTCGTGGTGTAACGGTTGGAGAATGGTATAGACCACACCTTCAATTGGGAGAGAAACTAAAAATCTATGAAAAGTATATAGAACTACAAAAACGCGTGATTAAAGAAAATCGAAACTTGCTCGAATTTTCTGACGTATTTGAAAGTGGAGAAAGGTTCTCTGGTATTATTGAGGTTCTCGAATTTGGGAATCTAGATTTTTATTTGTTATTTATTATTGAAGAAGATGAAGATCTTCAAAAAACTGTTTCAATATTGGATAAGATTGAATCTGCAAAACCACAAATGGAGAACCTTATTCTACAAATAATTCAATGAATTTTACTAATAGCGCAGCTGGAGGGATTTGAACCCCCGAGCGCTAACGCGCACCGGCTCTCTTGATTATTTTGTCTGACACTCGAGGCCGGCGTCTTACCATCTAGGCTACAGCTGCTTTCTTAATTTTTTATTAATTTTTTAATAATCTAAAGATATACTAGGTATAAATTTATTACTCTTTTTTACACTACAAAATAAATTAATTTATAATCTATTTATAGAAATTCCTAAAATTTAATAAGATATAATTTTAAGACGAGGGAACGTATATTTTCAATTTTAAGGAAGGATCAAGCAATTTAATCAAACCTTCTTCTTCATATTGTTTTAATAACAATTTCACTGTGGAAACTCTAATATCATATTTAAGAGCAATATCTGTCGCTAATATTGTTTTTTTCTTTAAAATTAATTCCTTTATTTCTTTTTCAAGTGGTTTTGGAATAAATGCATCTCTCTCAACTACGTCTATTTGTTTACTTCTCCCATATTTTCTTCTTAAATTTAGTGTAGCTTTTCTTATATTTTGCTTTTCTTCCTTTTCAGACATAATTAATCATACGGTGATAATTAGAATATTTTAAACTAAAGCTGAATGAAATTATAAATATTTAAAATTTAATAAAATTTTTGATTTAATAGTGAAAATTTAATTTCAGCATTGATTAGCTGATTATCATATTAAAAATCAACAGAAATTGAACAATAATTACTACTTTAATATTAAAAGAAGACGACCAGAAGAGATTTATAATGATGCCTCAGATTATTTTAGAGGAGAAATCTTAGATTTATATGCTAGATCTAAAAATATTAGGAAAATACAAGAAAGAATTACTATCAGAACTTTAGAGATTTTAAATCTTAAAAAAAAAAATTCATTGATTTTAGACGCTGGTACTGGTCCAGGGTTTACAGCAATGTATTTAAATGAAATTGGTTATAAAACTGTAGCTATTGACATTATTCCAGAGTTCTTATATTATTATAATATAAAGGAATTTAACCCAATCGCTGCAGATATGTGTTTTCCCCCTTTTAAGCCAGATTCTTTTGATGCAATTATCTCTATTTCAGCTTTACAATGGATATTTAGAGATATTAAAGATGAAAAAATGGAATTTTTATTAAAAAATTTATCAAAATCCTTTTTCGAGATTTTAAAACCATTTTCTCAAGTAGTTTTCCAATTTTACCCTAAAAACAATAAAATTATGGAGCAAATAGGTAAAATTTTTACAAAAAATACTAATTTTTACGGAAATTTCATAATAGATAATCCCAATAGCCCAAAAAAGCGAAAAATTTATCTTTTACTGAAGAAAGAGACATAATTTAAGAGTTAAACCCTAAAATTTCTATAAAACTATTTTCTAGTTTTGATATAAGAATCTGTTTATATAGATAATATTTTATTTAACTTCTATTATAATATTGTTAAAAAATATATTTAAAAATTGCAAATTAAAATGTTGATTTTATGAAGATACAAAAAAGCTATAAACAACGATTGAATAAAACATCCTTACTCTTTGTAATCCTAGTTCTAAGCTTTATTACAGGAGTTTCAATGAATTCTATTAATATTTCAAATGATAAAGATAATTTGAGTGATAAAGAGTTTAAAGATGATAATTTTCCTGCGGAATCTCTAAATCCAAGTGTTTTAGGTAATGATTCTTGGTGGGATTATTCCTTTAGATATCGAAGATTGATAGAAGTTAGCAATCCTTACGCGCTTACTTTTGTAGATTATGGTGTAAGCACCTCTTTTAATTATGCTCAGTTATTACAAGCCGGAATGATATATCAAGACGATTTAGATGATATTAGGATAGTAGAGAATGGAAAATTAAGAAACTATTATATTGTTAAGGATTATCCAGAAACGGGTTTCGCAACAGTTTATTTTGATACAAATATTTCTCAATCAACAACAGAGCTAGACACTTATATGTATTTTGGAAATGAAATTGTAGGGAATGCAGAATCAGATGATCCTTCAAGTAGTTTTGGGTGGATTAAGAATGGCGATTTTGAATTAGATACTAGCTCAGATGACAAATATAGCCCCTTTGGTTGGACATTTACCGATGAACCAATCGATTATCTTGGGATTGTATCTGGCGATAATATCCCATACCCAAATGCTGCTAATGAATCAGCTATAAGTTATGAATATTTTCGATATAAACCAATTCATATATCAGAATGTGACCCTGATTACCTAACAGATCCACCTCCTAATTGGGATAGTGCTCTTCGAATAGAAAATGGTGAGTATTCCTATGTATGGGGTTCAAATCTAAATGCATTAGGTGGTATTGGATCTGTATTTGATTATGCTGGTACTTTTTTCTCATATCCCTTTAAAGTTCCAATAGTTCAAGGAGGAAGTCTTTACCTAAGACTATATCGTAATATCAGAACATGGCGTTTTGAGAAACGAGCGAAACCCCAAGATGATATTGATATCGATGGATTTTTTATTAGACTCTGTAATGTATCTTCTTATGGGTCTGATGTCGATTCTCATACAGTACTAGGAGAAGAATACTCGAGTCCTGAATATGTCGAGGCTTATGGAGGGTATGCCAGATATAGCCCAAGTGGAAAGATGTGGGACGATGAAGATTATTTACAGGATCATGTAACACCCGGTAGTCAGTATGCTACATTATCTCATACATATAATGACGGAGATTTGACTGGAACCATTTATTATGATCTTACTCCATATATGGGTCAAGAAATTTTCTTAGAAGCTGGTGCATGGGGACAAGAGTCTGGGAATTTACCACAAGAAGCAGGAGAAAAGCAAGGCATTTTTCAACTTGATTATATCGGATTTAATTATACTCTTACAGCATCAATTGATCAAGTTCAAGCACATAACTCAACACTAAAAATAATTGCTAGAGATGTTGATGGAAGGATAGTATCTAATGCTGAAGTAATGTTGGTTAATAATTCTATTTCCAAAGGACAACCAGGTTATGAAGTAGCAACGGGAATGACAGATTCTATAGGAAGAATAACATTTAAGAATATTCCAAATGGTAGATATAATATTACTGCTAATTATACTCTTGGCTCAAGAGAAAGCGAAGTTTATAATAGTTATATTTCTGGTGTTGGTCCATTCTATTTGAATGGAATCTCTTATACTGAAGAGATTACTCTGGATTTATGGACTATAGATTTTGAGATTACAGATTGGGATGGCACTCCTCTGAGTAAGGGATACATTGAGGTGAATGAAACATTAGGTGGAGATTTATTGAAGACAATGATTTTAGACCAGAATGGAAGAGCAATGTTTAGATGGCTAAATGTACCATCTTATTATTTCAGAGTCTATTATGATAATGATGATTATTATGGCAATCCACTATTGTTGAATGAATCATATATATACAGAAGTGATTATGATAAAGTGGGAGTTAAATATCAGGATTATTCAATATCAGTGAAGGACACCAATATTAATCCTCCTGGGGAAAATGGGTACTCCATTAGTGAATATATATATACTAATGGATCTAGAACTGAGTTCGGATATGAAAAAATTATAAAATTTAACGTTTCATTGACGAATATGATTGATCAACTCGAAGATATATCTATTTATTATATCGATAAGTATGGCACTACAGGTACTAGCAACCATCTCATATATTTTGAAGATGGATATAATCCTGGTGAAGATAATGACTTTATCGAATTAGATGTACCTTTAATAGATAATTCAAAATTAAGAAGCGAAAGATATGAAGTTCACGGATTGTTAATTGAAGTTAATGGATTAAACTTCTCTCAATGTGATGGAACTATTGAAATTGAAACTATCGAAACGTGTAACATATATAATAGAACTAATTTAGCTAGAATAAATATTCAGATGATAGATGAATATGATAATCCTATTTCCGCCGAAATCCATGTCGTTGATACATTATCGGGAAATCCTCTAATAGATTTGACCGCATCGAGTACTACAACAGGTGGTTGGGCTTATGGTAGTAGCGGATTACCATTTTGGTATTTAAAAAACCGGATTTATAATTTTACTATAGATGCTTATAACTTGACAAATATTGTATTTGATGTAGATTATATTGATCCTCCTCAGTGGCAACCTCAAGGGATAACATGGTTCAATTACACACTTGAAACAGCGTCAACAATCACTTTCAAGGCATATTTACCAGGTGTAAACACTTCCTATTACCTTACATCCTTTTCGAATAGTTCTGGAACAGAAGAGGCATATTGGGGTGATAATGTAGCATTCTCAGTAATTTTCGAGTATACCGATGATAATGGTAATACCTGGAACCCGGTAGCAGATCCTAGCGCTCGATGTACAATATATATTAGAAGAGTTGGTACATCTACAGATTTAATTAGAGAATTTATGTGGTCTGGAACAGGTGCTGGAAATTTCACGATAATCATTAATTCTGCTGATTTGTCAGCAGGCGGGAGTAGTCGATTTTACAATGTTAGAATTGAAGGGTCCCTCCCAGGATATCCAGCCCCTAATAGTGAAGGTTTTCTACTTGAATTAAAAGCAATACCTACAATTATCAGTGCTCATGATCATGATACACAAATAGAATTACTAGATAAATCCTATACTGCTCATTATGATGATTATATAAGTATTATGGTGAAATATTCAATTTATGAAACTGGAATTCCATTGGAAGATGCCTATTTAACATATGAATGGTTGGGCCTTACACCTATAAGCTTTTATGCAGACCCTATTAATGTTGGGTTTTACACCTTCACATTAGACACTTCAGATGCTCAAACGACTGGCCTTAAAGTTATTAGTATTACTGCTTCATATGAAAACTATACAACGAAATCAAATTTTTTGGTGTATCTTAACATTCTTGAAAGAGAAACGATTCTCAACGCCCAATCTGACGACTTGTATTATATTAGCTCAAGAATTTATGTTCAAGATCAAAAGAATTTCATTTTTACGTATCAAGACTCTAGTACGATGGATATAATTGGAGATTTAACTATTTCTAATTATGTTTGGGAAGAATTATATGAGAATGGAACAAAAATACCCGGTAGTTTTGGCTCAGGCACATTAATTCAAAATTTGAATCATAGTTATACTTTAGATTTTAACACAGAGCTAAAGCCAGTTGGATATTATTTCTTATATTTGACGTTAAAGCAAGAAAATTATGAACAGAAAAATGCTTTTATTTATTTAGAAATAATGCTGAGAGAATTTACAGTAACAATTCAATATCCTCATTTAGGGAGTAATAATCAAATTGCAATAACTCAAGGGAGTGATATCTATTTTGAGGTCCATTTATGGGACAATACTAGATCTGAAGAATTGGCAACTGCTGAGGTTAAATTTGATTTTAGAGGTATATCATATATATTAAATCCAATTCTAACTGAACCAGGAGCTTACAACGCATCCGTATTGACCAAAGATATTAATACATTCTTAATGGCACACACTTTTGTAGGTAAAATTCAAATTAATGCCGCTAATTTCACTAGTCAAGAATTTTCAATAACTATTACCGTAAAAATGCAGGAGATATGGCCGGGAATGCCAACCTTCTATTTCATTATAATAACAGCAGCGATTGTTGGTGTTGTAGGAAGCATAGTTGGATATAGGGTTATCCAACAAGCAAGAATACCCAAACACGTTAAAAAGATTAGAAAAATTAAAAACTTGATAAAATCTAAAAAGATAATCACCGAATCATTTTCAGTACCAACTAAAGACGAAATGATGGTTAAATTGTTTGGAGAAGATTGGAAGTATATTGGGCTTTCAATAGAAGAAGCATTAGGGATAACCGATCTAAAAAAGAAATCTTCATTAGAAAACAAAATAACAAAGGAAAGAGGTGAAAATGAGTAATGCCAATAGGTTTAGTTATTATGAGATGGGATATAAAAGTAAGTACAGAAATACTTGCTAAATATCCAGAAGAACTTATAATAAGTGATGAAACTTTAATGCAAATTTATGCCGCTCATGAATATACAGGAGAACCAGGAATGATAAGTTTATTAGTTGGTCCTTTAAACATTGCTTCGTACTATACAGGTCGAGAAAAACCATTATATATTATCTTACTGCTGAATCTAGATGAAGATGCTGATACTTATGAAGGAGGATTATCAGATATTTCTCGTGTAATATTCCAAAATTACGAAGATAATGCCTACCTGGAGATGATTCCTTTTCTTTTCCAACGTTTATCCATATACCCTCATTTGAATGATGAGCAAAGTTTAGCTGTTACCTTTTCTGACAACCTTAATCGATTGATCATAGAGAGATTAAGAGAAGAAGGAGTAATTACTAAGTCTGAATTAAAAATATGGTTGAAGGATAGATATAGGGAAGGATTTTTTGACGTTGACGCAATTTTAATGGAACTAATTAAAAAAGAAATTGTAAAAGAAACATCAGTAAAAGGAATGCCTTCTGAACTAATATTTCTAATAAATGATCTTTTTATGTTAAGAAGACCCCCAATTAGATTACTCAAAAATCCTGTAGAACGGGGGCTTCCGGAGAGATTTGTTGAGGAATATAATGTTGCGGTAAGAAAATTTTTCCAAAAGTATCGGCCCTCAGAAGAAGATAATCTTAAAATTTTAGATGAAGTTATTGGAGACCCTCAAGTTTATGAAATTTTTAAACTTCTAAGAATTTCAATTGTCACGAAAAATGTTTTAGAGAAATTACGTAAAAAAGGCGTTGATGATATAGATGGTGGTTTAAAGAAATTATGGGAAAACCAATTGATTCATGTATTCCAAGATAGTAAAGGAAATGAGTATTATGCATTAATCTCTGACTTTCACAATTCTCTAGTATATCCAAAATACATGTTAAAAACGATTATTCATCAATATGGAGTAAAATCAAAATCTAGTAGTGTTTTAATCGAATATCTTAACGTTCTTGACGATAATTATCGTTCTATAAAAATTAAAGCTGAAGTAAAACAAGAAGAATAAATTTTTTTATTTTTTTATTTTTTTAATTAGATATATGACTTTTTATTGGTTTGCTAAATACCCTTTCAGTTTATTAGCTTTTTCATGAAATTCCTTGTAAAGATTATCATCACCTAATTCAAGGCATAAATCTGAAATTTTCTCAAAATATTCAGCAGTTTTAGCAATATCTCCGTTTTCTAAACTAATTTTTGCTTGATGAATTAATTGATCTCTTTCGAATAGAGGTTTTAATAAAGGTGAGGCATCAGTACTAACCTCAAGGATATCTGCTATAATTTGAATCATCTTTTCTCGATTATCAGGTTCAATTGCAACCATTGAGTATGTTTTAAGACCAAGTATTGATTCAATTTTCTGTACAATTAACGCATCAGGTAAATCTTGTTTGTTCCCAATTATAGCGGTATGGGCATATGGGGCGTGTTCTTTTACTAATTCAATAAAAAATTTACTTTTTTCTACATTTTCTAAAGTAGAGTCAGTAATGATAAGAACTGCATCACTACCTAGAATAAAATCGTTCCATAGATAACTGAATTGTTCTTGTCCGGCGAAATCCCATAGGTGAAAATATAATTTACCGATTTTAACAGTTGAAATTTTCCCTGTAATAGTAGGAATATGTACTGATGGGATCTCTGTAGCACAAATTAACTTTGTAGTTGTGGTTTTTCCTACTCCAGAAAAGCCTACTAATGAGATTTTTGTCTTAAGATTCCTATGAATGGAATCTACGATCGGATCAAGTAATTCCATGAGTGAGGAATCCAAATTGTCAATAGCATCACCAAAAGTATCTAAAAATTCTTTTTGGAGATTTTTTAATTCACGTTTCGTCTGTGCGAGATTATCATTAATGTCAGTTATAAACATAAACATTAAATCTAATTCCTCTTCGACTGCAAAAACTAATTTGTATTTAATATAATCATAACTGTTGAGTTCTATCCCAGTACCCTTTTTAGATAATTCCATTATATCGTGATAAAATTTATTAAAATCCCCCTCAGATATCGCTTTACCGAAGTTTTTATTATACAGTACTTTTTCATCCTTTAATATATAAACTTGCCTTAGCATATTTCCCAATCTAACTATTATAAAATTATCAAATAAAGAAGTTAATTTCTCTTTCTATCAAAATCAAAAATGAAAATTTTCCTTGATTCTTCAATCTAAATTTAAATATTTAAATTTTTAGAAATTGAAAAATATGAGAAGCATAATATAGAATTATTCAAATTATATTTAAATCCAAGAAAGTGAAAGAGATGAAGGTTTGTTTAATTTACATAGAGCTAATAAATGAATATAATATTTTTTGTATAGTTTTCAAACTTATATCAATTTAATTTAGTCCGTTTTAAA
>JBHLNS010000100.1:0-2602 GCA_048941285.1 Promethearchaeota archaeon
TCTCGCTCTCGATCTGCAAGTGGGCGCCGACAGCCTCAGCGCGTTCGCGCATAATGCCAAGGCCCAGGTGATGCGGCGGAATGTCCTTAACATCGAACCCTTGCCCATTATCTCGGACGCAAAGCTCTACCGCCCTTCCCCCGCCGGTGGGATCTGTGACATCTCGAAGGAGCACTTCGACCTGGCTTGCGTGGGCGTGCTTTACCACGTTGTTCAGAGCCTCCTGGGCGATGCGGTATAGGGCAACGTGCACGTCGGAGGGCAGAGCAATTGCCCTGTTCGCTGTCACGGTGACCGGTACGCCTATCCGCCCTGTAGCGGCCTCAGCCAATTGCTGTATCAGATCACCCAGGTGCGTCTCGATCAGGGCGGCTGGCCGCAGTTCCAACAGGAGGGTGCGCATCTCGGCCAGTGCGCCCCGGGTCAATTGCTTGAGCTCCCCCAGGAGCTGCTGTCCCTCCTGTGGATCCAACTCCCAGGAGGCGGGTACAGCTTCGGCGATGAGGCTGGCGGAAAAGAGGGTCTGGGTGACGGCGTCGTGGAGATCGCGAGCCAGGCGGCTGCGTTCCGCCATCACCGCTGTCTGTTGGGCCTGCTCATAAAGCCGGGCATTCTCGATCGCGGTGCCAACCTGGTGGGCCAGTGACTGAAGCACGGCCAGGTCGGTGTCATCAAACGCGTTGAGGCGATCGCTCTGGGCGTCCAATACACCGATCACCTGGCCTTTGATCATAACCGGAACGGTGAGTTCCGAACGGGTCCGACTGCCCTGCATCCAGACATAGTGTGGGTCCTCGCGCACATCGCGCGCTAGGAGCGGTTCACCATGGGCAGCGACCCAACCAGAGATCCCTTGCTCGCCCACCTTGAGGCGCGCCGGTTTGAACTGGAACTCTGGATCATCCCAGAGCTCGCCTGCCCCCACACGGTAGACCACTTCGTCGCCCTCGATGAGGCCGATGGCGACGTGGTAGTAGCCGAATGCGTCCTGGATCATGCGGGTCATCTGCTTCATGACTTCGGTGATGTCGAGGATTAGGGTAAGCTCGCGACCGGCCTGGTTGATCAGGCGAAATTGCTCGGCCCGTCGTTGCTCGGCTGCAAAGAGGCGGGCGTTCTCGATGGCTACGCCGATCTGAACTCCGACCGAAGACAGCAGTTCGACGTCCCGCTGGGTGAAATCAGTCTGGCGGTGAGTCATCACAAACAGCGTTCCCAGAACGGCAGCCCTCGACACCACGGGGACAATCGCCACAAACCGGAATCCACTCGCCTTGACTAACGAGCGTGTCAACCTGGGATCGGTGGAGAGATCGCCCACGACCAAGGGCTCGCCTGTCTGGACCACACGACCCGAGAAGCCTTCCCCCACTGCCAGGTTGTCGATCGCGGCCACCAGCGCTGTGGTCAAGCCCCTATGGGTGACGATCTTGAGCACACTCTGATCTCTATGCTGGGGTCCATCCTCCTGCAATAGATAGATTCCACCTGCCTCCAGCCCTGTGACCTCAAGAGTCTTGTCCAGGGCGTCCACCAGGATTTTCTGGCGGTCTAGCGAGCGGCTCACCACGGCGGCAATGTCGGTCAGGGCTGCCAATTCTCTGGTCCGGTTGGCTACTTCTTGCTCGAGCACTTGACTGCGCATCTGGATGTTTCTGGTCCGTCGCCAATAGGCACTGAACCCCACTACTGCCAGCCCGACCAGCAAAAGTCCTCTGAACCACCAGGTGTCCCAGAAAGGGGGTACGACTGTGATTCTTAGCGAGGTGCCCTGTTCATTCCAAACCCCATCGCTGTTCGAGCCTTTGAGCCTCAAGGTGTATGTGCCACCGGGGAGGTTCGTGTAGCGCCCGAAGCGCTTTGTGCCTATGTAGTTCCAGGATTCATCGCGGAACCCTTCGAGCCGATAGGCATATTGGTTCTTCTCGGGTTGGGAGTAGCTCAATGCGGCGAATTCGAACTCAAAGTTGTTCGGCCACCTGAATGTTGCCTCCGCGATGGTCTCGACGGCCCTGCCCTTCGCTACATCCACGCCTCCCTGGGTCAACGAGGTCAACACGATCGGCGGGACGTGGGGACTGTCCTGGATGTCCTCCGGGTAGAAGGCATTGAACCCGTTTACACCGCCAAAAAACATCTCTCCACTCGGGCTTTGGTGATAGGCGCCGCTTACGAACTCACTGTCCTGTAGACCATCGCCCGTATCGTAATTCTTGAAGGTCTTGTCTTCTGGGCTGAACCTGGACAGGCCGTTGTTGGTGCTCAACCAGAGATTGCCCTGCGCATCCTCGAGGATTCCGACGATGATGTTGCTCGGGAGTCCATCCTTGTCTGTGTAGTGCACAAAGGTTTCGGACGAGCGATCGAATTCATTGAGACCGCCACCAGCCGTCCCAAGCCAAAGCCTGCCCGAGCGATCCTCGTACACGGAGCTGACGTTCATGTGGCTCAAGCTATGGGGATCGGCGGGATCGCGCGTGTATAGCTCAAAGGTTCCAGCCTGGGGATCGAACCTGAGGAGCCCTCCCTGGGTGCCGACCCAGAGGATCCCGTCCCCATCTTCATAGACGTGATTGACCATGTTTTCGGCATAAAGGCCCTC
>JBHLNS010000078.1:0-10252 GCA_048941285.1 Promethearchaeota archaeon
ACTTCACTTATTATGTTAAATTTTGTAATTTTAATTAAATCATGAAGTCTTATATCATCTTCTAAACCTTTTACTTCAATTAAAGAGCCTTTAATTGATGTTATTACACCATATTTATCATAATCCTTAAATGTCATCATGCATCCTCTAAAACATTTTTTTATAAATAATATGATTATTTATTTGAAGCACCGCATATTGGGCATTTTTTTACATAACTAGCAATTACCATTCCGCAATTTTCGCATTTTTTGATAAGAGGTTTGCGATATTTAAAGTTAAGATTAATTTCAGCTAATTTTTTAATTTGGGGTTCTGATTCTATTCTAAACTCGGCTCTTTTCTTAATAGGTTGAGTTTTTCTTTTTTTTTCTGGAAATAATTTCGAATATATACTTTTTTTCTTTCTACCTCGAAAAATAAGGCCTAAAAAAGTTAAAAGAATAAAAATTATAATTAGAACAACAATGAAGATATTTGTTTTAAATTCAATTAAAATATAATAAAGGATAAAAACACCAAACAGTAGAAGAATCAGACTTAAAGAGTTCAGAACCAGTTTTTTCTTTGAGGGTGTTTGCTTATCATTTTCCATAATAATTTAATCCATTCAAAACATAAGTTAAAAATATTTTTTAGAAATATATTTTGTTGCTTCAACAATTTCCTCTTGTGTTTTTTTAGATTCGATTTCTTTTTCGATTTCTTCTGAGATAATGTCCTTATCAGTACTTAATTTAAAGTTAATTATTGAAAAATCGTCATCTAAATAGAAAGGGAAGAATTCGGTTCCGGAACCATGATAAAATTTGAAAAAGAATTCATAAAAATTAAGCCTTAGAGCGTTTAAGAAAACTAATAAGCCTTCTATTAAAATAACAACGACATTTCCAAATATCAAACCTATTAATCTGATTATTTCCTCAAAGATTCCTTGCCCTTGAATTAATCCTGCCATTGCCTCTATGGCAATCATTAAAGCGATATGGGCAAGAGCTAATGCTAATAGTCGAATATATGAGGCAACATTACTTATTATAGACAATAGAGTTTCAAACGTTTCCATTGATCCTTCACCAATTAATTCTTTATATGATTCCTTTTTTAAGTAAGAAATATGAAAGATTTTACCAAGGGGTTTTAAGATAATTAATAATATGCCTGGAACTAAGGGTAACAAGATTGGATATGGTGGTGCTAACCATGCATTCATATCAAATCCCCATACAAAAATCAAAATGGAACCCCCCGTCAATAATAGTATTTTGACAAGAGAATCTGAAAATGCTAAATATTTTCTCGATTGTCTCCAATAATTCAGAAATTGTATAAACCAACCTAAATTTATATGTATAACCCCAATTAATACTGCGAATATGAAAACAGTAAAAGGATTATCTATAGGATTATGTAATGTAATATTTAGAAAAGGGATGGTAACTGGAGTGAACTCGAAAAGAGTAATACCTCCAATTACGATATCATTCATTCCAAAAAATTCACCATACAAAAAACCAAATAAAATAGCCCCCCAACCACAATAAAAGATGATCCAACAAAAATTTAAAAAATCAGTTCCTTTTTTCTTCCTGAAAAAGAAGGCTCCTACTAGACCAGCTATTATTAAAACTAATCCGTGTCCTATATCTCCAAACATAACTCCAAATAAGATAGGAAATGTGATTGCTAGAAAAGGTGTAGGATCAATTTCAGAATATGAAGGAGTACCATACATTCTAGTCAAGGTTTCAAAAGGTCTCACAAAAAAATTATTTTTCATAATCCTTGGAGTTTCCTCTCTTAAATCTTCATCTATTTCAATGTTATCTGACTTTAACTTTTCACTCTTAAATTTTTGTTCAATATCAGATTTTTGTGATGGTAATTCCTGTTTTTCTTCTTCTGGAATAACAAGTGGTTTTTTTGAAATTTCAACTGAATGAATTGTTATCTGATCCTTGAAAACTTCCATCAGTTGTTTTTGTACGGCTTTCTTCTTATTGACAGGTATAAAAAATTTGAGTCGTGATCTATTTGATGATACGTCTTCGAATTGCCGTTCAGCCCAATTATACTCTTCTACATTTTCAACTATTTCATGCATAGCTGCAAATAATAATATATTATCATCTCTAAGTCTGGTTAATTCTTTTTCATACTTTTCAAGTGTATTATTTATTAACTTAAGCTCACTATTGATCCTGTTAAAGTTAATTCCATCAGCAAGTAAATATTTTTTCAAAATAGGTACTTCCTCAGCGTGAGTTATGCGAATTCTTTCTTTTAATTCATCTTCTTTATCTAAAGGATAAATTGTATAAAAAACGATTCTATCCTCTGAAATCTCTTGGGTTTCATAGAAATTTGGGAATTTTGAGAATTCAAATAGATTTTTTACATTAATTAAGTTTTTGGAAAAGGTTATAAAGACTCTAAATGCTAACTGATTCATGTATGATAAATTATCTCGAGTAAGATTAACTTTTTCCATAAACTTATAACCTTCCTCGATTGTTTTCATTCGGTTTAATTCAATTTTAACTTTTGCGATATAACGCTCTAATTCTGCAACACGATTACTGTAAAAATCTATTTCTTCTAACATGATGCTTATTAATTCATCAATATCTTTCACTTTAAATTCGATTCTTTCATTCTTTTTAGGTTGTAAATTTTGTAAGTCATACTCCGAGATTTTAAGTGATTTGAATAATTCTTCTATATTAGCTCTCAAATTTTTAATTCTATCAAGTTCAATATCCTTTTTTTTAATCTCTTCTTTTTTTTGCGTTGGTTTTATATGAATCAAATTAATTTGAGATAATTCTTGTAATAGAAGATCTTTATAACTGTTACGAATATTAATATCGAACAAACACATCAAGGTCTTGTTTGTCATTTATTTCACACATTTGTTACTTTTTTTTTATAAATTAAATCTTTAGTATTTTTCAATCTTACAAAATTTTCTCTTTGAAGTTCTTCTAGGATATTTTTAATTCTTTTAATTTCTGAATTTAGAGCAGGAATAATTATATTTTCTAATCCATGGATTCTCCGAGTTATTTTTTTATAGCTAAGAGAATGCTTTAACATAATATCTTCAATTTCAGATAATTCAATCATTCTTTTAAAAAGTGAAGATAACAAACTTGTCAAATCATCTAGATAATGACTGGTATATTCAAAGGAATAAGCGGGAAGGAGTTCATCCTTAATAAGTTCATATTTTATATCCGGCACAACATTTCCTATTTTTTTAATATATTTAATATCTACTGTTGGTTTGAATTGAATTTTACTTAAACTGCTTATAATTTTTAAATTATTTTTGCCCATTTCTTTATATGTTTGGTGTAATTTAATCATGACTTCTGTTAGTAAATTTAGAAATTTCTTACGTTTTTTTTTATAATCATTCCATAACTCTTTAATTTCAAATATCAGTTGTTCTTGTTTCAATTCTAAAAAATTTTCTCCTTTCACTGCAAAGTTTAATCTTTTCTGTAAACTCATTAGGTTTGATTTCGTTGGCTTAAATTCTCTAAAACTAATTTTAGTCTCACACCTGTTCTTTGTAATATTTATTTATAAAGTTTTGATGGATTCTGAATAATTGGTTTTTAGGTATTTCCGATAATGCTTTCCATGCGATATCAAAGGTTTCTGTAAAACCTCGATTTTCATCAATTTTCTGATTTAAAAATTTTTTTTCAAAAATTTCCCCAAAATTTAAATTGGCTCTCTGATTAAAATTTAATCCATCTTCTCCTACAATTGATATAAGATCTCTAACTTCAAGTGAATTAGAATAAGAAGCTAATAGTTGAGAACTTATATCTGTATGATCTTCCCTTGTTGTATCTTTACCAATAGAATCTTTCATTAGTCGAGATATTGAAGCTAAAACTTCAAATGGAGGGTATATTCCTGTTTTATGCAAGTTTCTGTTAAGAACCAATTGCCCTTCAGTTATATAACCTGTAGTATCTGGAATTGGATGAGAAATATCATCATTTGGCATTGTTAAGATTGGTATTTGAGTTATAGTACCAGATTTACCTTTTATTTTACCTGTTCTTTCATAAATAGAAGCAAAATCAGTATATAGATATCCTGGATACCCTTTTCTACTTGGGATTTCTTCCTTGGCGGAACTAAGTTCTCTTAACGCCTCAGCATAATTGGTCATATCGATTAAAATAACAAGAACATGCATGTCTTTATCAAAAGCAAAATATTCTGCAGTAGTTAAAGCAACTCTAGGAATAATTAAACGCTCCATTATAGGATCATCAGCAAAATTAATAAAGGAAATAATGTTTTGTATATTTCCACTTTCTTGAAATCTATTCAAGAAATAAATTGCTTCATCTTGTATAATTCCTATCCCACAAAAAATAATTAAAAAAGGTTCCTCTGTTAAGACTTTCGCTTGAGTGACAATTTGAGCAGCTAAAGCATTATGCGGTAGTCCTTGTCCACTGAATATCGGAAGCTTTTGTCCTCTTATCAGTGTAAAAAGGCCATCTATTACAGATATACCTGTTTGTATAACTTCAGAAGGATAATCCCTCGCAAACGGATTTATAGGTGTACCGTTAATGTCACGCTCTACTTCTGTTATTAGGTCAGAATCTAAAATATTTTTTGTATTAATATCAATAGGTTTTCCAATTGAGTTGAAAGTTCTACCAAACATATCATTTGAGATTTTAACTTTAAACGAATCTTCTGTGAAAAGAATTCTAGAATTTTCTGAAGATAATCCCCCCGTATCTTCAAACACTTCAATTATTATAGAATCTTCATTTATCTTTACTACCTGACCAGTACGCTCCGTTCCATCATTTGTATGAATTTTAACTATTTCTCCATACTGTGCATCGTGCTCATTACTTAAAAAAATTAATGGCCCAACAATCTGTTGTATCTTCCCATAAACTACACTCATTTCTCCTTTAAAACCCCATATGATAACTTTAATGATTCTATTTCATTTAATAGCCTTTTCTTTAAGTTCTCAATCTTAAAAAAATCATCATTCGAAATTGAATAGCTAATTCTTAAAATATCATCAATTACATCAAGACTCTTAATATCTTCAATTAAATAACCTGATCTTAATAATTCTCTCCCTTCCTTATATAATAATAGAATCAATTTAATCTGTCCTATTAACTTTTCAACACTCGTGAAATTATCTATGCTATCAAAAGCATTTTGTATTAGATACCCATTTCTTATCAATTTTGTAATAAAAAGAATTAATTGTTGATCCTCGGGTAAATTTTCTTCACCAATTAATTGCATAATGTTTTTTAATTCACTCTCTTGGGAAAGAATATTATTTATTTGACTTCTACACTCATACCAATCGACATTCATTTCAGGCCAATAGATATCTCTCTGAGCCCACCATTCAAATATATAATCGGGATAATTTGAATAAGAGTTTAGCCAATTTATAGCAGGGTAATGTTTAGAATAAGCCAAGTTAGCATCTAGTGCCCAGAACGCTTGGACAAAACGTTTAGTTGTTGCCGTTACTGGCTCGCTAAAATCTCCAGATGGTGGTGATACTGACCCTATTATAGTTAAAGACCCAAATCTCTCTTTAGTTGATGTGTCTTCACCCAAAATGTTTACAACTCCTGCCCTTTCATAGAAACTTGAGATTTTTGATGGTAAATAAGCAGGATATCCTTCTTCAGCAGGCATTTCTTCTAATAATCCTGAAATTTCTCGTAAAGACTCTGCCCATCTTGAAGTACTATCTGCTAATACTGCTACGTCATACCCCATATCACGATAATATTCACCAATTGTAACTCCTGAAAAAATACTTGCTTCACGAGCAGATACTGGCATATTTGAGGTATTAGCAATCAGAGTTATACGTTCTAACAATGGTCTTCCACTTTTTGGATCCTTAATTTCCGAAAATTGTTTCAAAACATCAGCGATTTCATTTCCTCGCTCTCCACAACCAACGAAAATAATGACATCAGCATTACACCATTTTGCTAAAGATTGTTGTATTACAGTTTTACCAGTTCCAAAACCCCCTGGCACTGCAACAGTTCCTCCTTTTGCTATAGGAAATAATAGATCTATAACACGCATACCTGTTATTAGTGGTTCAGTTGGACTTTCTCGCCTTTTATACGGTCTGCTTTTAGTGATTGACCATTTTTGCAGCATTGAGAAAGATTTCTCAATATTTTTGGCCTTCAGACGATAAATTTCATCTTTGATGGTATATTCTCCTTCTGAAGCAATATAACTCAATTTTCCTGAGATTCCAATAGGTACTATTATTTTATGTTCAATTAAAAAGGTTTCCTGTACAGTCCCAATTATATCACCAGAACTTACAGTATCATTAACTTCTTTTTGTGGTTTAAAGTGCCATTTTTTGGTACGCGATAGGGATGGTAGATCATTACCTCTTTCTAAAAAACCTTTATGACTATTTTTAAAAGTGGTATCTAATGGTCTTTGAATACCATCAAAAACATTACCCAAAAGTCCAGGACCTAATTCCATTGATAATGGCTCTCTTAAATTAACCACTTTTTCCCCAAGCTTTAAATTATTTGTGTTTTCAAAACATTGAGCAGTTACGTGATTTGAATAAATTTGAATAACTTCTCCTAAAATATTATGTTCAGATTCTCTTATTAAGTCATGAATGCGAACTTGTTTTTCGAATCCTTTTATTTCAATTAATGATCCATTTATTGATGAAATATAACCAGAAGTATATTCTTCATATACTTCTTTGTTTGCTTTAGTCATAATTTTTTAAATAATCTCTTATTGCTAATTTTTGATTTTGAATGAATTTTTCGTAGTTTTGTATTATTTCATTAATTTCTAAATAAATATCTGAAAAGATTTTTGAAAACTCAATTTCAATTAATGATCTCTTTTTATTTATTAAACTTGTAATTGAAAAATCATAGGATATATTCATTCTTGTTTGTAAAATCCTAAATCCCCCAATAAATTCTTCCGTTGAAGGATTTAATGTTACATTATTCTCAAAAATCTTTTGAATTTTATCGAAATTTTTAATAAAATATTCGTAATCTCTTGAATTTAAATTTATTACGATTTCAGGGGGTTTATCTATTAAATGTTTAATTCTATTAAATATTTCTAATAAAAATTTCAAATAATTTGAATAATTTTTATTTATTTTCTTTTCTAACAATTGATTTAAATCTATAATTAATTTTGAAATTAATGCATTTTTAACATTTAACGTTTCTTCTTTTATTTTTAAAAGTGTTGAAGATAAAGAATTATTCAAACGTTTATTATAAGTTTCAATAAAATTCGTTTTAATTTTTGATGAACTATCTGATATTCTCTCTCTATACTTTTTCTTCATTTCTGCAATTTGAAAAAGACTTTGTTGATCTATAACTTTAATTTCATTTTTAGCTTTATCAATCAGATATAATCCTAGTCTTCCAAATCTTTCCTTTATATTGCTAATTTCAGATATAATTCCACATCTCTTAAGATATAATTTGTTCAATAGATTCAAAAATTTTATTAAAAATGACATCCCGATTCTCAATGTCAGATTGAAATATGTTAGGAATTAAATAAATAAATGGAGTTTTATTACTCATCTTAAATTCTAAAATAAAATCTATAATTTCATTTGGCAAATCCATAAAGATGATTATCATTCCTATTGAAGAGTCTTTAGTTAATAAATCAAATTTCTTTAGAAAACCCTCACTATTTTCAGTTAGGGTACCATCTATTCCTAAAAGCCCAAATAATAAAATAATTTCCTCATCGCCTAATACATGAATTTTCTGTCCTGCCGTTAAAAATCAAATCCAATTTCTTTTATTATTGTGTTAAATAAAGTTTCTTTATAATTTTTATAAGTGATTTCCATCTTTTCTTTAAAATCCTTTATCTTTTCTGTAATGAAATTATCCTCATTATTCAAATTTTCTGAGAGAGATTTTAAAGCTGATTCAACAATTTTACGATTATTTTCAATCCTCTCTTCCATATTTTTTTCTTGTTCAGTTCTTAATCTTTCCAATTCATCTAAGCTTTCTTTTTTAGCATTTTCAATTAAATTTTCATAAATTTTTTCAACTTCTTCAACCCATTCAAAAATTTTCATAATGGTAACCCTTAGTTTTTCTTTATTAATTTAATAATTTCAACTCTTCAAATTTCTTATTTATAATCTCAATTGCTTTGGGAATAATATTAAATCGAATTTCATTTTCTTTCTTGATAATAAGCTCTAATATCCTAAAAATTGTAATTAAGTCAATATCATCAATCCTTATTTTAAATTTTTTAAAATAATATTTAAGATATATTTCTTCAATTGAGTGAACTAAATGCTCTTGATCAATAACAATATTTTTGTAAAATCTTTTTATTTCCTTAACATTTCGTATGTAGTTTTCTATTAACGAGATTAAAATGTTGAGATCCTTTATACTTAATAAATAATCAATCTTGCCCTTATCTAAGAATAGATAATAATCTATGAGAAATTGCGCTAACAATTCCTTTTCAACATTATTTTTTAAACCGCGATAGATAGTATTTATATTATAGATTTCTGTTTTGTATTTTACAAAATCAATTATGATTTTTTTTTCTTTTGTATTCAAATTCTTTAACTGTTTTATCATATTTTCATAATAGAATTTATCTAAAAAAGCTTCTAAGACGAAAATTTCATTATAGTTTTTAAAATAAGAAATTCCTTCCCTTATAGGGATTTTATATTTAGTTTTGTTAAAAAATAATTGAAATTGGTCTAAGGAAGAAATTTTTAACAAGTCTTCAATAAATTCTGTATTTTCTAAGTATTCTTCTGCCAAAAAATTAACTTTCTTTTTTTTTTTTTTAATTTCTATTCCTAGAATTGAAGCAATAATAATTTGTTTAATATTAATTATTTCATATTTTAGAAGATAATTTTTTAAAAATAATCTCATATTTGGTGGAGAATAAAGCATAATTTTTCCAACCATTTTAATATAATTATGATATAATGCTAACTCGATGTTTTCAATTGAGATTTTTTTAATCTTTAAATCGGGGTAAAAACGATTAATAGATTCTAAGACTCTATTGATATTTTTAACTTTATTAAAATTTTGCAGCGAATTTTCATCCATAATTAAAGTCCTTAAAAAAGCAATTTTAATAAATGTATAAGCATAAGATGGAACAATTGTGCTCAAAAAATAACCACCAGATTGAAGAAAAGATACAAGTTTTAAATTTTAAAATAAATTTATATATATCCCGGAATCTTTGTCCATAAGAGTATAGCGATTATTAATCCATATATTGCTAATGCTTCACATAAAGCTACAACTAAAAACGCTTTAAAAAATGTCTCCTCTCGTTCTGAAAGTGATGAAATTGCTGCCGTTCCAACTGTTTTTAATGCAATAGCACTTCCTAATACCGCTGCTGCGACTGATATTGATGCTGCAATTGCTAATGCTGCGGCGGTCGTTGTATTATAATAATCGTAATTAGTTCCTTGAGCAGAAACAAAGGTGATTAATCCATCAACTGAAAAAAATACAATAAAAATTAATACAATTTGAAAAATTCCCATTAATAAATAAAATTTTTTTTTCCCATTCAATAGGTCTCATCTTGATTTGTTTTAAAAAACATAATTTTAAATTATTATAATTAAATTATACGTATAAATCTATCTATAAGGATTTGAAAGGACGCTTCAAAAGGATTAAGTAGTAGAATTTGCAATATTAATAATGTAAATTTAGGTCATAGAACTACTACTATTTGTAATTTTGGATCAATAGTTAATTATTTTAAATTTATTGATATAGAGGTTTAAATTAATACTTTTTATATAATGTAATTAATGTTATCTCCAAAATATGAAGAGTTTTTGACAGAATGTCCAATACAGGGAATATAATAATTGACAAATACTGAAAAGGTCTATGGCATTTCAAATTTATTGAATTTTAACTAATAATGATAAAGTATTAAACTTTCTGTAATTTATTTTAATATAATTTGAAAAAAATTACCTATATTATTTTGTATAAATATGATATTTCAAGGATTATTCAACATTTTAGAGTTGTATTTAAACAATATTGATTTTTTTTATAATAATATAGATAATTATTTTATACCAAAAATCATAAATTCTTTTGGAAATAATGTAATAGAGAAAAAAGACTTAGATAGTCTCAACAAG